>CAZFUS010000004.1:0-60908 GCA_964522485.1 uncultured Enterobacteriaceae bacterium | reverse complement strand
AACCCCCGTTTTCGCCGTGAGAGGGCGACGTCCTGGGCCACTAGACGAAGGGAGCGGGGCGTGCAGGCCGGGACCGGCTGCGATACGAATGATATTATACGTTTCCCTCCGGGGCGCTCCAAGCATAACTACAGGCTTCCTCCTATAGTTTCCTGACCGTGAATGTCTGTAACATTACAGTGAATCATGAAACAGTCAAACAGCAGTACCGAGAATAACAAAATTACTCGCATCGGCATCACACCGCGTATCATCCCGCGCGCCGAGCACAACATTTCGCGCGAGAACATCAGTCCGAATGCGCTCAAGGTGCTTTACCGGCTGAAAAACGCCGGCTTTAAAGCCTATATGGTCGGTGGCGGCGTGCGTGATCTGCTGCTGGGCCGGGAGCCCAAGGATTTCGACGTCGTGACTGATGCACTGCCGGAGCAGGTGCGTGAGCTGTTTCGCAACTGCCGGCTCATCGGCCGGCGCTTTCGTCTGGCGCATGTCCACTTCGGCCCGGAAATCATCGAGGTCTCGACTTTCCGCGCTGATACGATGGTCATGAATGATGAGGCGGAGATCAGCGCCAGCGATCGCATCCTGCGTGATAATGTTTATGGCAGCGTTGATGAGGATGTCTGGCGCCGCGATTTTACGGTCAATGCCCTGCTGTACAATATTGAGGATTTCTCAATCGTTGATTATGTCGGCGGTATGCACGATATCGCAGCCGGCTGTCTGCGGCTGATAGGGGAACCTGAACGGCGTTATCGGGAAGACCCGGTGCGCATGCTGAGGGCGGTGCGTTTTGTCGTGAAATTAGGATTCAGTCTGCACCCCGCCACCGAAACACCAGTCCGGTCGCTGGCGTATCTGCTGGAGGACATACCGCCGGCACGTTTGTTCGAGGAGTTTCTGAAACTGTTTTTAAGTGGCTACGCGGTGCAGTCGTTCGAAGCGCTGCGTCACTACGGGCTGTTTGCCTGGCTGTTTCCCCAGACCGAGGTTTCGCTGGCAGCCCAGGAAGGCGGTTTCCCGCATACCTTCGCCATCCATGCACTGGCCAATACCGATCAGCGCATGCTGGAGGGCAAGCCGGTCACCCCGGCATTCCTGATCGCCGCTCTGCTGTGGGATCCGGTCCGGCAGCAGGCCGATGCCTACGTCAGGGAAGGCATGAATGAACACGAGGCGTTGCAACTGGCCAGCGATGACGTGATTTCCCGGCAGGTAGCCAGCATGGCCATGCCGCGCCGGTTTACGCGCATCGCCAAGGAGGTCTGGATGTTGCAGTCACGCCTGGAAGCCCAGGCAGGCCGCCAGGGCAAGCGCGTCCAGCGACTGCTGACGCATCCCCGTTTCCGGGCGGCTTATGATTTCCTGTTGCTGCGGGCGAAGGCCGGCGAGTCGGTGAACGACATCGCTGAATTCTGGACCGAGCAACAGGTAGCGCATCCCGGGTTACAGGCAGCGCCCGTCTCAGGCGCACGTGATTCGCGCCGCCGCCGGCGTCCACGCCGCAGAAATTGATTATGCCGATGGCCTATATCGGACTCGGCAGTAATCTGGATGGGCCGCGTCAGCAGGTGGCCACGGCCATCACTGCACTCCGGCGGTTACCGGACAGTGTCTGGCATGGTCATTCGCCTTTATACCGCAGCCGGCCGGTAGGGCCCCAGGATCAGCCCGATTATGTCAACGCGGCCGCAGCGATCGACACCAGTATGGAAGCCGAGACGCTGCTGGACGCATTGCAGGCTATTGAACAACAGCACGGCCGCCGCCGGGATGGTGAGCGCTGGGGTGCACGTACGCTGGATCTGGATCTGCTGTTGTACGGTGATCAACATATTGATACACCGCGGCTCAAGGTACCGCATCCCGAGTTGCACCGGCGTGGTTTTGTGTTGCGGCCGTTGTACGATCTCAACCGGACACTGGAAATACCAGGCTACGGCAGTATCACCGGTCTGCTGGCGGATGTGGCGACCGACGACCTCGAGGTCATCAGCGATGCTGGATGATCGGCAACTGGGCTATATCGTGGTCGAAGGTCCGATAGGAGTCGGCAAGACAACGCTGGCCAGCCGCCTGGCGACTGCCCTCAATTCTGATCTGTTGCTGGAGCAGGCCGAGGACAACCCGTTTCTACCGCGCTTTTATCAGGATCCGGTCAACACGGCGCTGCCGACGCAGCTGTACTTCCTGTTTCAGCGCGCCCGCCAGACGCAGTCGCTGCGCCAGGGTGATTTATTCAATCCGGCGCGTGTGGTCGATTTTCTGATCGACAAGGATCGCCTGTTCGCCTCGCTGACGCTGAGCCAGGAGGAGTTGAAGCTCTACCATCAGGTCTACGAACAGCTGACACTACAGGCGCCGGATCCGGACCTGGTGATCTATCTGCAGGCACCCGTCGAAGTATTGCTGGAGCGGATCGAACGACGTGCCATCGATTATGAACAGCTGATCGATGAGGATTATCTGCAGCGCGTGGCCGAGGCCTATGTTGACTTCTTCTATCATTACAATCGGGCACCGCTGCTGATTGTGAATACTGAAGACATCAATCTCGCGGAAGGTGACGAGGACTTTAACCGGCTGCTGCAGCAGATCCGGGAGCTCAAATCCGGTCGTCATTATTTCAATCCGGTTTCCCTGGCGACCTCATGACGGCCAAAATCACGACCACCACCCTGCGGGAGATGAAAACCCGCAGCGAGCCGATTGCCTGCCTGACCGCGTATGATGCCGGCTTTGCCGGCCTGCTCGACAGCGCCGGTGTCGACTGCATTCTGGTCGGTGACTCGCTCGGCATGACGCTGCACGGAGCGGCGGATACTCTGGGCGTGACGCTTGCCGACATGATTTACCACAGTCGTCTGGTAAGCCGGGCCCGGCCGAACGCTCTGATCGTAACCGACATGCCCTATCAGACCTATATGGATCCGGTTCGGGCGCTGGAGAATGCCGGCCGACTGGTGCAGGACGGCGGCGCGGAAGTGGTCAAACTGGAAGGTGGCGCCGGTTTTATCGAGACCGTGACCCGGCTGGTGGATGCCGACATACCGGTCTGCGGCCATCTGGGTCTGCTGCCGCAGTCCATCCATGAACTTGGCGGTTACCGGATCCAGGGCCGGGACGCTGATACGGCACAACAGATTTTCGAAGACGCTCAGGCACTGGCGGCCGCGGGCGCAGTCATGCTGGTGCTGGAATGTGTGCCTGCGACCCTGGCGGGCAGGATACGTGGGGCGCTGGATATTCCGGTGATTGGCATCGGTGCCGGGCCGGACTGTGACGGTCAGGTTCTGGTGTTACATGACATGCTGGGTATCAGCGCTCAGCCGCCCGGCTTTTCGCGTGACTTCCTGGCTGAAAACGGCAGCATCCGTATGGCGTTGAAGCGCTACGTCGAAGCGGTGAAATCCGGCGAGTTTCCGGATGCGGCGCACACGCCCGCGATCTGAATCCAGTCAGGCTGTTACCGGCTGTTAGAATCATTCCTGGCTACCTTTAAGACGATCTTCAATTCATGCAGATCATCCGTGAATTATCCATTCTGCAGACTCGGCTGGAAGAATGGCGCTGTCAGAGTGAACCGATTGTGTTGGTTCCGACCATGGGCAATCTGCATGCCGGCCATCTGGCTCTGGTCCGGGCCGCTGCAGAACGTGGTGGGCGGGTGCTGGCGACGATCTTCGTTAATCCCGCGCAATTCGTGGCCGGCGAGGACTACGATTGCTATCCGCGCAGTGAAGAGGAAGACTGCCGGCAGCTCGAGGCACTGGGGACGGATCTGGTGTTCATTCCCGATGTAGCCACGATCTATCCGGCCGGTGCCGAGCAACATACCCGCGTGACGGTGCCGGTACTGGACGGAGTGTTATGCGGCAAATTCCGGCCCGGCCATTTCGCTGGCGTGGCCACGGTGGTTACCAAGCTGCTCAATATGGTCCGCCCGCATATCGCCGTTTTTGGTGAAAAGGACTATCAGCAGTTACTGATCATCCGCCGGCTGGTGGCCGACCTGGCCATACCGGTCGATATTCAGGCCGTGCCGACGGTACGCGAGGCAGACGGCCTTGCATTGAGCTCGCGCAATCAATACCTCAGCGAGGAAGAACGCAAGCGGGCCCCCCTGCTGTACCGGACCCTGCTGGATATTGCCACACGGCTGCGCGACGGGAACCTTGCCTACCGCCCACTGGAGGCCGAAGGCATGTCGCGGCTGTTGGATGCCGGTTTCCGGTCGGAATATATCGCCATCCGGACCGCTGCTACACTGGAGTCGCCCGGGCCGCAGACGGGCGAACTCGTTGTACTGGGAGCCGCCTGGCTGGGTCGGACGCGGCTGATAGATAATGTTTCTGTGACCTGTGACCGTTGATGCGACTGGCGCGATCGGCCATACTTATTGCTCCGCACAATCCTGTCACTGTCAGAAATGCAACTCACTGTCCTAAAAGCCAAGCTGCATCAAGCCCGGGTTACGCACTCGGAGCTGGAATACGACGGTTCCTGTGCCATTGATGGGCATTTGCTGGACAGCGCCGGCATTCATGAATACGAGCAGATCCAGATTTACAATATTGATAACGGCGAGCGTTTCACGACCTACGCCATCCGGGCCGAAGAGCATTCAAGAGTGATCTCGGTCAACGGTGCAGCCGCACACAAAGCCCGGCCCGGTGATCGGGTCATCATCTGTGCCTATGCGGGCCTGGATGCCGAGCGGATCGGCAGTTTCAAACCCACCCTCGTATATCTGGACGAGCACAACCACATTTTACGGATCAGCCAGGCCATTCCGGTTCAAGCCGCCTGAGTACTCCCGGCCCTGTCTCCAGGTCTGCCGGGCCGTAAAGCACGGGCAGCGGTTCAAGAATATATCCGCGAATGAACGCGAAGAACGCAAATATTCGATAGTGGCTCAGTTGTCATTTCGAGCGCGAGCGAGAAATCCTTTCGTGTCATAACGGCCAGATTTCCCAGACACTTCGTTCCCTTGAAATGACAGGATTCAGCGTACAGATTTCAAATTGGGCCACTGCTAAATATTCCGTGTAATTGAACGTTTCGAACGATTGTCTTGGGCTGGGTTGTTTGACGTTGCGAGAGGCAGAAACAATAAAAAGTGAATTCTTGAATCTGTTTTATTCGCGTTCATTTGCGGACTGATTTCCTTCAATCAATCCCCTGAACGGCTCGGTCGTTTTTGCAGCTTTCTCTGTAACGTTCGCCGGTGCATGCCCAGCCGGCGGGCGGTCTCCGAAATGTTACCGCCACATTCACTGAGTACCCGCTGGATATGCTCCCATTCGACCCGCCCGAGTGGTATTGGCTGTTCTGCCACTGCCATGGCTGCATCACCGGATTGCAGATCGAATGCACTTAGTACCTGGTCGGCGTCGGCGGGTTTCGTCAGATAGTGGGTAGCCCCCAGTTTGATCGCTTCAACCGCTGTGGCAATGCTGGCGTAGCCGGTCAGGACGACGATCCGGACTTCGGGATTGAATGCCAGCAGCGCCGGGATGAGCTGCAGGCCGGATTCGCCCGGCATATTGAGGTCGATTACGGCATAAGCCGGCGGCGTCTGCCGGGCGTGGCTTGCAGCCGTGGTTACGGAACCGGCCTGGATAACGTTAAGGCCGCGCCGTGACAATGCCCGCGCCATGACCCGGCAGAAAGTCGGGTCATCGTCGACCAACAGCAACTGATCGGATTCAGACATCGCTCCCCGCCAGGATCGGTCGCAGTGGCAGGAAAATCCCGACTCGCGTTCCGCCCGCCGCGTGATCATCAATCTCCAGACTGCCACCGAAACGTTGCAGAGTCAGGCGGGCCAGAAATAATCCCAGTCCCATGCCTTTACCAGCCGGTTTATCACTGTAAGGGAGGTTGCCTATATGTGATTTGGCGTCGGCCGTCAGTCCGCTGCCGTCATCGGTTACGGTCAGATGCAGGCTGTCTTCGTCCCAATGACAGGACAGGTCAATTCGTTCGGCGCCCGCGTCGGCGGCATTGTTGAAGACATTGAGCAAGGCCTGGGTAATGGTTCTGTCAGCAATGATCGCCGGTCCCGGCCGCGGCCCCCGCCAGTCGGTCTGGACCGCGATACCCGCACCCAGCTGCTGCCATTCCTGCAGTACCGTATCGAGGTACACGGAAACCGGCTGCCGCTGGCCGGCATCTGCCTGCAGCTCGCCGGCATCACTGGCCAGCCGGGCCAGCACGGTCTTGCAGCGATCGATCTGTTCACGCAGACAACTCAGGGATTCGTCCAGTTCGACCCGGTCAGGGGGATCCTGTTGCAGGTCCCTGACCAGTACCGCCATCGTAGACAGCGGTGTACCGAGTTCATGGGCGGTGCCGGTGGCCAGCGTTCCCATGGCAATCAGCTGTTCAGCGCGCAGGGCCTCTTCCCGTGCTGTCGCCAGACTTCGGTCACGCTGCTGCAGGGCCCGGCCGAGCCGGCCGACGAAATAGACCAGCAGCGCGGCGCTGATGATGAAACCGTACCACATACCCCACAGATGCAGTGAGAAACTGCTGGCGTGGGTATGGCTCTGCAGGAAAGGCTGATTGAAGAACATCAGCAGGGTATAGGCGGCGATAGCCGTGCAGGCGACCGTCCAGGTGTAGCGTGATGGCAGGCTGGCCGCGGCGAATGTGATGGGCAGCAGGAATAGCGTGATAAAGGGATTCACCGAACCACCGGTGAAATAGACCAGCCCGCTCAGGGCTGTCACATCGACCAACAGCTGCCGGTAAATTGCGCCATCGCGGATCGCGTCGGACTGACGCGTGCGGTACCAGGTTATAGCTGTGTACACAAGCAGACCCGTGATGATGAAGCCGACCGGCAACCACGGCAGGCGGATATCGAAGCCCCAGGCCATCAGCGCCAGGGCGAGCAGCTGGGCCCCAATCGCCAGCAACCTCAATAACAGCAGATACTGCAGCCGGCGCTGGTGAAATGAAGGATCGGATTCAGACAAGACGCATCTCTGAGGAACTCTTACGCGTATTGATTATAACGCGGCCGCCGCAATCGCCGCGGCCTAATATGTTTAGTAATGATAATAAAAATCGTTTGCATTTATATTAAGTATGGACTACATTGTATTTGCAGCTCAGCGATAACTTGGTAGCACAGGGACGTGCCATTTTTTGCTTGCGACGGGCGGCGCGGTTTTGAATCATATCCCGGATCCACGACCGGGATTTCTCATGTCAGCTAGCTCACCCAGCGCTTTTCTGTTGCTTATCGGCAACGAACTCCTGTCCGGACGCACCCAGGATAAAAATCTGGCGTTTGTAGGCCGGCGGTTGGCTGGGCTTGGTATCCGCCTGACCGAAGCCCGGGTCATTCCCGATGACAGCGACGCTATCATTCATAATGTGAATGATAGCCGGCGGCGATTTGATTATGTGTTCACCACCGGTGGTATCGGTCCGACCCATGATGATATTACTTCGGCGGCTGTAGCCCGCGCCTTCGATCGGTCGCTCGAACGGCATCCGCAGGCAGAACAGCTTTTGCGTGCCTTCTACGGCAGTGATGTTAATGATGCGCGCCTGCGCATGGCGGACATGCCGGCCGGTGCGATACTGGTTGATAATCCGCTGAGTGGGGCGCCGGGTTTCCAGATCGAAAACGTGTTTGTGCTGGCAGGAATACCCGCCGTAATGCAGGCGATGTTTGACGGTCTTGCCGATCGTCTGCGGCACGGCCGCCCTATCCTCAGTCGGACACTGACTACTGATCGTCGTGAGGGTGAGCTCGCCTCCGCCCTGACTGCACTGCAGGCCCGTTATCCGGGGCTTGCCATAGGCAGCTATCCGTTCTTCAGTGCGCATAAAAAAGGCGTGAACATCGTACTGAGCGGCGTTGATATTGAATTACTGAACAGCGCCCTGGCTGAGCTGCGCGGTTTGGTCGCAGAGCTCGGCGGACTGTGTGAGGAGTCTGCGGATTAATCGAACTCGTGTGTGTTTAAATACAGCGCCGACTGAATCCGGCTGTTTCTATTGAGCGATTGATAGTCTCTTTTTCAGATACGCGCCACGGACCCTTCCCCGTTCATGGTTCCGGTGCACCGATGCCTTTGTTTCAGTCAGTGCTCAATTGTAACCGTAACGTTCCAGCAGGGGCTTTAAATAGGCTTCCAGATCTGCCTGCTGTTGCCGGCTGAGATCACTCTTCCATTTGTCGTTGGTTGCCTTGAGGCGGATATGACGGGTCCGTTCGAGAAATTTGCCTGTTGAGCCGGCGGGTAATTCCAGAAATTCCACGACCTGCTTCAGAGTCGTGTCCTTATTCTCGCAGAAATCCTCGTATTTGAATTCGAAATAATTTTCATCCGTGAGATCACGCTTGGCCTCTTCAAAAGCATTCATCCGGTTTTCCCAGCCGATGGCTGCCAGTACGACAAAGGATTGTCCCGAGGCATTCCATTGAGTGAACTGTTCTTCCGATAGCTCACCGCGCGCCCACTGATAGGGTCCGCTCCAGCCATCGAAGTAGGGCGCAGCCAGTACGGAACTGACAACCGCCCGGCCGTCACGAATGATGTGCACGAACTTGGCGTCTGGAAAGATCGCTTTCAGATAATCCATTCTCGGCCAGCCTGTGATCTTTGCGAGCAGCCGCTTGCCGGAGGGTATGGCTTTCGCAATCGCGCGCTCCAGCGGTGGAATGACGCGGGGAATGACGTCTTTTGCCTTCAGATCGCGGTGAGGCCGCGCAAAGCCATGACAATGCTGTTCCCAGAAGCGGTACGGTTCCACGGGATAGATCTTGCGTCTGGCAGCCAGGAATTCTGCAAGGGTTGATAAAACCGGAAGGTCAAAACACCGGTTGACCCAGGCATTCAGGTAAGGCCTGTGAGGGTATTTCTGGAGAAACTGTGTGAACCAGGCGACATCGGGATGATGGCATAAGACGTCGTGGAATACGGTCGATCCACAACGCCCGTGTCCAACGATGAATATCGGTTTATAGAGAGGCATAATTAAAACCCATGATTACGATGCAGGTTGGATAGCCAACATACACATCTGATCGTAATGATGTTTGGTGCCGGGAGCGAGAGTCGAACTCGCACGGTGTCACCACCGGTGGATTTTGAGTCCACTGCGTCTACCAGTTCCGCCATCCCGGCTGCTGAAGGCCGCAGAGTATAACAAGAACATTGCACGAGAGCAGGATAACCGCGCTGTCCGGGAACCGTTTCTGCTACTATCGCGCGCCATGCGTCGCCAGGATTTCTATTACGATCTGCCCGAGAATCTGATCGCCCAGTATCCGGCCGCGCGCCGCGACGCGGCGCGGCTGCTGACCCTGGACGGTCGCACGGGCGCGTTTGCCGACCGACTGATAACCGATCTGCCGGCCCTGCTGCAGCCCGGCGATTTGCTGGTACTGAACAACACGCGCGTGATACCGGCGCGGCTGTTCGCGCGCAAACCGACCGGCGGCCGGGTCGAGATCATGGTCGAGCGCATTACCGGCGAACGGGAAGTCGTGGCGCAGCTGCGCGCGAGCAAAGCCAATCGCGCAGGCAGCCGGATTCTGGTTGACGATGATATTGCATTCGAAATTGGTGAGCGTCTTGGTGACTTATACAGATTGAGGCTGCATGGCCGCCTGACACTGACCGAAGTGCTGCAGTGCCATGGACACATGCCGCTGCCGCACTACATCCGCCGCATTGATGAAAGCGTCGACCGGGATCGGTATCAGACGGTTTACGCACAAGAGCCCGGGGCGGTGGCGGCACCCACCGCCGGCCTGCATTTCACCGATGCCATGCTGGCGGCACTGCAGGCCGCCGGCATTGAACTGGCGTATATCACCCTGCATGTCGGTCTCGGCACGTTCAGTCCGGTACGAGTCGATGACCTGGCCGAACACCGCATGCACCGGGAACTGATGCAGGTGGATATGGATGTTTGCGACGCCGTGATACAGGCCCGCGCCCGCGGCGGACGGGTCGTGGCCGTCGGCACCACCAGCGTGCGCAGTCTCGAGACCGCCGCCGCTGGTGGTACGCTGCAGCCATTCCAGGGTGAAACGGATATCTTTATCTATCCGGGTTATCGTTTCCGGGTGGTCGATGCGTTGCTGACCAACTTTCACCTGCCGGAATCGACGCTGCTGATGCTGGTGTGCGCCTTTGCCGGCCGCGAGAATGTGCTTCGCGCCTATGCCCATGCCGTGGCGGAGCGCTACCGGTTTTTCAGTTACGGTGATGCGATGTTTCTGACGGCGGCGGATGCATCTCCTGAGGAGAACAGTGGAATTTGAACTGACAGCCTGCGATGGCGCCGCACGCTGCGGCCGGCTCAGTTTCCCGCGCGGCGTGGTACAGACGCCGGCGTTTATGCCGGTGGGCACCTATGCCGCGGTGAAGACCCTGACACCGGGAGAACTGCGCGCCGCCGGCAGCGAGATAATTCTCGGCAATACTTTCCATTTGATGCTGCGCCCCGGCACCGAAGTTATCGCCGCCCATGGCGGCCTGCATGAGTTCATGCACTGGGACGGCCCCATCCTGACCGATTCCGGCGGTTTCCAGGTTTACAGTCTGGCCGCAAGCCGCAAGATCTCGGACACGGGAGTGTCTTTCCGGTCGCCGGTGGACGGTGCCCGGGTGTATCTCGACCCGGAAACCTCCATGCGCGTTCAGCGGGCACTCGGAGCTGACGTCATCATGATTTTCGACGACTGTATCGGTTATCCGGCCGACAAGGCGGCGGTCCAGGCGGCCATGGAGCGTTCGCTGCGCTGGGCCGCGCGCAGCAAGACGGCCCACGGTGGCCACCCGGCGGCGCTGTTCGGCATTATTCAGGGTGGCATGTTTCCGGATCTGCGTGATGCCTCACTCGGCGGCCTGCTGGAGATCGGTTTCGACGGTTATGCTATTGGCGGCCTGTCGGTCGGTGAACCGCAGATTACGATGCTGGAGATACTGGATCACGTTATGCCACAGATGCCGGCGGAGCGGCCGCGTTACCTGATGGGCGTCGGCCGGCCCGAGGATATCGTCGAGGCGGTTTGCCGGGGTGTCGATATGTTTGATTGTGTCTTGCCGACCCGCAACGCTCGCAATGCCCACCTGTTCACCCGCCGGGGCGTCGCACGTCTGCGTAATGCCGAGAACCGCTTCAACACCGCGCCACCGGACCCGGACTGCGGCTGCTACACTTGCCGCCACTACAGCCGCGCCTATCTGCACCATCTGGACAAGACCGGTGAAATGCTGGGTGCGCGGCTGAACACGCTACATAACCTGCATTATTACCAGAAGCTGATGCGGGATCTGCGCGCTTCCATAAGCGCCGGCAGCCTGGAAACATTCGTCCGCGATTTTTACGCTGCACGCGTGCAACACACGACAGCTATGTCATAATACGCCGCTTTCGAACATGGTTGACGGGCTATCTATGGATTTCTTCATTTCGAATGCTTGGGCGCAAGGGGCGCAGGGCGGTGCCAGCGGGACCGGCCTGCTGATCTGGACCCTGGTCTTCATCGGCCTGATGTACTTTCTGATGATCCGGCCGCAGATGAAGCGCGCCAAGGAACACAAGCAGATGGTCGAAGGCCTGGCCAAGGGCGATGAGATTGTTACCAATGGCGGTCTGCTCGGTCGCATTAAGGAGATCGGCGAAAACTTCATCCTGCTGGAAATCGGCAAGGAGACCGAGGTGAAGATACAGAAACAGGCCGTGTCCGCGACCATGCCCAAGGGAACAATGAAGTCGCTTTGAATCACTCCGTAGCAAAACAATAACGACTTCCCACGTATGAACCGCTATCCGCTCTGGAAATATCTGCTCGTTCTTGTCGTTCTGATCGTCGGCATCATTTACGCCTTACCCAATCTCTACGGCAAGGATCCGGCCCTGCAGATATCACCGGCGCGTGCTGCCGAAATCGGCGAGCTGACGGAACTCGAAGTGAGCGCAGCGCTGGAAGACGCCAGACTCCAGCCGAAATCCATCGAGCAGCAGAATGGCACGCTGATCGTTCGTTTCGAGGATGCGGATGCCCAGATCGAGGCGCGCGATGTCGTGGCTGAAGCGCTGCAGCGCGAATATATCGTTGCCTTGAATCTGGCGCCGGCAACACCGGCCTGGCTGCAGGCGCTGGATGCGGAACCCATGTTCCTGGGTCTGGATCTGCGCGGTGGCGTGCACTTTCTTATGGAAGTCGATATGGCAGCGGCCGTGGACAAGGCGGAAGAGCGTTACGTTTCGGATATCCGCGGGCTGCTGCGTGAAGAGCGAATTCGTTACCGCAGTGTCGGCCGTGCCGGAGATGGGGGCGTTCTGGTCCGGCTGCGGGATGCGGCCGATCTCGAGCAGACCGAGGCGGTCATAGCCAGTAATTTTCCCGAACTCGATCTCGAGACCGAGAGTGTACCAGACGAACATCGTCTGGTCGCAAATCTGTCCGAGCAGAGTATTGAGGAAACCCGTGATTTTGCCCTGCAGCAGAACATTACTACTTTGCGCAAGCGTGTGAACGAACTGGGTGTCGCCGAACCGGTCATCCAGCAGCAGGGCAATAATCGCATCGTGGTGCAGCTGCCCGGCGTTCAGGATACCGCCCGCGCCAAGGATATTCTGGGTGCGACTGCGACCCTCGAATTCCGCATGGTCGACAGCGAGAACAGTGTCCAGGATGCGATTGACGGACGTGTGCCGGCGGGTGCCAAACTTTATTATGAACGCGGCGGTGAACCCGTACTGCTGAAAAAGGAAATCATGCTGACCGGTGATTCGATTATCGATGCATCTTCCGGTATCGATCAGGTGAGCGGTGGGCCGGCAGTGTACATAACGCTGGATGGCAAGGGCGCGCGTATATTCTCGCGCCGTACCGGCGAAGAGGTTGGCAACCCCATGGCCACGGTCTACATCGAAAACAAGACCGAAACCGTGCGCGATGACTCGGGTGAACTGGTCAAACGCAAGGAGACCATAGAAGAAGTCATCAATATTGCCACCATCCGTGAACAGCTTGGCAAGCGCTTTCAGATCACCGGCCTGGAATCAACACAGGAAGCACGCAATCTGGCACTGCTGTTGCGTGCCGGCGCACTGGCGGCCCCACTCGAAATCATCGAGGAGCGCACCATCGGCCCGAGTCTGGGCCAGGAAAACATCGAGCAGGGTTTTCTTGCGGTGATGCTCGGCTTTGCCCTCGTACTGGTGTTCATGGCGGTTTATTATCGAATGTTCGGTCTGGTCGCCAATCTGGCACTGACCGTTAACCTGGTACTGCTGATCGCGCTGCTGTCACTGCTGCAGGCCACCCTCACGCTGCCGGGTATTGCCGGTATCGTGCTCACGGTCGGTATGGCGGTGGATGCCAATGTGCTTATCTATGAGCGCATCCGCGAGGAACTGCGTAACGGCAATTCACCCCAGTCCAGCATCCATGCCGGTTATGAGAAGGCTTTTTCAACGATTGCGGATGCCAATATCACTACGCTGATCGCCGCGGTGGTGCTGTTCAGCTTTGGCACCGGCCCGATCAAGGGCTTTGCCGTTACATTGTCACTGGGCATCATCTGTTCGATGTTTACCGCGATTGTCGGTACCCGTGCTTTGGTTAACCTGGTATACGGCGGCCGGCGGTTACAGTCGCTCTCGATCTGAATTCTTAAAGGCCATGGAATTTTTCAAAAAAACCACGCATATCAATTTTCTTGGCCAGCGTAAACTGGCTGCGCTGCTTTCCGTTGTATTGATTGCGATAGCGATTGGCTCACTGTTTGTCCGTGGATTGAATTTCGGTGTTGATTTCACCGGCGGGACCCTGGTTGAAGTGGGCTACGATCAAACGATTGACCCGCAAAGCGTGCGTGACGCCTTACGCGGTACCGACTTCGCGGATGCCCAGATCCAGGCTTATGGCACGACCAGGGATATTCTGATCCGGCTTGCACCGCGCGGGGAGGAAAGCAGTGCGGCGTTGAGTAATCAGGTGCTGCAGATCCTCAAAGACGCCGGCCATCAGGTCGAATTACGCCGCGTGGAGTTCGTCGGACCACAGATCGGTGAGGAGTTGACGGAGGACGGCGGTCTGGCCATGCTTTATGCCCTGATCGGTATTCTGATTTATGTCGGCCTGCGTTTTGAAACACGCCTGGCGGTTGGTTCCGTCGCCGCACTGGTTCATGATGTGATCATTACGATCGGTTTTTTCTCAATCACGCAAATCAGCTTTGACCTGTCTGTGCTGGCCGCCATCCTTGCTGTTATCGGTTATTCTCTGAACGATACGATCGTGGTGTTTGATCGGGTGCGCGAGAATTTCCGCATACTGCGCAAGCAATCGCCGATCGAGGTGTTCAATACCTCGCTCAATCAGACCTTGAGCCGAACGATCATGACCGGTGTGACCACGCTGCTGGTGTTGATCGCCCTGCTGGTCTATGGTGGAGAAACGCTGCAAGGCTTTTCGGTAGCACTGATACTGGGTGTACTGGTCGGTACCTATTCGTCCATCTACGTCGCCAGTGCCCTTTCCCTGACGCTGGGTATCAACAAGCAGGATCTAATGCCGGTTCCCAAAGAGGGTGTTGAGCAGGACAACCGGCCGTAAACCGCAGCAGCCCGTTTCGGGCATGAGTCTTTCCGGGTGCTGTCACCATTACGTTCGGCAGCAGATTTAAGGTGTACTGCAAACGGGATGGCCAGAAGCCTTTGAAAATCGTCGCCGACCGGCATATCACTCAGGTTGCAAATGCCTTCAGCGATGTGGCTGAAGTGGAGACGCTCGAACCCGGGGCGATTCGTCGGGCGGCGCTGCGTAACTGTGACGTGCTTATGACCCGGTCGGTGACCCGTGTGGATGCCGATTTGCTGGCCGGCACCCCGGTCCGGTTCGTCGGCACTGCCACCAGCGGCACGGATCACGTCGATACCGATTACCTTGCTGCTCAAGGCATAGCATTTGCCGACGCGTCAGGCAGTAACGCCCGGCCGGTGGCCGAATATGTTTTGAGTGCGCTGAGTGTGCTGGCGGATCAGAATGATTCACGGTTGAGCGATCTGACGGTGGGTATCATCGGCTGCGGCCGGGTGGGGACCCTGCTGAGCGGTATGCTGGAGACGCTCGGCGTCCGCTGTCTGCTCAACGATCCACCCCTGGCAGCAAGCGGCGACCCGCGTGATTTCCGGACACTCGATGAAATACTGCAGGCGGATGTCGTCACACTGCATGTTCCGTTGATCCTGACCGGCGAATATCCGACCCGTCATCTTCTGGGCGCTGAACATCTGCAGCGCCTGCGTCCCGGCGCGGCCGTGATCAATACGGCACGCGGCGGCGTTGTTGATGAGTCCGCGCTTAACCAGTTGCTGCTGGAACGGCACCTGCAGGCGGTCATAGATGTCTGGGAAAATGAGCCGTATATAGACAGCGGTCTGCTTGCCAGTGTCGCCATCGCGACGCCACACATTGCCGGCTACAGTCTGGAAGCAAAATTGCGTGCCACCTGGCAATTGCGGCAGGCCGTCACCGGGTATTTCGGTCTTGACGGTGATCCGCGCATTCCGCCGGCTGTTACGTATAAACATCGACTGATGCTGGCCGGGGAAGACCGCGATGAACTGGCGCGGTTGGCTATCCTGGCCGGGTATGATGTGCGTACAGATGCAGTGGCATTGCGGCAGGTACCGAAACTGGCCGTTTCCGATCGTGGCTGCTATTTCAACCGTTTACGACATGAATATGCCTTGCGTCGGGAATTTTCCTCGATAGAGTTACAGCTTGAGAGCGGTCAGTCTGATCTGGCCGGATTTTTTGAACGTTTGGGATTCAAATGAATGAGTGCACGGGGCTGATATGCTGGTTAATGGGATCAAGACGCGATGCTGAAACGGCTGGGAGTTCTGGCCTCGTCACGCGGCACGAATATGCAGGCGTTGCTCGATGCCTGTCGCTCGGGCCAGCTGAGCGCGGAGCTGGCCGTGGTCATAAGCAATAACCGCAACTCCGGTGCCTTATCACGGGCCCAGGCCCACGGAGTCCCCTGCTACTGCCTCAACGAAAGCAGTTTTGATGATTCTGATGAACTCGACCAGGCCATACTCAGAACCCTGGAAAAGCATCTGGTGGACTGGGTTTTGGCGCTGGGCTATATGAAGAAGATCGGTCCACGTGTGCTGCAGGCCTATCGAAACCGTATCTTCAATATTCACCCTTCACTGCTGCCGAAGTTCGGCGGTCAGGGAATGTACGGCATGTATGTGCACGAAGCCGTTCTGGCTGCCGGCGAACAGGAAACCGGCATCACCATCCATCTTGTCGATAAGGAATACGATCGGGGACCTGCCGTCGCGCAACTGCCAGTGGCTGTGATGCCCGGTGATACACCTGAATCCCTGGCGCGCCGGGTACAGACATTTGAACACACCTTTCTGATTGAAACCCTGCGCCAGATGCTCGATGGCAGTCTGCAGCTGCCGGCCGAGGCTGATGGCTCGTAGCTAATGGGTGAGCCGACTGGCTATGAGCTATTAACTGGCCTGCTATTCTTCCACCGTAATGGTCACGGGTTCCGAGATCACTGCAGGTTCGTGCGGGATGTGGTTGTGATCTCCGAGCAACAGCTGCAGCGTGTGCGTACCCGGTTCCAGCTGCAGCGTGGTCTCGGTCTGTCCACCACCGAAATGACGGTAATGATCGTTGGCGGGTATTGGCTGATCCATCGACTGTTCCGGGGCTGGCGATTCAGTATCGATCAGTAAATGGTGATGACCGGTGGCTTCCCGCTCGACACCGGCTGGAGCAACACCCATATTACGCAGGCCGAAGCGTACCGTGACCGGACTGCTGACCGTTGCGCCGTCGCCGGGGGCGATGATATAGACTTCGGCATCGCCGGGTGCAGGGCTGCGTGCCAGAGTGGTCAAGCTCACGAGCATCAACAGCACGCAGGCTGGAATCATTCGCATAATGAACTCCCGGATAATTGTACTGTCCTGAATGGCTTAGCCTATAACATAGCAGACCATTCAGTGTAATATCGGGTTCAGCATCAATAGCCGCGTCCTGCGTCAGGTTGACGCCGCACGGGTGCTACCGGAAAATGCCTGCCTTTGGGTCAAAATCCCTGCCGCCAATGCCTGATCAAAATGATGCAGTAACTGCCCGCCCGTCACTGGTGAGGGTTCGCGGTGTGACGTATCGTCGCGCTGCACGACTGATATTTGATGATGTCGATATCGATATACCGCTTGGTGGTATTACCGGCATCATGGGTCCCAGCGGCTGCGGTAAAACCACACTGTTGCGCCTTATCGGCGGGCAGCTGAAACCCGCCGCCGGCAGCATTGATTTCGACGGTGAGATCGTGAACCGGCTGGGCCGCGGCGAGCTGTTCAGGCTCCGCAAGCGTATGGGTATGCTGTTTCAGACCGGCGCCCTGCTGACGGATATGACGGTATTCGATAATATCGCTTTCCCGTTGCGCGAGCATACCGGCCTGCCGGAGTCCATGATTTACGATCTGGTCATCATGAAGCTGGAAGCGGTTGGGTTGCGTGGCGCGCGCGCACTGATGCCGGCTGAACTGTCAGGTGGCATGGCACGGCGGGTAGCTCTGGCGCGTGCCATTGCCCTGGACCCCGATCTGATCATGTATGACGAACCGTTTACCGGCCAGGACCCGATTTCCATGGGGGTTCTGCTACGGCTCATCAAGCGCACCAACGATGCGCTCGGCATTACCAGCATCGTGGTGTCCCACGATGTCGCCGAAACCGCCTCGATCGCCGACTACATCTATGTTCTGTCCGGTGGCAAAGTCGTCGGCCAGGGTACGCCGGCTGAGATCCGGGATTCCGAGTCCGACTGGGTGCGGCAGTTCATGGATGCCAAGCCGGACGGTCCCGTGCCGTTCCACTATCCGGCGGCGGATTTCGAGCAGGAACTGTTGGCGGAGCGTGACTGAGCGACGCCATGCTTGAGTTCATTCGCTATCTGGGCCGCTTCGGTCTGGCCTTTTTCGAGCGCCTGGGACGCGCGCATATTTTCCTCCTGTATGTGCTGGCGGGTTTGTTCGTGGTCCTCCGGCGTTTCCGGCTTGTCGTCGCCCAGATCTACTCGGTCGGCTTCCTGTCCCTGGTGATCGTGGTCGTCTCGGGTCTGTTCGTGGGCATGGTACTGGGACTGCAGGGCTACAATACCCTCGTTGACTTCGGCGCCGAGGAGTCGCTCGGTATCCTGGTCGCGCTGTCACTGGTACGGGAACTGGGGCCGGTTGTCTCGGCCCTGCTGTTCGCCGGTCGGGCAGGTTCGGCGCTGACGGCCGAAATCGGCCTGATGAAGATCACCGAACAGTTGTCGGCAATGGAAATGATGGCGGTTGATCCGTTCAAGCGGGTTATCGGACCCCGCTTCATGGCCGGTGTGATTTCGATGCCGTTGCTGGCGGCGATGTTCAGCGCGGTCGGCGTGACGGGTGGTTATTTTGTCGGTGTCGGTCTGCTCGGTGTCGACGCGGGCGCCTTCTGGTCGCAGATGCAGTCGGCGGTCAGCGTCCGCGAGGATATTCTGAATGGCGTTATCAAGAGCCTGGTTTTTGGCATCGCCGTTACCTGGATCGCGGTGTTCGAGGGTTATGACACGGTGCCGACCTCGGAAGGCATCAGCCGTGCCACGACCCGCACTGTGGTGAATTCCAGCCTGGCAATACTGGCGCTGGATTTCATCCTGACGGCGCTGATGTTCAACTGAGGCGCATGCGCGAAGGCGCAAGGGTATAATTTCAGCTGACTTGCTGTGACTGGTGGTCACAGCCCTGAGGAAACGGTTATGTTGCAATCCAAGACAGTCGAGACCATCGTGGGTATTTTTGTCCTGCTGGGACTTGCGGCACTATTGATGCTGTCGATGAAGGTCAGCAATCTGAGTACGCTGGGTGATACGGCCGGCTATGAGATAGAGGCCCAGTTTCTCAATATTGGCGGCCTGAAGACGCGGGCACCGGTGAAAATGGCTGGTGTGGTAATAGGTCGCGTGGCTGATATTTATATCGATGAGAAGACCTACAATGCCGTCGTCGTCATGAAAATCAGTAACGATTACAAAAACATACCGCAGGATACCGCGGCCAGCATCTACACGGCCGGCCTGCTTGGTGAGCAGTACGTCAGTCTCGAACCGGGAGGTTCCGAAACATTCCTGAGTAAAGGCGATCAAATCCAGATAACGTCGGATGCAGTGGTGCTGGAACAGATTATCGGTCAGTTCATGTATAACCAGGCCGCGGGCGATAAAGGCGGATTATAATGGCCTGAAATCATTACCCCGAATCAGATTTTTACCCGAATGAACCCAGAAAGAGGATGTGGTTTTATGAGATTGAGTGCTATCGCTTGCGTATTGTTGCTGTCCTTCCTGAGCCAGCCAGTGCTGGCCGCTGCGCATCCGGCCCAGGAGGTCGTGAAGAACACTGCTGACCGGGTGCTGGAGCGGCTGCGCGCCGATAAGGATCAGCTTGAAAAGAATCCGGACCGGATCTATTCGCTGGTCCACGAATTGATCATCCCGCATTTCGATTTCAAGAGCATGTCGAGATGGGTGCTGGGGCGTAACTGGCGTGGCGCCTCGGAGGAACAGCGCCAGCGCTTTACGGCTGAATTTCAGACATTGCTGGTCCGGACCTACGCCAGGGCACTGCTCGAATATTCGGATGAGGATATCGCCTACATGCCGGTGAACGAAAAGTCGGGTTCTGACCTCGTCACGGTCAGAACCGAGGTCAAACAGTCCGGTAATCAGTCGATTCCGATTAATTACACCATGCATCCCGCTGACGATGACTGGAAGATTGTCGATGTATCGGTCAATGGCGTCAGCCTGGTGTCCACTTATCGCGGCTCATTTGCCTCGGAAGTGAGACGTAGTGGCATGGACTCGCTGATTCAGAAGCTGACAGAGCGTAATGCCAAATCAAAGACTGAAGAGGTGCCGGGCGTCGAATAATGGCGGCGAAGCTTGATAACGCTACCCGTAATTGGGCAATCAGCGGCGAGCTCAGTTTCGACACGGTGCCGGCACTGTACGAACAGGCCAAGGGCGTGTTCGCAGAGCGTCTGCCCGAGAGTGTCGACCTGCGTGGCGTCGAACGGGTGGACAGTGCCGGGGTGGCGCTGATGCTGGCATGGATCCGGACTGTCCGTAGCCAGGGCCAGTCGCTGAAATTCCGGAACATACCGCAACACATGGCATCCATCGCCGATCTCTGTGGTGTCAGTCACTTGTTTACCGAGGCATGAGCCTCGAGCCGGTTTGACCGGCGCCCTTCATGCGAACAGACATAACAAATTTCCAGGGGCCCGCCGTTGTGGCGGCATGGTGTATTCATAATGATGCAGCCAGAAACCATTAAAGAATTGATCGAACAGGGCATTGCCGGCAGCGAAGCGATCGTGCGCGGTGATGACGGTACGCATTTCGAAGCCGTGATCATCAGCGAGCAGTTTGCCGGCAAGAGTCGCGTGCAGCAGCATCAAATCGTTTACCGGGCACTGGGGGAGAGAATGGGTACTGATATCCACGCACTATCGATCCAGACCTTTACGCCCGGGCAATGGGAGGAAATTCGCGCCCAACAGTCGTCCTGACGGCTTGCCGCGCTATAACCAATGGACCGATTACTGATTCAGGGCGGCGTACCGCTGCGCGGTGAGATATCGATCTCGGGCGCCAAGAACGCGGCGTTGCCTATACTGGCTGCCACCATTCTGTGTGATGAGCCGGTGATCGTCGGCAATGTCCCACATTTGCACGATATCACCACGACCATGGAACTGCTCGGGCAGATGGGCGCCGAGCTCATGGTCGACGAGCGCATGAATATCGAGGTCGACAGCAGTCGGATCGACAACTGCTATGCCCCGTATGAACTGGTCAAGACCATGCGTGCCTCGATCCTGGTGCTGGGTCCGCTGCTGGCGCGTTACGGCAAGGCGGATGTGTCGCTGCCGGGCGGTTGTGCGATCGGCTCGAGACCGGTAAATCTGCATATCCAGGGGCTGTCGGCCATGGGCGCTGATATCCGCGTCGACGGCGGCTATATCCGCGCCAAGGCCAAGCGGCTGAAAGGGGTGCACCTGACCATGGATATGGTCACCGTCACGGGTACCGAGAATCTGATGATGGCTGCGGTTCTCGCCCGCGGCCAGTCCGTGATCGAAAACGCCGCGCGCGAGCCCGAAGTGGTCGATCTGGCCAATTGCCTGAATGCCATGGGTGCCCACGTTGAAGGTGCCGGCAGTGACCGCATTGTCATCGAGGGCGTCGAGTCCCTGTCTGGCACGACCTACAATATTCTGCCGGATCGTATCGAGACCGGTACCTATCTGGTTGCGGCTGCCATGACCGGTGGCTGTGTGAAGCTCAAGAATACACGGCCGGCGCTGCTGGATGCCGTGCTGAGCAAGCTCAGCGAAGTCGGCGCCGGGATCAGTACGGATGAAAACACGATCACCCTCGACATGAAAGGCAACCGGCCGCGCGCGATAGACGTGCATACTTCGCCGTTTCCCGGTTTTCCAACCGATATGCAGGCACAGTTCACCGCGATGAACTGTGTTGCGGACGGTGTCGGTACCATTACCGAATCGGTATTCGAGAATCGTTTCATGCATATCCACGAGCTGCAGCGCATGGGAGCGGATCTGAAGCTCGAAGGTAATACCGCCATCAGCTGCGGTATCGATAAACTGACCTGTGCGCCGGTGATGGCCACTGATCTGCGTGCCTCGGCCAGTCTGGTGCTGGCCGGCCTGGTGGCAGACGGCGAAACGGCTGTGGATCGCATTTATCACATCGACCGCGGCTACGAAACCATCGAGGAAAAGCTGTCCCAGCTCGGCGCCCGCATTCGCCGCGTTCCCGCCTGATCCGTCGTTTTGTCCAAACACCGCCATGCACTTTTGCGGTTGGGAAAGTAGAATACGCCGTTCATTCATCAGGCGGACGGCCGCGTACAACACGACGAATGCCGGACACACTCACCATCGCCGTTTCCAAAGGCCGTATCTTCGACCAGGCTATGCCGTTGCTCGCCCGGGCCGGCATCGAGCCGCTGCAGGATCCGGCCGGCTCACGCAAACTGGTACTGGAAACGAACCAGCCGCAGGTGCGGCTGTTGATCATCCGGGCCGCTGATGTTCCGACCTATGTCGAGCATGGTGCTGCGGACGTCGGTATCGCCGGCAAGGATGTCCTGCTTGAATATGCCGGCAACGGCTTATACGAGCCGCTCGACCTGGGGATCGCCCGCTGCCGGCTGATGCTGGCCGGACCAGTTGGTGATCGGCGTGGTGTCCATGATCACATGCGCATCGCGACCAAGTATGCGCACACCACCCGTGCCTACTTCGCCGAACGCGGTCTGCAGGTCGAGACCATCAAGCTGTACGGATCCATGGAGCTGGCACCGTTGCTCGGGCTCGCGGAGCGTATTGTGGATCTCGTCGATACCGGCAATACACTCAAAGCCAACGGTCTGGAGCCTATCGAAACCCTGTTCGAGATCAGCTCACGTCTGATCGTCAACAAGGCCGCGCTAAAAATGAAAGCCGTCCGTGTGAAACCTCTGCTCGACAGACTGCGTGAATTGACTGCGGAAACGCCGGCATGAATATCAACAGACTCGATTACGGTGACGCCGATTTTGAAGCCCGGCTGAATACCATCCTCGAACGCAACGCCGAAGCGGATCCGGCCATAGAAACCACGGTACGCGGGATCATTGCCGATGTGCGCAAACGCGGTGATGCCGCGCTGCTGGAATATACCAATCGCCTGGATAGGCGCGATGTGCAGACGGTCGATGAACTGGTCGTGCCGGCAGAGAAGCTGAATGCCGCACTCGAACAGCTGGCGCCGGCGTTGCGCCGGGCGCTGGAAGACGCCGCCGCTCGTATCCGCCGTTATCATGAGAAACAGGTGCAGACTTCCTGGCGTTATATAGACGACGATGGCGTCGAACTCGGCCAGCAGGTGACGCCGCTGGATCGTGTGGGTGTGTACGTTCCCGGTGGCAAGGCCGCCTATCCATCCTCGGTGCTGATGAACGTGATCCCGGCACAGGTTGCGGGTGTCCCCGAAGTGGTGATGGTGGTGCCGGCACCGGCGGGTGAGCTGAATCCACTGGTACTCGCAGCGGCCGCCATTGCCGGTGTTAATCGGATTTTTTCGGTCGGTGGCGCGCAGGCGGTGGCAGCGCTGGCCTACGGTACTGAAAGGATAGCGCGTGTCGACAAGATCGTCGGGCCGGGTAACGCCTATGTGGCCATGGCCAAGCGGCTGGTCTTCGGCACCGTCGGCATCGACATGATCGCCGGGCCTTCGGAAGTGGTGGTCGTGGCAGACACGAACGCGGATCCGGACTGGGTTGCGATGGATCTGTTCGCCCAGGCCGAACACGATGAACTGGCTTCGTCTGTTCTGATCACTGCGGATGCGGATCTGGCCGACCGGGTAGCGGCGAGCATTGAACGGCTGCTGCCGGGCATGGAACGGGTCGCAATCATCCGGGCCGCACTGCAGAATAATGGCGCTATTATTACCGTGCCGGACACGGCCATTGCCGCTGCGCTCGTCAACCGCATGGCGCCGGAGCATCTGGAATTGTCTGTTTCCGATCCGGAACCGTTGCTGGCACAAATCCGCCACGCCGGCGCCATCTTTCTCGGCCATTACAGCGCCGAAGCGCTGGGCGATTACTGCGCCGGTCCCAATCACGTGCTGCCGACGGCGCGAACGGCACGGTTTTCCTCGCCACTGGGGGTTTATGATTTCCAAAAGCGGTCATCGCTGATTGGCTGTCAGGCCGCGCCCGCGGCACGGCTGGCTGAAACCGCTTCGGCGCTGGCGCGGGGTGAAGGACTCACTGCGCACGCGCGGGCGGCCGAATATCGCCTCAAGGCCGGCCGGGATGGCGGGCGGCGGTGAGGCAAGCCCGTGACGCCGGTCTGAGCGCCCGGCTGGAGCGTCTCATCCGGCCGGCAGTGCGCGCTGCCCAAGCCTACCCGGTCCGTCCTGCCGGTAACAGTATCAAGCTTGACGCCATGGAAAATCCCTATCCCCTGCCGGCGGAAATGGCTCAGTCACTGGCCGGCAGCCTGAGTGCGACAGCGCTCAACCGTTACCCGGACCCGGCAGCTGCTGACTTGAAAGCGGTGCTGCGGCAGGCGCTGGCCATTCCGGAGTCGCATGCCCTGCTGCTAGGCAACGGCTCGGATGAACTGATACAACTCATCGCCATGGCGGTGGCCGGCCCGGACGTGACACTGCTTGCGCCGGAACCGAGCTTTGTCATGTATCGTCTGATCGCGACCGCCACCGGCTGTCGCTACTGCGATGTGGACCTTGCGCCGGAGGATTTTGCCCTGGATACCGTAGCGATGCTGACCGCCATCGAGCGCGAGCAACCGGCGGTGGTGTTTCTGGCCTGGCCCAACAACCCGACCGGCAATCTGTTTGCTGCCGCCGATGTGCGCCACGTGATCGAGGCCGCGCCGGGGCTGGTAGTGATCGATGAGGCGTACCATGCCTTTGCCGGTGAAAGCTTTGTCCCGATCCTGACTGAATACGACCATGTGCTGGTGCTGCGCACGTTGTCCAAGCTCGGCCTGGCCGGGCTGCGTATTGGCGCCATGATTGGAAATCCGGCCTGGCTCGAACAGTTCGACAAATTGCGCCTGCCCTACAACCTGGGCTGCCTGAATCAGGTGGCGGCGCGCGAAATTCTGTTGCAGCCGCAGGTGCTCTCCGACCAGGTTGAGGCGATCCAGGGAGAACGCCAGCGTCTGCTGGCCGCGCTCCAGGCACAGCCCGGTATCCGGGTCTGGCCGAGTGCCGCCAATTTTCTGCTGTTCCGGGTAGCATCGAATCAGGCTGAGAGAATTTATGAGGGTCTGCTCGAGCGCGGCGTGCTGATTAAGTTGTTGCATGGTCAACATCCGCTGCTGAAGGATTGTCTCCGCACCACGGTCGGCCTGCCGGAGGAAAATGATCGCTTCCTTGAAGCGTTGCAGGACTGTATGCGCGGATAGCTGATAGAGGATAGAGGATAGAGGATAGAGGATAGAATCCGGGGTCTGTTCGCCCGCTTCAACTTCTATCAACTTCGTTTCAGCGACGGTTGAAGCTTGGCCGCTCCGCCACTTCCGGCTGAAACTCCATGACTTCCCAGCCGCGCAGCACCTCGACACTCACCGTCGTCCCCGGATCGATATTGGTAATCCGGCGAATCGCCTGTTCCGGATCGGTTACGGGTTCACCCACGATGCTGATGATGATATCCCCCGGCCGCATGCCGACATTATCCGCCGGGCCGTTGTTCATTACGCCGGAGATGAGCACTCCCCCTTCCGCGGTACCGGCCGGTATCGTATCCGGCGGCATGATCTGGGCCTCGATGCCGAGCCAGCCGCGGGTGACATGGCCGTGTTCGATCAACTGCTGCATGACATTGGTAGCGATATGAACCGGCGTGGCCAGACCGATTCCCTGCGAGCCGCCAGTGTTGGAGATGATGGCGGTATTGATCCCGATCAGTTCACCGTTGCTGTTGATCAGGGCGCCCCCGGAATTGCCGGGATTGATGGCGGCGTCAGTCTGGATGAAATCCTCAAAGGTGGTGATTCCGAGGCGCTTGCGGCCGGTGGCACTGATGATTCCCTGGGTCACAGTCTGGCCGAAACCGTAGGGATTGCCGATGGCGAGTACGACATCACCGATGCGCAGGATACTGGAGTCCGCGAGCGTGATGGTGGGCAAATCGTCCAGATCCATTTTCAGGACGGCCAGATCGGTATCGGGGTCGGTGCCAATCACCAGCGCATTGGCCTGACGGCCATCGCGCAGCGTGATCTGGATCTCATCCGCTTCGCTGATCAGATGCATGTTGGTCAGGATGTAACCCTGATCATTGAGGATGACACCTGAGCCGTAATTATCGTCTCTCCGGGTATCCGGGGCCTCGTTGGGAGTCGCGCCAAAAAATTCTCGCAGTAGTGGATCGGTCAGCAACGGATTTTCCGGCGCCTGATAAACTTTGGTGGCCAGTACGTTAACTACAGCCGGTGCGGCGCTTTCTACCGCGGTGTGGTATGAAGCCGGCGCTGCTGTGCTAGAATCCCGCGTTTTCGGGTTCTGCTCGGGAGCGGGAGTGCTCTCGGCCGGAGGTGTGTCGGGCGAGTTCAGAATTTCGGGACGCAGCCACAGCATCAATACCGCGACGGTGAGCCCGATGAGTGCCGACTGGAAAATAAAAATCAGAAGCCGCTTTGCTTTCATGTGACTGCTTTTTGGTCAGGGTGCAAGAGTAGGTATATGGTCCGGCGGTGCCCAAGAAGGTTAACTTAGCATGATATACTGCCAGCTTGTTGAAAACAGAATTATGCCCGTCGCGTGCGCGGTAAACAGCCTATCAGGAGTACGTTGATTCATGTGTAGTGAAGAGGTCAATCGCAAACGGCGCCGCTTACTGACCACCACGGCGGCTGTGGGCGGTGTCGGGGCGATTTCCGCCACAGTGCCGTTTCTGTCAGCGTTGCAGCCCAGTGCGCGGGCCCGCGCGATCGGTGCCCCCGTCGAAGTGGATATCAGTGATATGCAGCCCGGTGACCGCAAGACCGTTCAGTGGCAGGGCAAGCCTGTCTGGATTCTGCGGCGTAGTGAGGACACTGTGGAAGCACTGGCAAAGATTGAGAAAGCATTGCGTGATCCCGAGTCTTCCGAAGAACAACAGCCTGAGTACGCCAAAAATGAATACCGGTCTCGCAAAGCCGAATATCTGGTGGTAATCGGTCTGTGTACGCACCTGGGTTGCTCTCCTACTTACATCGCACCGGGCGAGGAAAGCAGCTTTGATGAAGAAGACTGGATCGGTGGATTTTTCTGTCCCTGTCATGGCTCGCGCTTTGATATGGCCGGCCGTGTATACAAGAATGTGCCGGCGCCCACAAACCTTGTCGTACCACCGTACAAGTTTCTGAATGACAGCCGCATACTGATCGGCAGCGACACGAGCGACGATACCGGGAGTATGGCATGAGTCATATCAGCAGGTTCCTGCAGTCGACGGTAACCTGGATCGATGAACGTTTCCCGCTGCTGAAAACCTGGAACGAACATCTGGCGCAGTATTATGCGCCGAGAAATTTCAATTTCTGGTATTACTTCGGCTCATTAGCACTACTGGTACTGGTCATTCAGTTGCTCACCGGCATCTGGCTGACCATGAACTATAAGCCGTCGGCCGAGAATGCATTTGCATCAGTAGAATACATAATGCGCGATGTGGAATGGGGCTGGCTGATACGCTACATGCATTCAACAGGCGCTTCGGCATTTTTCATCGTGGTCTATCTGCATATGTTCCGGGCAATGCTGTACGGTTCTTACAAGAAACCGCGTGAACTTATCTGGCTGCTCGGCATGTGCATTTACTTGTGTTTGATGGCTGAAGCCTTTTTCGGCTACCTGCTGCCTTGGGGTCAGATGTCGTACTGGGGTGCACAGGTTATTATTTCCCTGTTTGGCGCGATCCCCTTTATCGGTGAACAGCTTGCGACCTGGATCCGTGGTGATTTTGTGGTTTCGGATATTACTCTGAACCGTTTTTTTGCGCTGCATGTTATCGCGTTGCCACTTGCCCTGCTGGGTCTGGTCTTCCTGCATATTATCGCGTTGCATGAAGTCGGTTCCAACAATCCGGATGGGGTCGAGATCAAGCAAAAGAAAGGCCCGGATGGCAGGCCACTGGACGGCATCCCGTTTCATCCGTATTACACGGTCAAAGACATGGTTGGGGCTACGGTCTTTCTGATCATTTTCGCCGCCATTGTTTTTTTTGCACCGGAGATGGGTGGCTACTTTCTTGAGCATGCGAATTTTGAACCAGCAGACTCGCTGAAAACGCCCGAGCATATTGCGCCTGTCTGGTATTTCACACCGTTTTACGCCATTTTGCGTGCCGTACCTGATAAATTTATCGGTGTGATCGCCATGGGTGTGGCGGTAATGATTTTCTTCTTCCTGCCCTGGCTGGATCGACATCCGGTCAAGTCGATTCGTTATAGAAGCCCGTTGTACAAACTGCTTCTCATGGTGTTTGCCGCAACCTTCCTGTTCCTGGGCTTCCTCGGATTGCAGCAGCCGTCGCCGCTTTATGCCGAGTTGTCCTGGCGGTTGACCGAGCTGTACTTTTTGTTTTTCTTTATCTGTTACCTGTATTCGGTCGACAGAAGCGGCAGCTTTTATATGCTTTCAGCACTGGCGGTACTGCTGCTGGTTACAGTTATTGATCTGTTTCGTATTGATGGCGGTAATATGCTGTTAGGGTGGGGCCTGTGGCTAATCCCCGCAATCTATGTTGCGATTTTCATGTTGTTGCCGGTTTATACCAGCCTTAATGCATCACGGCAGGTTCCCGATCGGGTGACTGAAAAATGATGCGGTCGACCACGCTTGTTTTGCTGGGCTTTATGTGTCTTGCGTCGATGGCCAATACAGCCCTTGCGGCGGGTGATGAACCGCTTCACCATGTCAGCGTTGATGTCGGTGACAGGCAGTCACTGCAGCGCGGCGCCCGGCTGTTCGTGAATTACTGCATGGGCTGTCATGCGGCTGAGTATATGCGCTATAACCGTATCGGCAAGGACCTCGGTATATCCGAGGATATCCTGGAGCGGAATCTGATACCCGGTTCCGGCAAGGCCAGTGACACAATGGAGATAGTCATGTCAGCCGGGCAGGCGGAGGAGTGGTTTAATGCAGTACCGCCCGATCTCACACTGGTTGCCCGCTCGCGGGGCGCTGACTGGTTGTATTCTTATCTGTTGACTTTCTACCACGATCCGGAAAGTCCGACGGGTTTTAACAATCTGCAATTCAAAGGCGTCAGCATGCCGCACGTCTTGTGGGAGTTGCAGGGCATACAACGTCTGGCCGAAGGTGGTGACGGGCATACACCGGAACTGGAGACCGTTGTTCCCGGCAGCATGTCCGATGTGGAATATCGTCGCGCCATGCGGGATCTGGTCAATTTTATGGTCTATCTGAGCGAGCCGGCCCGCATGCAACGCTATGAGATCGGTTTCTGGGTTATTTTTTATCTGCTGATCTTGCTGGTGATTGTCTTCCTGCTCAAGAAAGAATACTGGCGTGATGTTCACTGAACATGACAGCCTGATGTTGGCATCTGATAACGTCTTACATGTAAAGGTGATGGGGTGTAAATGTGAATAACAGGCGTTCGGTCATGATGCTTTACACAGACACTACCGATCCGATAGGGCATGCTGTGCGGATAGTCCTTGCCGAAAAGGATATAAATGTTGAAATCAATTATGTCGATGCCGATGAGCCGCCCGTGGAACTGCGCGAGCTCAATCCCTATGCAGACACCCTGACACTGGCTGATAGGGAACTGATCCTTTATGACGCACAGATCATCATGGAGTATCTGGATGAACGTTTCCCCCATCCACCGCTGATGCCGGTGGATCCGGTTGCACGAGCCAGCAACCGACAGTTCTGTTACCGGGTTCGGCGCGATTTGTATGCGCCCATTACCGATCTGAGCAGCAATAACGAGATCGCAGCCGCCAACGCGCGCAAGGCGGTGCGCGACAATCTGACGGCTATAGCCGGTACATTTACACAGAAACCCTATTTCATGTCGGACGAATACTCACTGGTAGACTGTTGTATGGCGCCGATCCTCTGGCGGTTGTCCCATTACGAGATCAAATTGCCGGCGGCTGCCAAGCCCCTGCATGCCTATGCAGCGCGTCTGTTTGCGCGCAGCGGCTTCAAGAAGAGTCTGTCGGAAGTCGAACGTGACATGCAGACTTAGGAGAATAGTATGGCGGACGAACTGATAATGACCCCCAGCCGGCCCTACCTGATTCGGGCGCTTTATGAGTGGATTACAGACAACGGCATGACCCCACAGATATTGGTTGATGCCAATGCGCCGGACGTAGAAGTGCCGTCAGCCTATGTGCAAAACGGTAAAATCATTCTGAATATATCGATGACCGCCGTGCACAATCTTGATATCGGTGACAGTTTTATCCATTTCCGCGCACGCTTTAACGGGGCTGAGCAAGAGATTCTTGTGCCGGTTGCGGCCGTGTTAGCAATTTATGCGCGTGAAACGAGTGCCGGCATGATGTTTCAGGAGGAAGAGCAGACAAACGATACTGCGAGTGCAGCGAACAGCGGTAATGAAAATGCCGATAATCCTGTCACCGCTGCTCCGCATCTACGTGTGATCAAGTGACTGTTTTATTGCTGTTCCTGTTCCCACCACTCCGGTAACTCGGAGACAGATCCCAGGGCAGCATCCGGTCGGATACCACCATTGAGGTCGCTGTTGCGGAATTTGCCGGTCTTGACCAGTATCCCTCTCAGCCCCGCCGTCTGTGCACCCTGGATGTCAGCGCGAATGTCGTCACCTATCATCACGGTTTCGCTGCCGTCGTAGCCGAGGATGTCCAGGGCGATGGCGAAAAACTGTTCCGCCGGTTTACCCAGTACCCGCGCGCTTTTATCCGTGGCATATTCCAGAGCTCTTACGAACGGTCCGGTATCAAGCCGTAAACCGTCCTGAGCGCGCCAGAAGCGGGTCATGCCCAGGGCGATGAGTTCGACATTAGAGTCGGCCTGCAGCAGGCGGAATGCGCGGTTCAGAGTGTGGAAATCCCAGCCGTCACCCAGATCGCCGACGATAACGGCGCTGGCACCGGATTCTGCTTCGTCTTCCAGGCACTCGAATTCGGCAAAATCCGCTCGAGTCGCGTCGGGCACGAACAGTGCAATGGTGCCAGCGTCGATGTTTTGCTTGAGCCAGCGGCAAGCGGCGACAGAGGGTGTAAGAATACTGGCCGCGTCTATATCAGCACCGTAATTCTGCAGGCGTTCTACGATGGCGCTTACTGGGCGCGAGGTTGTATTGGTTACAAATAAATGCGGTATGTTTTTCTGACGAATCCATTTCAGGGTTTCCAGGGCACCGGCTATTGCCCTGCCATCCTGATAGATCACACCATCCAGATCAAAGAGTATCGCCCGCATTGGCTTGAGTGAATAGAAACGTAGTCAAATTTGAGAAGGTGTTGGCATGACGGATATCGTACGTTAACCGTGATGACGCAGAACTCGGGAACAGGCAGCAACGTGAAGCTTCCACGGTTACGTTACTAGACATTCAGCTCGTGATAGGCGGCATTATGACTCCTCGTAGCTCTCAAACAGTTTCACTACCTTTTGCACGCCGCTTACCTTGCGTGTGGTTTCTGTTGCCAATTCCGCTTCCTGCTGATTAACCAATCCCATCAGGTAAACAATACCGCGCTCGGTAACGACTTTAATGCGTGTCGCATCCAGTTCTTTATCACTGAACAAACGGGTTTTGACCTTGGTGGTTATCAGAGTGTCGCTGCTGCGTGAGGTGTAAGAGCTCGGTGCAGCGACAGCGATTTCATTATAAACCTTTCTGACCTCGGGTACGCGGCTGACTATGTCGGCCATACGGGACCTGAGTTCCTCAGTAGGCGCTTCGCCGGTTACAAGTGCGGCTTTGTTATAGCTGGTCACATTGAAGTGAGTTTTTTCATTGATCTCGGTATCCGCTTCCAGGGCGCGGACGGCCTTTATCTCAATGGTCTGGTCCTCTATAACTGTACCGGGGGTCCGGCGATCATGGGCTACTGCAACGCCGGTCGCAGCGCCGCCCGCCAGGAAAGCGGGACAGCCGCTGACAGAAATGCACAACAGAACGATAAACCAGATTCTAAAAAGCTTTGTCAACATGTTCGGATTAATCCTCCTGTCCAAGTAAGCGTCTTTCCACCAGATCACAAAGTGTATGAATAATCAGCTGATGCAGCTCCTGAATACGGGCACTGTCCCAGCTGGGAACACGTATTTCAATGTCATCGTTCTCCAGTACGGACTCCGCTGAACCGCCGTCCTGCCCGGTCAGGGCAATTACCTGCATATTCCGGTCGTGGGCGGCATCGATGGCCTGAACCAGGTTATGCGGATTGCCACTTATACTCATTGCAAGCAAAATATCCCCCGGCCTCCCCAGGACCCGTATCTGCCTCGAAAAAATATCGGCGCACTGATAGTCCGCGGCGAGTGAGGTCAGTACTGAAGAATTCGCTGTCAGCGCGCCGGCCGGCAATCCCGGCCGTTCAAGTTTGAGGCGGTCGAGCATGATGGAAGCAAAGTACTCAGACAATGCGGCTGAACCGCCATTACCGCAACTCCAAATCATGCGTTCATTCAGCAGTGCAGTCGCCATTTCGTGAGCTGCTCTGGCGATAAGAGGTGCCAGCAGTTCGGTGGCATCGCTTATGACCTGCATACTTTCGTCAAACTGATTTTTAACGCGTTGTAGCGGATCCATGTATACGGCCAATCAAATCACCGGCTGTTGATAATTCAGAAGGCATTCTTCAGCCAGTCAATGGCCGGCCCATCCTGTGTGCCAGTAATTACAACGACATCGAAACGACAGGCACCACAGAAATCGGGTTGCACATGCTGCCAGTAGTGCTCTCCGGTCCTGCGCAGTCTGACTTGTTTACTATTATCTATAGACTCCAGCGCGGGACAATAGTTTTCCCGGCTGCGATAACGAACCTCAACAAATACCAGGATATCGTTATGTCGCATGACGATATCGATTTCACCTTGGCGTGTTCGGTAATTACGTGCGAGCAATTCAAGGCCGTGACTCTGCAGATACTCGACAGCTGTCTGTTCTGCCTGGCGGCCACGGTCATAGGCCGCGCGCCGACGCTTAATGCTGGACCATATGGCTGTCATCGAGCAGTCGTGGCACGCCGTCCATGAATCTGGCCCACATCAGCTGGCGATGAATCCGGCCATCCTCGCCTACCGACAAACGTCCGCTCATCCCGTTGAAACGCAGACTTTGATCCAGCGCAAGACGGCCGAGTTGTGACAGTATGCGATATGCATCGATACCAAAAGCGTACAGCCGGGGATCGCTGTGCAGGCGATCGCCCCAATACTCATCGATATTCGTGTACAGGGGTGTCGTCTTCTGATTGTCGTCCAGCAGCCAGGGCATATCGACAAACATGAAACCATTCATGTCGGCATCCGCAGTACGATCGGTGACACCCTCGTAGATATGCGAGGTAGCGTAGACAGGAATCGTTTCGGCCCGGTAATACAGGAGTTGTGGACCGATCTGACGGCCATCCTCCGGTGTCCCGGCCAGCATGATGAAACCGCCGCCACCAATGCCGCGGGCCTCGGTGTGCAGTTGACGTTGCAGTGTTTCCTGTAACTCCCGGAAGCGCTGCTTGCTGGAATCGATATTGAGCAATGCCTGTACGGCAGAAGCAAAATTCTGTTCTGTGGTCGAATAAGCGACATGTTTGGCCACTTCTCCACCAAGCTGTTCGAAACGCCGGGCGAAAGTCTTATACAGGCGATCGCCCCAGTCGCTGGCCGGTGTCAGTGCCAGCGCGAATTGATGGCCGTCAGCCCAGGCGCGTTCGGCAACCTGTCTGGCTTCATCTTCAGGTGCCAGGCTGAACTGATAAAGTTGCGGCAATCGCGAATTACCGTTGATGGTATTGATTCGATCAGTCTGATCGTCGTAGAAATTCAGTGCCAGTGTGGGGACACTGATTTCGCCCTGTTCTATCAGGTTTGCCAGCGTCGTCTTTTCCAGCGGTCCCACGATCATATCGGCACCGTCATCGATCGCGCGGTTGTAGACATCGACTACATCCGATTCGCTACTATCGTAGATACGGATCTCGGGCCGTTCACCGCTGCTCTCATACCATGCGGCAAGAAAACCATCGCGTATGATTCTGGCTGCTTCGGCATAATTGGAATTCAGTGGCAGCAGTAGACCTACATGGCCGAGGACCTGATCCAGGCTTTCACTGCGCTTGCGCAGCTGTGGCAGGATATTTTCTGTTGCAGGATGACCCGGGTAACTCAGTTGCCAGTCGTCGAGAGTGCGCTGCAGGTTGGCGCTGTTGGTGAGGCCTGATTGTTCGATCAACGCCAGCTCCAGCCAGCCGGCTGCCGGTTCACTGGCGCCTTCGCGCAACTGATTCAGGTCCGCGCGTTCAAGCTGTCGCAGTTTCGACCACAGTGTTTCGGCATGCTGGAGACGCTGCGGCTGTCCCGCCAGAGCCTGATCGGCGGCCAGACGCTCACTGACATCGCCGATGGGGTTTCCCTGCTGCTCGAACGCACGGGCCCGCAGCAAATGATACTCGGCGCGCAACTGTCTCTGATCCTCAGCCGGATAGGCGCCTTCCAGGCGTTCCAGAGCCAGTGTCGCATCGTCGCTGGCAAGCGCCAGCTCGGCTTCGAGCAACCGCTCGCGCACAAACAGCCGTGGCTGTTCCTCGGCATCAAATTCCAGCGGCTCAAGCAGCGTGCGGGCCTGCTCAAGGTCATCCGCCTTGATGTAAGCCTCGACAGCCGTTAGCTGGTATTCGCTCGCCCGTTCACCGTAGCTGTCCTCGGCAAGCTTCTGGAAACTTTCTGCAGCTGTACTATAGTCGCCGGCTTTCAGGGCGGAGCGGGCGGCCTGTTCGGCTGCAATCTGTTCAGGATCGGGTTCGGTAGGGCCGGTCGCACAACCGCTGAGGATGCCGATGGCCAAAGCAAGCAACATCAAGATACGCATGATGCTATGTTAGCAGTTTGTGATTACGGGTCACTAACTCTGTTGCTGTCATTCAATCTCATGGATTGCATGTTTCTATGAACCAGGCCGGTCACCTGTTTGTGGTTGCCACCCCGATCGGTAATCTGGCGGATTTCACTGCCAGGGCGCAAACTGTGCTCGCCGGCGTGCAACAGATACTGGCCGAGGATACCCGCCACAGTGCCAAACTGCTCAAGGCTTACGGTATCAGCACACCACTGTTGTCTCTGCACGAACACAACGAAGAAGTGCGAACGACGGAAGTCCTCGAACGGCTTGCGCGGGGCGAGGCACTGGCGCTGATCAGTGACGCGGGCACGCCGTTGATCAGCGATCCCGGTTTCCGGCTGGTATGCGCCGTGCGGGATCGTAATCTGGCGGTGACAGCCATTCCCGGTCCGAGCGCTCTGACTGCTGCATTATCGATTGCCGGCCAGCCCACCGACCGGTTTGTGTTCGAGGGTTACCTGCCGGCCAGAGCAGGTACCCGCCGCAATCGCCTTGACGCACTCGCCGGGGAAGCCCGTACGCTGGTGTTTTATGAAAGTCCACACCGGCTGATGGACACTCTGCAGGATCTGAAAACCTGTTTCGGTGAGACTCGTTCGGCTACCCTGCTGAAAGAACTCACGAAACAGCATGAACAAGGTATCCGCGGTACAATCGCGGAGTTGCAGGCGTGGCTGGCGCTGGATCCGAAACACGGGCAGGGCGAGTTCGTACTGGTCGTTGCCGGCAATCCGGCGCCTCCGGCTGCTGGTGATCCGCGTCCCCTGTTGCGGACCCTGCGTAAGCATCTGTCAGTCAAACAGGCGGTGGCAGCCGCGGCTGAAATCAGCGGCCGGCCGCGCAATGAACTCTATAAACTGGCACTCGATCAGGAGCCGGATGAATAGCTTGCGCAGCATCCGATTCTGCGTGACACTTTCCTTGCGGCAAGCTGGCCAGACAATCGCTCCGTTCGTGAAGTACGGGGAGGAAAGTCCGGGCTCCGCAGGGCAGGACGCCAGATAACATCTGGGCGGTGTGAACCGACGGAAAGTGCAACAGAGAGCAGACCGCCGATGGCCTGATTCAGGCACAGGCAAGGGTGAAAGGGTGCGGTAAGAGCGCACCGCGCAGCGGGCAACCGGTGTGGCAGGGCAAACCCCGTCCGGAGCAAGACCAAATAGAGGGGCTGTGTGCCCGGTTTCGGGCACCGAGGCGTGGCCCGCGCCGCCCCCGGGTAGGTCGCATGAGAAACGTGGTGACGCGTTTCCCAGATGAATGATTGTCTCCGACAGAACCCGGCTTACAGGCTGGCTTGCCGCTCTCAGTTTAAGCTGCCGGATGCCCAAGATTTTCTATATCGCTTTAACAAGTTATCTCAAGTTAGTGATATAAATAAATTTATTATTTACGTTAACATGTAAAAGCCAGCGATTTTTCATCTTTTCCTCTCTAAGTTACTGTTCAAAAAGCGAGAATTTCCTCGGCAATTCTAAAAGTTTGCTTGACACCCCCGCACTGCTGTTTCTATAGTTCGCTTGTGGGGGAAAGTGGGGTATTGTGGTACTTTTGGATGATTGCGGGAGAGGCACGTGTTCCGGGGCCTAAGCTCACTCAGCATCGACAGCAAAGGGCGTATCGCCGTTCCGAGCCGCTACCGCGAGCGGCTGCTGGATATGGCGCAGGGCTGTCTGGTCCTCACGCTCAGTCCGCTGGATCGCTCCCTGTGGCTGTATCCCTTGCCGGAATGGCAGCTGATTGAAGCCAAGCTCGCGGACCTATCCGATTTCGATACACAAAGCCGCCGGACCAAGCAGATGATGCGCGGCTATGCGACCGACTGTCAGCTTGACAGTCAGGGGCGCATTCTCCTGACGCAGGAACTGCGGGCTTATGCCGGGCTGGAAAAGGACGTGGTCCTGCTTGGTCAGGGCAACAAATTTGAACTCTGGGACAGCGCGGTCTGGACCGATCAGCGCGACCAGTGGTTGCGGGCGATTGGCGCCGATGGCGAAGAACCCTCCGAGGCGCTGCGATCACTGTCGCTTTGAGACAGTCCCGGTCTTGCTGTCCGGTATTGCCGGTCCGGGATGCATATCAGTGCAATCCGGCGTGTATCAGGCCATGGCCCGGTACCGGCCGTGATGGACGTTAACGGGGGTGAGCATACACCGGTTTTACTTGAAGCGGTGCTTGAGGGACTGGCCATCCGGCCTGACGGTCGTTACGTCGATGCAACCTTCGGCCGTGGCGGCCACAGTACCGCCATTCTGGAAAGATTGAACAAACATGGCCGTCTGCTGGTCATGGATCGCGACCCTGAGGCCGTGGCGGTGGCGCGACAGCGTTTCGCTGAAGAGCCGCGGGTTGAAAGCGTGCAGGGCCGTTTCACCCTGCTGGAACAGGCAGTCGAGAGAGCGGGAATGACGGGATGTATCAATGGTGTATTGCTCGATCTGGGCGTGTCCTCGCCCCAGCTCGACGATCCCGCGCGCGGCTTCAGTTTCATGCGGGATGGTCCCCTGGATATGCGCATGGATCCGTTCGTCGGCCCGTCGGCCGCCGACTGGCTGAATCAGGCGCGCGAAGATGAGATCGTTCAGGTGCTGCGCGAATATGGCGAGGAAGTTCACGCCCGCCGCATCAGCCGGTCTATTGTGATGGCGCGCCGGAGCCAGCCTCTAAGCCGTACCCGTCAACTCGCTGACCTTATCGCCCGGAGCATTCCGGCCCGCTTTCATGAGCCGGGTCGCCATCCGGCCACTTTGAGTTTTCAGGCACTGCGCATATTCATCAATCACGAACTGGAGGAACTGCGCGGCGTTCTGCCGCAGGCGCTGAATGTGCTCGCGCCAGCCGGCCGCCTGGTGGTGATCAGTTTTCATTCCCTCGAGGATCGTATCGTCAAGCGCTTCATGCGCGAAGAGAGCCGCGGTGATCCCTATCCTGAAGACCTGCCCGTACCGGCCGCTGCACTCAAACCGCGCCTGCGACGGGTGGGTCAGGCGCGCCACGCCAGTGACGCGGAAATCGCGGCCAATACACGTGCCCGCAGCGCCATATTGCGCGTGGCCGAGAGGCTGGCGGCATGAAGTCTTACACCGTGACGCTGCTGGCCGCCGCCGTACTGATTTCAGCATTGCTGGTTGTCGGTGCCCGGCATCAGGCGCGCGTGGTATTTGTCGATATCCAGGATCTGGAACAGCGCCGCGATGCTTTGAATGAGGAATGGAGCCGCCTGCAGATTGAACAGAGTACCTGGGCCATGGCCAACCGGGTTGAGGGACTGGCGCGCACGCAGCTGAAAATGCAGACGCCGCGTCCCGAGCAGCTGTTGCTGGTGCCGCGATGAGTCAGACTTCGCTGCAACATCATGACTACCCAATGCGCCGCTGGCTGGTATTGGGCGCCTTTGCCATCGGAGTCGTGCTGCTGTTCGGCCGCGCCGTGGATTTACAGCTCAAGCACAAGGTGTTTCTCAAGAATCATGGCGATGCCCGGGCGCTGCGGGTGGTCGACATCCCGGCGCATCGCGGCATGATCACTGATCGCAACGGCGAGCCGCTGGCGATCAGCACGGCCGTCGAGTCGATCTGGGCGGTGCCCAAGCAACTGTTGCATGCACCGCAGTTTGCCGACCTGGCCCGGCAGCTCGGGTATAGTGCGGTGGCGCTGAAAAAGCGGCTGGTTGATCGCATCGGTCGTGAATTCGTATACCTCAAACGGCATGCCGATCCGGAGACCGTGGCGGCCATAAAGGCCATGCAGGTGGCCGGTGTTTATACCCAGCCGGAATACCGCCGTTATTACCCTGCCGGTGAAGTCACTGCCCATGTCATCGGCTTCACCAATGTTGATGACATCGGCCAGGAAGGGCTGGAGCTGACCTATAACGACTGGCTCAAGGGGACACCGGGCGCCAAACGCGTTTTGAAGGATCGGCTCGGGCGGACGGTTGAAAACATCGAAAGCATCCGGCCGCCCGATCCGGGCCAGCCGCTGGTGCTGAGTATCGACCGGCGCCTGCAGTATCTGGCCTATCTCGAACTCAAGACGGCAGTGGCCCGTCATAAGGCACGCAGTGGCTCGATCGTTTTGCTGGATGTCAGGACCGGCGAAGTGCTGGCCATGGTAAGCCAGCCATCCTATAACCCGAACAATCGCAACGGCTTGCATACCAAAGCCCTGCGTAATCGGTCGCTGACGGATGTATTCGAACCCGGCTCGACTCTGAAGCCGTTTACCATCGCCGCGGCGCTCGAATCCGGGCTGTATCAGGTCCAGGAGACGCTGGATACTTCACCGGGCTATTACCGGGTCGGGGGTCATACCATCCGCGATCATCGCGATTACGGCGTACTCGACCTGGCTGGCATCATCAAGAAATCCAGCAATGTCGGTGCCAGCAAGATCGCCCTGTCGCTGGAAAGCGAACGCCTGTGGAATTTGTATAATCGCCTGGGTCTGGGCCGTATCACCGGTACCGGTTTCCCCGGTGAAGTAGGCGGCTGGTTGGCGACACCGGGGGGCTGGTCGGAGATCGAACTGGCGACAGCATCGTTCGGCTACGGCCTGTCGGTAACCGCGGTGCAGCTCGCCCAGGCCTATGCCATGCTGGGCGCCGGCGGTCTGCAGCGGCCGGTATCGCTGCTGCGTCAGGATGCCGAGGTCCCGGGCGAACGCATACTGTCGGAAGACGTCGCCCACAAAGTGGTGCAAATGCTGGAGGGTGTTACCAAGTCCGACGGCACCGGCAGCCGCGCGCGCATCAAGGGCTACCGTGTTGCAGGCAAGACCGGCACCGTGCACAAGGCCACCGCGGGGGGATACGCCAAGGATCGTTATCTCTCGCTGTTTGCCGGGGTGGCGCCGGCCAGTCAGCCGCGGCTGGCGCTGGTAGTCATGATCGATGAACCCCAGACCGGTGATTATTACGGAGGTCTGGTTGCCGCGCCGGTATTTTCCAAGGTCATGGGCGATGCACTGCGTTTATTGAACCTGCCGCCCGACGACCTGCCGGCGCTGACACCGAATTACATGGTTCAGCGGTCCCGGTCACAGCCCGAGAATGAGGCGCGGACCCCATGATGGCCGCTGAAAGCCTGAATCAGGGTATGCGCCTCAGCGAGTTACTGGACGGGCTGGCGGTTGTGCCAGCCAGCGACGATGTCCGTATCAGCGATGTCAGTATCGACAGCCGCAGGGTACAGCCCGGCGCTCTGTTTCTGGCCTGTCGCGGTCACCGGCACGATGGCCGTGATTACATCGCCGCAGCGTTGCATGCCGGTGCCGTGGCGATTGCCGCCGAGGATACACTGCCGGAAACACTGGCCAGGCAGGGCATACCCGCCGTGGCCGTTCCGGGACTGGGGCAAAAGATCGGCGGCATAGCCGCGCGTTTCTACGGCCATCCCGGCCATTCGCTGAGAGTGATCGGTGTCACCGGCACGAACGGCAAAACCAGTGTGGCCAGTTATATCGCCCAGGCACTGACTGACGGTCCTGAGCACTGTGGCCTGTTCGGTACGCTGGGCTATGGTATCTACGGTGACCTGCAGCCGGGGCAGACTACGACACCCGATCCAGTCAGCCTGCACCGCTTACTTGCCGATCTGCGTGACCGCGGGGTGCGCCATACGGTCATGGAGGTTTCCTCGCATGCCCTTGATCAGGGCCGCGTTAACGGCGTCGATTTCGATATCGCCGTGTTGACGAATCTGAGCCGCGATCATCTCGATTACCATACTGATCTGGCTGCCTACGGTGCGGCGAAACGGCGCCTGTTTGAGTGGCCAGGGCTGCGTCATGGCATCATTAACCATGATGATGCGTTCGGGCGCGAATTGCTGGCCGGTCATCCGGATCGCTTTCTCGGTTACAGCCTTGAATCACCCCGGGCGGATGTCTATGCCCGAGTGCGACAGCCCGAGCGTGCGCAACTGCAGCTCGACGTCAACACGCCCTGGGGAAGTGGTCAGCTCAGGGCGAATCTGTCCGGGCGTTTCAATGCCGCCAATCTGCTGGCGGCACTGGGTGTATTGTGCCTGCTGGAAATCCCGTTTGACGAGGTGCTCAGCCGGCTGACTCGGGTGCGGCCCGCCCCCGGCCGCATGCAGGTACTGGGCGGGCACGGCCGGCCGCTGGTGGTGATCGACTATGCTCATACACCGGATGCGCTGGCCCAGGCATTGGCAGCGCTGCGCGAGGAATGCGGCGGACGGTTGTGGTGTGTGTTCGGCTGCGGCGGCGATCGCGATCCGGGCAAACGGCCGTTGATGGGGGCGGCAGCTGAAGCCCACGCCGATATGCTGGTGATTACCAGCGACAACCCGCGCAACGAACAACCGACAGCCATCATCGCCGATATCGTCGCCGGCCTGAGTGCGCCGGCACGGGCTCTGATCGAACCCGATCGGAGCCACGCCATCGGCCGCGCGGTTGCCCGGGCGCATGCTGATGACATCATCCTTGTGGCCGGTAAAGGGCACGAAACCTACCAGGAAATCGCCGGCATCCGCCATGCCTTCAGCGATAGCCAGGTGGTGCAGGCATGTCTGCAGGCCCCGCAATGATCAGCATGCATACCGAGGAACTGGCGCAGGTATTGACCGGCGAGCGCCTGGGTGCCGACGCCGTCTTTACCGGTGCCTGTACCGATACGCGCAAACTCAGCGGTGGCGAGTTGTTCATCGCGCTGCGCGGGCCGCGTTTCGACGGCCACGATTTTCTTGCCGCAGCCGGCGGTGCCGGCGCGAGCGCGATACTGGTGGAGAAGCCGCCCGATGCGGAATTACCCGGTGTCATGGTGCCCGATACGCGCCGGGCCATGGGCACCTTGGCGGCTGCCTGGCGGCAGCGTTTCCAGTTGCCGGTAGTGGCTATTACCGGCAGTAACGGCAAGACCACAGTGAAGGAAATGCTGCGGTCGATATTGAACGGACAGGGGCCGGTACTGTCGACCGCCGGCAATCTCAATAACGACATCGGTGTGCCGCTGACCCTGTTCGGCCTGGATGCGGAGCACGCTTACGCGGTCATCGAAATGGGCGCCAATCATCCGGGCGAGATCGATTACCTGAGCCGCCTGACCCAGCCTGATATCGCTCTGATCACTCAGTGCGCACCCGCGCATCTGGAGGGGTTCGGCAGCGTCGAGGGGGTGGCGCGAGGCAAAGGCGAGATATTCAACGGTCTGACCGCCGCCGGCACGGCCGTAATCAATGTTGACGATCCGTTCGCCGGATTCTGGCGCGGCCTGAACCGGGACCGACGCCAGGTCGGGTTCGGTATCAGCCCCGCAGCGGATGTGCGCGCAGAAGCGCTGAATCTTGGCAGTGAAATCGGTACCCGCTTTCAGCTGGTAATGGCCGGGGGTAGCGCCGATGTCACACTTCCCCTGCCCGGCCGGCATAACGTCATGAATGCTCTGGCGGCGGCGGCAGTGGCCGGCATCCTCGGTTTCAGCCCTGAGACGATTGCCCGTGGACTGGGTGAACTGCAACCCGTCGCCGGGCGGCTGACCCTTTTCAAGGGCCAGGACGGGAGCGTGCTGCTGGATGATTCCTACAATGCCAATCCGGCTTCGCTGAACGCGGCGCTCGAAGTGTTGATTGCCCAGCCGGCACGGCCGTGGCTGGTGCTGGGCGATATGGGTGAACTGGGCGAACAGGCGGCGGCACTGCATGCGGCGGCTGGTGAGCAGGCGCGCGCGCAGGGAGTCGAGCGTTTGTATGCCGTCGGCGAGCTGAGCCGTAACGCGGTCGCGGCGTTTGGCGCCGGCGGCTGGCATTTCGACCAACCGGGTGCGCTCATCGAGCGTCTCAAATCCGATTTGAGTAATGGCGTGGCTGTTCTGATCAAGGGTTCGCGGGCCGCGCGCATGGAGCAGGTCGTCGAGGCGCTGCGGGCACGGGGGGATACCTGAATGCTGCTGTGGCTGACCGAATATCTGACGCAGTACTACAGCGGCTTCAACGTCTTTCAATATCTCACGCTGCGGACGATTCTGGGCGTTTTGACATCGCTGTTGATCGCACTGGTGATCGGCCCCTACCTGATCCGGCATCTGACGACCTACCAGATCGGCCAGAGTGTGCGTGACGATGGTCCGCAGAGCCATCTGTCCAAGACCGGCACACCGACCATGGGCGGACTGCTGATTCTGATCTCGATTGTGATCAGCACGCTGTGCTGGGGTGATCTCAGCAACCGCTATGTCTGGGTGGCGCTGATCGTTACTACCCTGTTCGGTGTGATCGGCTGGATCGATGATTACCGCAAGGTGGTGCATCGTAATCCCAGGGGACTGCCCGCCCGCTATAAATATTTCTGGCAATCGGCGATCGGTCTGTGTGCGGCGGTTTTTCTCTATCACATCGCCGCTTCGCCGGCGGAAACAAACATCCTTATTCCGTTCGCCAAGTCCCTCAGCGTCGATATCGGTCTCGGTTTTATCCTGCTGGCGTATTGCGTCATCGTCGGCAGCAGCAATGCCGTGAATCTGACGGATGGTCTCGATGGCCTGGCCATTCTGCCCACTGTCATGGTTGCCGCAGCACTGGCGATCTTTGCCTATGCGGTCGGCAATGCGCGTTTTGCCACCTATCTCGATATCCCCTTCGTGCTGGGTGTCGGTGAACTCGCCGTGTTCTGTGGCGCGATTGTCGGTGCCGGTCTCGGCTTTCTGTGGTTTAACACCTACCCGGCACAGGTGTTCATGGGTGATATTGGTGCGCTGGCACTGGGGGCGGCACTGGGCGTGGTCGCCGTTATGGTTCGCCAGGAACTGATCCTGTTCATCATGGGTGGCGTCTTCGTGATCGAGACTGTTTCGGTCATGCTGCAGGTCGCCTCCTACAAACTCACCGGGCGCCGCATTTTCCGCATGGCGCCGCTGCATCATCACTACGAACTCAAGGGCTGGCCGGAACCGCGCGTGATCGTGCGTTTCTGGATCATCACCGTGATCCTGGTGCTGGTCGGTCTGGCCAGCCTGAAGATCCGGTGAGGGACGAAAGATTGGCCTATGCAATGGACACCGGGACGATGACTGGCAAAGGCGGGCAAACGCGCTATGACAGCATCATTGTCGGCCTGGGGCTGACCGGTCTTTCCTGCGCCCGTTACCTGAATGCCTGTGGCGAGCGGATTGCGGTAGCGGACACCCGCACCCGGCCGCCGCAGCTGGAGGCATTGCAGCGCGAATTTCCGGCGGTGCCCGTGTATCTGGGCGAACTGGCGGCCGCTCCCCTGGCACAGGCCGACCGGCTGGTCGTCAGTCCGGGTGTGTCGGTCCGGGAACCGGCTATCGCTGCTGCCATCACGCAGGGTGTACCGGTGGTCGGCGACATCGAGCTGTTCAGCCAGGCGGCGCAGGCGCCAATCATCGCGGTGACCGGCGCCAATGGTAAAAGCACGGTCGTCAGCCTGGTGGCTGAAATGGCCCGCACGGCGGGTCGGCGGGTCGCCGCCGGTGGCAATCTCGCGCCGGCGGCGCTGGAACTGCTGGGCGATGTCCAGACCGAGCTCTATGTGCTGGAGTTGTCGAGCTTCCAGCTGGAAACCACCGCTTCACTGAATGCCATCGCCGCCGTGGTGCTCAATGTCAGCGCCGATCACATGGACCGGTATGCGGATATGCCGGTCTATGCCGCGGCCAAGGCGCGTATCTATCAGGGCGACGGGGTCATGGTTATCAATCGCGACGATCCGCTGGTGGCCGCCATGTCACAGCCCGGCCGTACGCTGTTGGGGTTCACGCTGACGGATCCGGGTCCGGATGAGTCCGTATTCGGCATTCGCGACGGCTGCCTGGTACGCGGCCAGCAGACGCTGTTGCCGGTGACCGAGGTTGGTCTCAAGGGCAGACATAACCTCGCCAATGTTCTGGCCGCGCTGGCGCTGGGCAGTGTCGTCAGACTGCCGATGGTGGCGATGCTCGAGGCATTGCGCCGTTTCGCCGGCCTGCCGCATCGCTGTCAGTGGCTGGCACACAAGCGCGGCGCCGACTGGTATGACGATTCCAAGGGCACCAACGTCGGTGCAAGTATCGCTGCTATCCAGGGACTCGCCGGAGAGAACGATGTCGTGCTGATCGCCGGTGGTGACGGCAAGGGTGCCGATTTCAGCGAACTGGCGGCCGCTGTCAGTGGCCGGGTGCATACGACGGTGCTGCTCGGACGCGACGCCGATCGCATTGCCGCAGTTTTACAGACGCATACTACTATTCTCCGCGTAGCCGATATGCAGACTGCGGTTACCGCGGCGGCTGAGTGTGCACGCCCCGGTGACAAGATCCTGTTGTCACCGGCCTGTGCCAGTCTCGACATGTTCCGGGATTACAAGCAGCGCGGCGAAGTGTTCGCCGCGGCGGTGAGGGCGCTGGACTGATGGCGGCGATCCTGAAACGTCAGGCGGTTGCCGGCCCGGCTTCCAGGCCGCTGATGACCGGGCCGCTGGCGGGATACGATCCGTGGCTGCTTGGTGTGTCGCTGTCGTTGCTGCTATTCGGGCTGGTGATGGTGGCATCGGCTTCGATCACCATTGCTGATCGTCAGTTTGATGCACCCCTGCATTATTTCTGGCGTCAGGCGGTGGCGGCTGTGATTGGTCTGGTGCTGGCCTGGGCGGCGATGAAGATCCCGCTGAAATTGTGGGAGCAGACCAGCCTCGTTGTGCTGCTGGCGGGCATCGTGTTGCTGGGTCTGGTGCTGGTGCCGGGTATCGGCACCGAGATCAACGGCAGTATGCGCTGGATCCGCCTCGGACCAATCAACATTCAGGCCTCGGAACCGGCCAAGCTGTGCGCGATTATTTACATGGCCGGCTATCTGGTGCGTCAGGCCGAACAGGTCCGCGCCAGCCTCGCCGGCTTCATCCGCCCGGTTGGCGTGTTGACGATCATCGCCGGTCTGCTGCTGCTGGAACCGGACTACGGCGCCAGCGTGGTCCTGTTCGCGACCGGTGTCGGCATGATGTTTCTGGGTGGCGTCCCGCTGGGCCGTTTTTTTGCCTGGATGGCGGCCGCTGCAGCGGTACTCGCCAGTCTGGCCGTGCTGTCGCCGTATCGTATGCAACGCCTGATGAGTTTCACCGATCCCTGGCAGGATCCTTATGACACGGGCTTCCAGCTGACCCAGGCACTGATCGCTTTCGGCCGCGGTGACTGGCTGGGTGTCGGCCTGGGTGGCAGCGTCCAGAAACTGTTTTATCTGCCGGAGGCGCACACCGATTTTGTCTATTCGGTTATCGCCGAGGAACTCGGTTTCATCGGCTGTGCGCTGGTCATTCTGCTGTTTTGCTTTATCGTCTGGCGTGCGTTCACCATCGGTCAACTCGCCATACAGGCGGGCCAGGCATTCGCCGCCTATCTGGCCTACGGTATCGGTCTGCTGATCGGTATTCAGGCGTTCATCAACCTGGGCGTGAACATGGGCATGCTGCCGACAAAGGGCCTGACCCTGCCGCTCATCTCCTATGGCAGCAACAGTCTGGTCATCATGTGCCTGATGCTCGGCCTGTTGCTGCGTGTCGATCATGAAACCCGGACCAGTACCCGGGCGCGTCTGCCCGATAAGGTGAGCCGTTATGTTGCCTGAAGCGCCGAGCAAACGCGTGTTGATCATGGCGGGTGGTACCGGCGGCCATGTCTTCCCGGGACTGGCGGTTGCCGAAGTCCTGCAAACAGCAGGCCATGAAGTCATCTGGCTGGGAACACAGCAAGGCCTGGAGACGCGCGTCGTGCCGGCGGCGGGATTGCAGCTTGAGGAGATAGAAGTCTCGGGCCTGCGCGGCAAGGGATTCCTGACATTGCTGCTGGCGCCACTGCGACTCGTGCGGGCACTGGCACAGAGCCTGGTTGTATTGCGTGAACTGCGCCCCGACGTCGTGCTGGGCATGGGCGGTTTTGTCAGTGGCCCGGGCGGTCTGGCGGCCTGGCTGTTGCGCCGGCCGCTGTGCCTGCACGAGCAGAACGCGGTGGCGGGACTGACCAACCAGCTGCTGTGCCGGCTGGCGCGGCGGACCATGGAGGCCTTTGCCGATGCCCTGCCGGCTGAATTTCATGCCGAGGTAACCGGCAACCCGGTGCGGGCTGAATTGCATGCCATACCGGCCCCGGAAACGCGGTTGCAGGGACGGAATGGAGCGCTCCGGCTGTTGGTACTGGGCGGCAGCCAGGGTGCCCGCCGCCTGAATCAGATGGTGCCCGCCGCCGCCGGGCAGATCAGTCAGCGCCTGCCGCTGGAGATGCGGCACCAAAGCGGTGACCGCGACCGTGATCTGGTGACGCGCAACTACGCGACGCTCGGTATCAACGCACAGGTCGAAAATTTTATCGAGGATATGGCAGCTGCCTACAGCTGGGCGGATCTGGTGATTTGCAGGGCCGGCGCGCTGACAGTCGCAGAACTGGCTGCGGTGGGTGCAGCAGCATTGCTGGTGCCCTACCCACATGCCGTGGATGATCATCAGACCGCCAATGCGCAGTGGCTGTGTGATCAGGGTGGCGGTGTACTGATACCGGAGTCGGAGCTGACCGCCTCGGGTCTGGCGCAGCAACTGCTGACGCTTGGCCAGGATCGGCAGCGCCTGCTGGATATGGCCGTCAGCGCCCGGCAGCTGGCGCAACCGGATGCGGCCGAGCGGATTGCGGCAATCTGTCTGGAGGTGGCCGATGACCGCGATGCCTAGCCATCCCATGGGTCGGGTGCGGCACATCCATTTTATCGGCATCGGCGGTGCCGGTATGGGCGGAATTGCCGAAGTGTTGCATAACCTCGGGTATACGGTGACGGGCTCCGACCTGTGCGCCAACACCATGACCCGCCATCTGCAGGATCTGGGTGTGAGAATTCTGCAGGGTCATTCGCCAGGGCACATCGGCGATAGTGACGTGGTAGTGGTGACCAGCGCGGTGCAGCCGGACAATCCGGAACTGCAGGCGGCGCGTCAGGAACGCGTGCCCATCGTGCCGCGGGCCGAGATGCTGGCTGAGCTAATGCGATTCCGTCAGGGTATCGCGATTGCCGGCACCCACGGCAAGACCACGACTACCAGTCTGATCGCCAGCGTTCTGGCCGAAGCCGATCTGGATCCGACCTACGTCATCGGCGGCCTGCTGAACAGTTCCGGCACACACGCCAAGCTTGGTACCGGACGCTACTTTGTCGCCGAGGCCGACGAGAGCGATGCCTCGTTTCTGCATCTGCAGCCGGTTATGGCCGTGCTGACCAATATCGACGCGGATCACATGGGAACCTATGGCGGCGATTTTGCCAACCTGCGTGCCCACTTCATCGAATTCCTGCACCGCCTGCCGTTTTACGGGCTGGCGGTGGTATGCAGCGACGATCCCGGCGTCCGCGAGATACTGCCGGAAATCGGCCGGCAGATACTGACGTTCGGGATCGATGCAGAAGCCGATATCCAGGGCCGGCTGCTCCGCCAGGAAGGCAAGCGTACCTGGTTTGCCGTCGCCAGCGGCGGCAGTGATGACTGGATCGAATACGAACTCAATCTGCCGGGTAAACACAATGTCCTCAATGCCCTCGCGGCAATTGCTGTCGCGGAGGAGTTCGGTATCGATCGCAAGACAGTGGCCCGTGGACTAACCGGATTTCAGGGCATCGGCCGGCGGCTGCAGGTCGTCGGCGATCTGCAGGTAGATGGCCATGATGTTCTGCTGATCGATGACTATGCCCATCACCCCCGCGAGATCGCCTGCACTCTGGAAGCGGTGCGGGCCGGCTGGCCCGGGCGGCGCCTGGTAGTGGTCTACCAGCCGCATCGTTACAGCCGGACGCGCGATCTGTTCGAGGATTTCTCGCGCACGCTTTCGGCTATCGATGTGTTGTTGATGATGGAAGTATACCCGGCCGGGGAGGCGCCGATTGCCGGTGCGGACAGCCGCTCACTATGCCGTGCGATCCGCCTGCGCGGTCAGGTTGATCCGGTCTTCATCGAGCAGCGCGAATCCCTTTACGCCGTGCTGCCGGGGTTGCTTGAAGACGGCGACATCCTGCTGCTGCTCGGTGCGGGCGACATCGGTTCACTGGCGCCCGATCTGAAGCGGCGTTACGGCAGCGAGGTGCATTGAGATTGCGCCATGGTAATCCGAAAACAGCAGCAGTCCGCGATCTGGCGGACGTTCACAGCGCGGTGGATGTGATGACGTTGCGCGGTGAAATGCGGATCAACGAGTCCATGGCACGCCATACTTCCTGGCGGGTTGGCGGGCCGGCCGATCGCTATTTCGCACCGGACGTTGAGCAGGCACTGGACGAATTTCTGGCATCGCTGCCACCGGACGAGCCACTGACCTGGCTGGGACTGGGCAGCAATCTGCTGGTGCGCGACGGCGGCATTCGCGGCACGGTGATTGTGCTGACCCGGCTGGCGGAGCGCCTGCAACAGACAGATGACCTCGGTATCACGGCAGGTGCCGGCAGTGCCTGTGCCAAGGTCGCGCGTTTCAGCGCCGAGGCAGGGCTCAGCGGGGCCGAATTCCTGGCCGGTATTCCCGGAACGCTGGGCGGCGCCCTGGCCATGAACGCCGGCGCTTTCGGTACCGAAACCTGGTCGGTCGTTGACTGGGTCGAAACCGTCGATCGCTGCGGCCGGCGTCGTCGGCGTCAGTCGGATGAATTCACGATCGGTTACCGTTCCGTGCGTGGTGTGGCTGATGAATGGTTTATGGCGGCGGGCCTGAAACTCCAGCCGGATGCTGATGGCGGTGCGCGGCAGCGCATCCGGGAATTGCTCGCCCGGCGTTCGCAGAGTCAGCCCATGGGCCTGCCGAGCTGCGGTTCGGTATTCCGCAACCCGCCCGGAGATTATGCCGGCCGCCTGATCGAGCGCTGTGGCCTGAAGGGATTTCGCATCGGCCGGGCCTATGTTTCGGACAAACATGCCAATTTCATCATCAATTCCGGTGGTGCCACGGCGGCGGATATCGAGAGCCTGATTGAATATGTTCAGAGTGCGGTGCGGCTGCAGACGGGCGTGGAGCTGGAAGCCGAGGTGCGCATCATCGGCGAGCCGCTGGCCAAGCGTAACGGGGACGATCGGTTGTGAGCAGCGATCCGAAAAGCTACGGCAGGGTCGCGGTATTAATGGGTGGCACCTCCGCCGAACGCGATATCTCGCTGAAAAGCGGCAGTGCCATTCTGGCGGCGCTGGAGCGCAGCGGCGTGGATGCGCAGGCCGTCGATCCGCACTCGGGTCTGTTCACGCAACTCCGTGCCGGCGGCTTTGACCGTGCCTTTATTGCGTTGCATGGCCGGGGCGGCGAGGACGGTGTGATCCAGGGTGCGCTGGAATGGCTCGGTCTGCCGTATACCGGCAGCGGCGTCCTGGGCTCGGCGCTGGGTATGGACAAGCTTCGCACAAAGCAGATCTGGTTGCAGATGGGCATTCCGACGTCGCCGCATGCAGTGGTGACGAGCGGCGAAGCGCTGGCGGAATTCGGTCGTAAGGCCGGTTATCCCCTGGCGGTCAAACCGGCGCACGAGGGCTCGAGCATCGGCATGACGCGGCTGGAGTCGGCCGAGCTGGCAACGGCTGCGTATGAGGCAGCTGCCGATCTGGACGATGTCGTTTTTGCCGAGCGCTGGATCACCGGGACTGAATATACCGCCAGTATCCTCGGCGATGCAGTACTGCCGCTGATCCGGCTGGAAACGCCACGGACATTTTATGACTTCGAAGCCAAGTACCAGGCCGATAGCACGTGCTACCACTGCCCCGCCGGCCTGCCCCTGGATCTTGAAAATCGCATTGCCGTGCTGTGCCGCCAGGCTTTTGCGGTGGTCGGTGCCGGCGGCTGGGGACGGGTAGATCTGATGGTGGATGCCGATGGTCAGCCATGGCTGCTGGAAGTCAATACCGTGCCTGGCATGACCGATCACAGTCTCGTCCCGATGGCCGCCCGGCAGGCGGGTATCGAATTCGACGAACTGGTACTGCGCATTCTCGACACCAGCCTGGATCGCCGGCTGGCCGGCCAGCGGGAGGTGTCATGAGCACCCTGGACCCGATCGGTGATTTCTATTTGCCGGGGCCGGCGGCGCAGGAGTCGGACCATGAGCCGGCGCCGCGCATGGCAGCCCGGGAATCGCCGGCCGAGACAGCATCAGTGGATGACGACGCTGCGGACTCTCGGCGCGGTGGCCGGGGCAGCGTGTTGTTGGCCATGTTGTTGATGAGCGGTCTGGCGGTTGGCGGCTGGTATCTGCTGCAGCCCGATACGCTGCCCATCCGGCGGGTGAATATCGAAGGCGAGTTTCGCGAACTCAGTCAGACGGAATTGCAGACACTGGTGGTCGAGAATCTGCAGGGCGGTTTTTTCAGCGTCGATGTCGGCAATCTGCGCGAGGTGTTGCAGGGCAATCCCTGGGTGCGGGAGGTGTGGATACAACGGTCCTGGCCGGATGCTCTGGATATCGCGGTGCGCGAGGAAGTAGCGGCGGCGCGCTGGAACGAGAACGGCCTGGTGAATGGCAACGGGGACTATTTCGAGCCACCGCTGGCCGATTTGCCGGCCGGACTGCCGCAGCTGGAGGGACCGGACGGCATGCAGTCGCAGCTGACCGAGCAGCTGTTGAATCTGCAGACGCTGCTGGCCCCGCTCGGACTGCACATTCAGAAGCTGACGCTGAGCGAACGACGGGCCTGGTCATTTGTGACAGACAGCGGCCTGCGGGTTGTTCTGGGGCGGGAGCAGTTCGACGACCGTCTGCAACGCTTCATCGAACTGGTGCCCGCCAACCTCGGAGACCGGCTTGCGGAGGCGGCCTATATAGACATGCGTTACACGAACGGTTTCGCAGTGCGGTTCAATGAAGAGAAGGGTGCGCTCGAGAAGGGCGCCAACGAAGGTAACGGAGCGGCTTAACGCTATGGGCAAAAAATCGGATAAGAATCTGATTGTGGGTCTCGATATCGGTACTTCAAAGGTAGTGGCTATCGTCGGCGAGATCGTGGGCAACGACGAAGTCGAGATCATCGGCATCGGCTCGAATCCGTCGCGGGGACTGAAGCGCGGTGTGGTGGTGAATATTGAATCGACTGTACATTCCATTCAGCGCGCCATCGAAGAAGCCGAACTGATGGCCGGCTGCGAGATTCACTCCGTCTACGCCGGTATAGCCGGCAGCCACATCCGCAGTCTGAACTCGCACGGTATCGTTGCCATCCGCGATAACGAGGTTATGGCCAGTGACGTCGACCGGGTGATCGATGCCGCCCGCGCCGTCGCCATTCCCGCTGATCAGAAGATACTGCACATCCTGCCGCAGGAGTTCGTGGTCGACAGCCAGGAAGGCGTGAAAGAACCCATCGGTATGTCCGGTGTGCGCCTGGAGGCCAAGGTGCACATGGTCACCGGCGCTGTCAGCGCGGCGCAGAACATTATTAAATGCGTACGCCGCTGTGGACTCGAGGTCGATGACATCATCCTGGAACAGCTCGCCTCCAGTCAGGCGGTGTTGACCGATGATGAAAAGGAGCTGGGTGTGTGTCTGGTCGATATCGGCGGCGGCACCACGGATATCGCTGTGTTTACCGGTGGTGCCATTCAGCATACTGCGGTCATCCCCATCGCCGGCGATCAGGTCACCAACGATATCGCCGTGGCGCTGCGCACACCCACCCAGTATGCCGAGGATATCAAGGTCCAATACGCCTGTGCGCTGACCCAGTTGGCCAGTCCCGATGAAACCATTGAGGTTCCGAGTGTCGGCGATCGGCCGGCGCGGCGGCTTGCCCGGCAGACGCTGGCCGAGGTCGTCGAGCCGCGTTACGAGGAACTGTTCACTCTAGTGCAGGCGGAACTCCGGCGCAGCGGTTTCGAGGACATGATCGCCGCCGGCATCGTGGTGACCGGCGGCAGCGCCAAGATGGAAGGGGCCGTCGATCTGGCCGAGGAGATTTTTCACATGCCGGTACGCCTCGGCGTGCCGCAATACGTGACCGGTCTGTCGGATGTGGTGCGCAACCCGATCCACTCGACCGGTGTTGGACTGCTGCTGTTCGGGCTCCGCCAGCAGCGGGAAAGTCTGCCGCATCTGCAGGTGCAGAGCGGCCTGAAAGGTGTCTGGGAGCGGATGAAGGGCTGGTTTCAGGGCAATTTCTAATGCATGAATTTCATTATTTATTCGGTACATACCATCAGATTCAGGAGGTTTGAATCATGTTTCAACTAGTCGATGCAGACAATCAGGCAGCGGTCATCAAAGTCGTGGGCGTCGGTGGCGGCGGCGGCAATGCCCTGCAACATATGGTCAATGCCAATATCGAGGGCGTGGATTTCATCTGTGCCAATACAGATTCCCAGGCGCTGAAGAACTCCACCGCCAAGACCATGTTGCAGCTGGGCAGCAATATCACCAAGGGTCTGGGAGCTGGCGCCAATCCTGAAATCGGCCGTCAGGCGGCTCTGGAAGACCGGGATCGCATCATGGATGTGCTGGAAGGCGCCGACATGGTATTCATCACTGCCGGCATGGGTGGCGGTACCGGCACCGGTGCGGCGCCGATCGTCGCCCAGGTCGCCAAGGAAATGGGGATTCTTACGGTCGCTGTCGTGACCCGACCCTTCGGCTTCGAGGGTAAGAAGCGCGGCCAGATCGCCGATGACGGTATCAAGGAACTGACCCAGTTTGTGGATTCACTCATCACGATTCCCAATGAGAAGCTGCTGATGGTCCTGGGCGAGAAAATGAGCCTTCTGGATTCCTTCAAGGCCGCGAATGACGTGTTGCTGGGCGCGGTGCAGGGAATCGCGGAACTTATCACCCGGCCGGGCCTCATAAATGTTGACTTTGCCGATGTCCGTACGGTGATGTCCGAGATGGGCATGGCTATGATGGGATCCGGCAAGGCAACCGGCGACGAAAGGGCCCGTCAGGCGGCAGAATCGGCGATTTCCAGCCCGTTGCTGGAAGATGTCAACCTGTCCGGCGCCCGCGGTATTCTGGTCAATATCACCGCCGGCATGGATATGTCTATCGGGGAATTCAACGAAGTCGGCAACGCGGTCAAGGAGTTCGCCTCGGACAACGCGACTGTGGTCGTCGGCACCGTTATCGACCCGGCCATGGAAGGGGATCTGCGTGTCACAATCGTGGCGACCGGACTCGGCGAGACGGCGCGCCAGGAAACCGCTAAACTCAAACTGGCGCAGGCTGCCGGGGCGGAAGTCGATTACAAGACACTGGATCGTCCGACCGTCATGCGGAACAAAAGCGCGGGCAAGGAGCAGAAGACGCTTGAGTCCGATCCGGACTATCTGGATATTCCGGCATTTTTGCGCCGACAGGCTGACTAATAGTCATACATATTCAGAAAGCCGGATTAGGATACGTAGTTGTGGATAACTACTTGACAGAGTAGCGGTTTGTACTTAAGTTGCTGCACTGCAGGGTAAAATGACGAGAAGGGAGTGCCACTGGAGAGGGCACACAGGAGAACCTGACTGAATGATTAGACAACGCACGCTCAAAAATGTAATCCGCGCCACCGGTGTCGGATTACACACTGGCAAGAAGGTGTATCTTACCCTGCGCCCGGCCGCCGTGAATAATGGTATTGTGTTTCGCCGGGTCGACCTGGACCCGGCGGTCGAGATTCAGGCACGTCCGGAAAATGTTGGTGATACGCGCCTGTCGACGACGCTGGTCAACGGCAACGTACGCATTTCCACTGTTGAGCATCTGCTGTCGGCATTCGCCGGATTCGGCATCGATAATGCCTATATCGATGTCAGTTCTGACGAAGTGCCGATCATGGATGGCAGTGCCGGGCCGTTTGTATTTCTGATTCAGTCGGCAGGAGTCATGGATCAGTCCGCGCCCAAGCAGTTTTTGCGCATCAAGGAACCGATACGCGTTGAAGAAGATGACAAATGGGCCATGTTTGAACCATTCAACGGCTTTAAGGTCGGTTTTACCATCGAGTTCAACCATCCTGCCTTCAATGAAAAAAACTGCAGTGCCGAGATCGATTTTTCTACCACCTCTTTCGTAAAGGAAGTTTCGCGTGCACGCACATTCGGTTTCATGCGTGATGTCGAACTGCTGCGCGAGAACAACCTGGCGCTGGGCGGCAGTCTGGATAATGCAGTCGTGGTGGATGACTACCGCATACTCAATGAAGACGGTTTGCGTTATGAGGACGAATGTGTCAAGCACAAGATTCTTGACGCCATCGGTGATCTCTATCTCCTCGGCCACAGTCTGATCGGTGCCTTCCGTGGTTACAAATCCGGTCATGAAATCAATAACCGATTACTGTTGGATTTGCTGGCGCACGAGGAAGCGTGGGAACTGGTCAGCTTCAAGGATCAGGTGGAACTGCCTATTTCCTTCATGCAGCCGATACCTGCAAGCTGGTAAGTCCTAACTGCTGTACATTCACACTTTCGTAAGCGCAGTATTAAAGGTGTATATCAACGGTTCTGGGACAGCCGCAACAAAGTTGCGCGCAGTCCGGAGTCCTGAATTGATTCCGCCGCTTCCCGAAGCAAATGCCTGATTTCCGGTGAAAGTGTCGTGCCGACGGCGTCTGTGGGCCTGTTGTCACCAGCGGGTGCGGGCGGATTTACCCGGACGCGGATTGTCTTGACAAGGCTCAGTGCAGTATCGTTCTGACAAGCTTTGAGAATTTCCGCCGAGCTGAAACGCAGTCTGGCCGCCCAGGCCGATGAATCGGTATGGAGTGTCAGAATACCGTCGCTGAAAGCCGCCGGCTGACAGTGATCGGCAAGTGTTGCCGGCAGTAAAGGCTGGAGCCGGATCCGGAGGTTCTGCAATAATTGTGCCTGTTGATACAGGCGTTTAATTTGCGGATTGCTAAGCAGAATCGAAGTTAATGCCTGGGCGCTCATATCAAAAGCGGCTATTAGGTTATATTAGCTGTATAGTCCGATAAGGCTGGTGTAACGACGGCGTAATCGATATGCAATTTATCATACTCAATAATCGTTACGATAAGGGTATCCGGGTTCGCATTGGGCGGGTCGCCGGGATCCTGTCAATCCTGTCTCTGGTTGCAGTGACCATCGGCCTGTTCGTGGGCGGGATGTATTTTGGTCAGGCACATCAGGAGAATAACCTGGTCCGCATGTACGGGGCAGCCGGTCTTGCCTGGCAGCGTGAAGTCCGGGAGCAGCGTTCCAGTATCCAGACCGCACGTGCCCAGGCTCAGCAGCAGCTGAACACGCTGGCTGCACGCCTGAGTAAACTGCAGGGGCATGTGCTGCGTATTGATGCACTGGGCGCGCGCCTGACCAATATGGCCGGTCTTCAGGAATTCGAATTTGATCTCAAACAGCCCGTCGGCATGGGCGGACCTGAACCGGCGCATCGGGAAAACATCGATCCACCGGATTTTCTGGCCGCGCTCGATGAATTATCCAGCGATCTGGATGAACGGGCCGATAAACTTCAGGCTATTGAACAACTGGTGCTGACCCGTAATCTGCGCGAGCAAATCATGCCCGCCGGTGTCCCGGTTCTGGACGGCTGGGTGTCATCCTGGTACGGGACACGGACCGATCCGGTTTCCGGGAGTCGTTCCATGCATGAAGGTGTTGATTTCGTCGGCCGCCCCGGCTCAAGGGTGCGTTCAGTCGCCGACGGCATTGTGACCTGGTCTGGAGAGCGCGGCGGTTATGGTAATATGGTGGAAATAAGCCATGGCGATGGCTATACCACCCGTTACGCGCATAACAAGGAAAACCTGGTCATCGTCGGGGAGCGTGTAAGCAAGGGGCAGTCCATCGCCACGATGGGATCAACCGGCCGTTCGACGGGCACCCATGTGCATTTTGAAGTGATTCGCGACGGCAAGGTTGTCAATCCCAAGAACTTTATATCTGTAAATTAATCCGCATTTCTCCTTTCGGGCAGGCCGGCGCGGTTCAAAATACCGGGCTTTTGCACGCCCCGGCTGTATTTTGCGGATTACACGGATTACATCATGATTAGTGCGTTACTGAAGAAGGTTGTCGGCAGTCGCAACGATCGGTTATTGCGACGGATGCAGAAACAGATCGTGCGCATCAACGAGCTGGAATCCGATCTGATGGCGCTGGACGACACAGCTCTGCGCGCTAAAACCGACGAATTTCGCAGCCGTTATCAAAACGGTGAAACCCTGGATGAGCTGCTGCCGGAAGCATTTGCAGTCGTCCGTGAGGCCAGCCGTCGAGCGTTGGAAATGCGCCATTTTGATGTGCAGCTCATTGGCGGCATGGTATTGCATCAAGGCGCTATCGCTGAAATGCGAACCGGCGAAGGCAAGACGCTGGTCGCGACGCTGTCGGCCTATCTGAATGCCCTGACCGGCGAGGGTGTGCACATCATTACCGTCAACGATTACCTCGCCCAGCGTGATGCTGCCTGGATGGGGCAAATCTATGAATTCCTGGGCCTGTCAGTGGGCGTGATCATCGCCGGTCTGCGACAGGAAGAACGGCGCCAGGCCTATGCTGCAGATATTACCTATGGCACCAATAACGAATTCGGTTTTGATTATCTGCGCGACAACATGGCCAAGGCAGCCGCGGATCGCGTGCAACGTTCACTCAACTTCGCCATTGTCGACGAAGTGGATTCCATTCTGATTGATGAAGCCCGTACGCCACTGATTATTTCCGGCGCGGTAGAGGACCGGACCGATCTGTATCAGAAAATCAATGCGCTGGTGCCGAAACTGACGCGCCAGGAACCGCAGGAGGAAGGCGAGGAACAGGAAGCGCCGGGCGACTACAGCGTGGATGAAAAGTCGAAGCAGGTTTACCTGACGGAAGCCGGTCACGAACATGTCGAGCAGTTATTGACCGGGGCGGGCATTATTGAAGAGGGCCAGAGTCTTTATGACCCGGTTAATATCGGCGTTTTTCATCATCTGAATGCCGCCCTTCGTGCCCATGCCCTGTTCCAGCGCGATGTTGAATACATCGTCAAAGACAACCAGATCGTCATTGTCGACGAGTTTACCGGCCGTACCATGCCCGGCCGGCGCTGGTCGGAAGGACTGCACCAGGCGATCGAAGCCAAGGAAGGGGTGCCGATCCAGAGTGAGAACCAGACCCTCGCCTCGATCACTTACCAGAACTACTTCCGGCTTTATCAGAAGTTATCGGGCATGACCGGAACCGCCGACACCGAGGCCCATGAATTCCATCAGATTTACGGCCTCGAGGTGATCGTCATCCCGACTCACAAGCCGATGATCCGCGATGATCGCGGCGACCTGGTTTATCTGACGGCAGGCGAAAAATTCAACGCGATTATCACGGATATCAAGGACTGTCAGCAGCGCGGCCAGCCGGTTCTGGTCGGCACCACTTCGATCGAAGTCTCGGAGTATCTGTCGAATCTGTTAAAGAAAGACAAAATTGAGCATCAGGTGCTGAACGCCAAATTCCACGAACGCGAGGCCGAGATTATCGCCCAGGCCGGCCGTCCCGGAACCGTGACGATCGCCACCAACATGGCCGGCCGCGGTACGGATATTGTCCTGGGCGGCAATCCCGATGTCGAGATCCAGGCGCTGGAGACACCCGAACCGGATACGGTTCAGCAGATCCGGGCCAACTGGCGCAGGCTCCATGAAGAGGTCGTAGCTGCCGGCGGCTTGCACATCATCGGGACTGAACGGCACGAATCACGGCGGATCGATAACCAGCTGCGTGGCCGTTCCGGTCGTCAGGGCGATCCCGGTTCCAGTCGCTTTTATCTGTCACTGGAAGACAGTCTGATGCGGATTTTCGCGTCGGAACGTGTTTCCAGCTGGATGCAGAAACTGGGCATGGAGGAGGGCGAAGCCATCGAACACCCGTGGGTGACGCGGGCGATCGAAAACGCGCAGCGCAAGGTTGAAGCTCACAATTATGATATCCGCAAACATCTGCTCGAGTTCGACGATGTCGCCAACGACCAGCGCAAGGTGGTTTATGAACAGCGCAACGAGCTGCTCGTCGCCGACGATGTCTCCGACAACATCGACGCGATGCGTCGCGATGTCATCAATGCAGTTTTCGCCAGCCATATACCGCCCGGCAGTCTGGATGAACAATGGGATGCCGAAGGTCTGAGCGAGGTACTGCAGCACGAATTCAGTGTACAGGCTCCGGTCCACGAGTGGCTGGAGCAGGACAACAGTCTGCATGAAGAGGCTCTGCGGGAAAAGGTTCATGAGGCGGTAGAGGCCGCTGCGGCGGAGAAGGAACAGTCCATCGGCTCCGATCTCATGCGCCGGATCGAAAAGCAGCTGATGCTGGATGTTCTGGATCGCCACTGGATGGAGCATCTGGCAGCCCTCGATTATCTGCGTCAGGGCATCAACCTGCGCAGTTATGCCGCCAAGAATCCGAAACAGGAATTCAAGAAAGACGCCTTTGCGTTGTTCGTAGACATGCTGGATAACATCAAGCGGGATGTGATCAGCATTCTGTCGCGTGTGCAGGTACGGGCCGAGGAGGACATCGAGGCAGCCGAAACCAAGCGCCGTGAAGCCGCCGCACGCAGGCAGCTGCAACAACAGCACCCGGAGGCTCCGGATGCCCTGCATCCTGAACACCAGTCACAGGGAGAGACCGGCCGGACGGCTGCACCGGCCCAGTCAGCCGCACCGGCACAGCCTGTCGTGCGTGAAGGCCGCAAGGTGGGACGGAATGAGCCATGCCCCTGTGGCTCCGGCAAAAAGTATAAGCAGTGTCACGGCAAGCTGGCGTGAGCCGTCCATGGCCGTGTTTCGTCTGAACCCTCCAGAATCCTGCTTGCTGCATGGCCGTCGGCCTGCCTGAAACGCCAAGCCTGCAGCCGGTAGCCGGTCTGCGCCTGGGCACGGCCGCGGCAGGTATCCGCAAACCGGGCCGGACCGATCTGCTGGTGATCGAAGTCGCCCCCGGCAGCACTGCGGCGGCTGTCTTTACCCGTAACCGTTTCTGCGCTGCGCCCGTTCAGATTGCCCGTCAGCATTTGAAAGCTATGCAACCACGCTACTGCCTCATCAATGCCGGTAACGCCAATGCCGGTACCGGGGCCGCCGGTGTGGACGCAGCGCTGGAGACCTGCGAAGTGCTGGCCGGTCTCGGCGGCTGCGCCAGGGAAGCGGTGTTACCGTTTTCAACCGGAGTCATCGGTGAACCACTGCCGGTGGATCGGATCAATCTGGCCATACCGCAGGCGCTGGCCGCATTGACGGAAGATGGCTGGATCGCCGCGGCGCGTGCCATCATGACGACCGATACCATACCCAAGGGCCGTTCGATCGAATTTGCCATCGATGGTCAACCGGCGACGTTGACCGGTATCGTCAAGGGTGCCGGGATGATCCGGCCGGATATGGCGACCCTGCTGGCCTATATCGCCACCGACGCCGAGGTTGATGCCGGACTGCTGCAGCGCTGCCTCGACACGGCCGTCGAGCGGTCTTTCAATCGCATCAGTATCGACGGCGATACATCAACCAACGATGCCTGTCTGCTGCTGGCCACCGGTGCCGGGCGCGCCAGAGTCAAAAGCGCCGCCGGCGAGACCGCTCTGCAAAGCACGCTCGATGAACTCTGTACCTGGCTGGCGCAGGCCGTGGTGCGTGACGGAGAGGGTGCGACCCGGTTCGTGACGGTGTCTGTGGAAGGCGGGGCAACCGAAGCGGAATGTCTGGGCATTGCGTATGCGGTTGCCGAATCACCGCTGGTCAAGACTGCATTGTTTGCCGGTGATCCGAACTGGGGCCGCATACTCGCCGCAGTGGGCCGCAGCGGTCCCGCAGATCTGGATATCGGTACTGTCGCCATTTTCATCGACAACTGCTGTATTGTACGCAACGGTGGGCGGGCGGATGATTATGACGAAGCCCGCGCGCAGGCCATCATGGCCGGTTCCGAATTCGCGCTGCGCATCGGACTGGAGCGCGGTCAGGCCGATGCCAGCGTATGGACCTGTGATCTTTCCTATGACTATGTGCGGATCAATGCCGAATACCGTACCTGATGCGATATCGTATCTCGTTCCTCGTGGGTCATGCTGGCCAAAGCGCCGCCAACCAGTTCAACAATTAATCACCTTCATTGATTGAACAACAGGTTACCGTATCTGAAGGTGCGGGTCCCTTTCTTTTGCGCGGCCAAAAGAAAGGGACGAAAGAAAAGGCCGCCCG
>CAZFUS010000003.1:0-68061 GCA_964522485.1 uncultured Enterobacteriaceae bacterium | reverse complement strand
AAGGGCGCGGTTTCGCGGCGCACGCCCGGGGAAATTGAAAATCACTGCGATCATATCGGCCTCGACGCTGCGCCACTGGTCAGGGCCAGCCGCCTGTCGGCCAAGGTGGACAGTGCCGCCGTCCAGGACGGTTACGATCTCTATCATCATTGCCTGGTCTTCAGCGCGGACGGTCACTGGTGTGTCATTCAACAGGGCATGAGTGATCGCGAAAGCATGGCCAGGCGCTATCACTGGCTCGGTGAAACAGTAACGGATTTCGTCAATGAACCTCATGCCGCCGTCTGCTGCAACCGCCGTCGACCGGGACTGAATCTGAGCGCCGGCGAAAGCGGCGCGGCGCGGGCGCGGATCACGGAACTCGCGAGTACGCCGGACGCCGAGGTTGAACGCCTCGTCCGCCGGCTGCCGACCCTCACGCTGCCGCGCCGGCATCAGGTTCTGGCCAGTGACATTCGACCATCGCACCTGCACAAAACACTGGAGCGAACCTATGCAGCGGCGGCCGCTGATTTCGAACAGCTGCTCGGCGTCCGGGGTGTCGGTGCCAAAGGACTGCGTGCCCTGGCGCTGGTAGCCGAAATCATTCACGGCACACCAGCCTCAATGCGCGACCCGGCCAGATTCGCCTTTGCCCATGGCGGCAAGGATGGCACACCCTACCCTGTCGACCGTCATACCTACGATCAGACGATTGCTATTCTGGCGCGCGCCCTGCAGCGTGCACAGGTGGCTGCCAGCGACCGACGCGCAGCGTTTCGGCGGCTGGCAAAATTTGAACGAATCGCACCTGAGGCTGAAGATGTCCAGGGCAACTACGGTTCTGCTGACTGACAGACCGTCTGATCGACAACCGTTCACTTGCCACAGATCAAAAGGGTTGGCGCCACGCTGGTATACAATTGACAAATGTATTCGCATGGACAAACTGAATGTCTTCTGCGTGATAAACTGCCAGGGCTGAATATCTTGAGGCAATAACATGGAACTCGATCCGCTGCTGCTCTCGCGCATACAGTTCGCATTTGTGGTGTCATTCCACGCGATTTTCCCCGTGTTCTCAATCGGACTGGCATCCTACATCGCGCTGCTCGAAGGCCTGTATTACAAAACCAGGAATCCGGCCTGGATGCGGCTATCGAAATTCTGGACCCGAATCTTCGCCGTGGTGTTCGGCATGGGCGTGGTATCAGGCATCGTCATGTCGTTCCAGTTTGGTACCAACTGGAGCAACTTTGCCTATGCGACAGCCAACTTCATCGGCCCGCTGTTAAGCTATGAGGTCATCACCGCGTTTTTTCTGGAAGCGGCGTTTCTCGGTGTGCTGCTGTTCGGCCGCGACAAGGTGGCACCGGGCACGCATCTGTTTGCCGCCTGCATGGTCGCCATTGGCACCTTTATTTCCTCATTCTGGATCCTGGCCACCAACAGCTGGATGCATACCCCCGCGGGTGTTGAATTGCACAACGGTATTTTTCATATCACTTCGTGGCTGGAGGCGATTTTCAACTCGTCGTTTCCGTACAGGTTTATGCATATGGGTCTGGCATCATTCCTTACCGGTGGCTTTGTAGTCGCCGGCGTCAGCGCCTGGTATTTATTGCGTGGTCACGATGTAGAGGTCAATCAAAAGGCTTTGTCCATGTGTCTCTGGCTATTGCTGATTATCGCACCGGCACAGGCTGTGATCGGCGATTTTCACGGTCTGAATACACTCGAGCACCAGCCGGTCAAGGTTGCGGCGATGGAAGGCAACTGGGAAACACAAAACAGCGTGCCGCTGCTGCTGTTCGCGCTGCCCAGCAAGGAGACCCAGAGCAACCGTTTCGAGATCGGCATACCGAAACTGGCCAGCTTCATTCTCACGCATGACATGAACGGCGAAGTGCCGGGGATCAAGGAAGCAGCGGTTTCCGAACAGCCGCCGATCGGTATTGTATTCTGGTCGTTTCGCGTCATGGTCGGTCTGGGCGTATTGATGATCGCCTTTGCCTTTGCCGGCCTGTGGCTGCGCTGGCGCGGCAGGCTCTACGAACACAAACTGTTTCTGCAGGGCCTGACCTGGATGATCGCTGCACCCTTCGTGGCCGTGATAGCGGGCTGGCTCGTCACTGAAACCGGGCGTGCCCCGTGGCTGGTCTACGGCATGATGTCGCATAGCGAAGGCCTGACGCCATCACTCACCGGCGGTATGGCACTGTTTACGTTGATCGGTTACATCGCCGTATACGCCGTGGTCTTCAGCGCCGGCATTTATTATCTGACCCGAATTGTTCACGCCGGGATGGATCATGATGTGGAGACGGACATCGACCAAGTCGAACGGCCATCACGACCGATGTCCGCGGCGCATATACCGTTTGAAAGACCGGCCACGCCACCGACAACAGGGTAACAATCATGGAGCTCATCGATCTGAGTTTAATCTGGGTATTAATCATCGGCTTCGCCATTATCATGTACGTGCTGATGGATGGCTTTGATCTCGGCGTCGGCATTCTGTTTCCGTTTGCTCCGGAAGAAAAATCGCGTGACATCATGATGAATTCGGTTGCCCCGGTCTGGGACGGTAACGAAACCTGGCTGGTGCTGGGTGGCGCCGGTCTGCTGGGCGCGTTTCCGCTGGTGTATTCGACCTTTCTGCCGGCGCTTTATATCGGCGTGTTTCTGATGCTGGCAGGTCTCATATTTCGCGGCGTCGCCTTCGAGTTCCGCTTCAAGGCCGCTCGCAAACGGTTCTGGAACTGGGCTTTTGCCGGTGGTTCAACCGTCGCGGCATTTGCACAGGGTGTGGTTGGTGGCGCTTACGTGCAGGGCTTTAATACAGCTGATAAAGTTTATGTCGGCGGTGCTTTCGACTGGCTGACTCCGTTTACCGTCATGACGGGACTGGGCCTGCTGGCCGGTTACGCCTTACTCGGTACAACCTGGCTCATTATGAAAACCGACGGCGAAACTCAGGCCTGGGCCTACCGGTTGACACCCAGATTACTGATTGCTGTGCTCGTCGTGTTTGGCCTCATCAGTGTGTGGACACCACTGGTTGATGATTTTGTACGCGAGCGCTGGTTCGGCAACATCGGCGTTATCTGGATATTGCCGGCGCTGGCATTGCTCAGCACCTACATAGTCTGGCGCGCCGTACGCAACCGCCGCGAAGTCATGCCATTTATTGCCACCATGGCGATGTTCGTGTTCACCTATCTCGGCCTGGTGGTGAGTAAGTGGCCATACCTGGTGCCACCGAATTACACCATCTGGGACGCCGCGTCGGCACCGGGTTCGCAACTGTTTCTGCTGCTCGGCATGCTGTTCATCATCCCGATTGTGCTTGCCTATACGGCCTGGACTTACTGGGTATTTCGCGGCAAGGTTCGCGCTGACGCCGGTTATCATTGATTCGTATTTGATTAGTGGCGGCAGCGTCCATCTCTCCTGCCACGGCAGCCGCACCTTCGTTTGCCGGTACCAGCGCGCCTGCGTGGCTGCGCAGCAAAGCCCGCAGTGTCCGCGGCTGGCTCGTAACCGCGTCACTGGCCGGGGTCGCCGCTGGCTGGCTGATCATTTTTCAGGCCGGTCTGTTTGCTGACATTGTCGCCGATGCTGTCAGCGAAGCCGTCGACATAACAAGGTTACTGCCACAGTTCGCGCTCCTGGCTGCAGTAATAGTACTGCGTGCGCTGCTGCAATGGCTGCAGGAAGTCAGCGGCCTCGAAGCCGGCATCCGTGTCAGGCAACAAACCCGACGCGAACTGCTCGATCATATCGCCCGCCTCGGACCGGTGCGCCTGAGTCATTATCACAGTGCCGAACTGGCCGGTCAGTTACTTGAACACAGCGAAGCACTGCACGGTTACTTCGCGCGTTATCTGCCACAGTTGTTACTGGCCGCTGCGGTACCACTCAGCATTCTGATCACGGTCTGGCAGCTCGACTGGCTGGCGGCAATTTTCCTGCTGGCAGCGGCCCCCTTGATACCATTGTTCATGAGCCTGATCGGCATGGGTGCCGAACGTCTCAATCACCAACAGTTCGAAATGCTGTCACGGCTTGCCGGTTCGTTTTTCGATCGCGTTCGTGGTCTGAGTACCTTGCAGTTGTTCGGTTATACCGATCGCAGCATCGATGAAGTCGCCAGTGCCGCCGATAATTACCGCGTGCGCAGCATGCGTACTCTGCGTGTAGCGTTTTTATCATCGGCGGTACTGGAATTTTTCTCCGCCGTCGCTATTGCGGTGGTTGCCATCTACATCGGCTTTGCGCTGCTCGGGTTTATTGAGTTCGGTCCCGCACCGGAGCTGACCCTTTATTCCGGCCTGTTCATACTGCTGCTGGCACCGGAATTCTTTCAGCCGCTGCGCAACCTGTCGCAGCATTATCATGATCGTGCCGCGGCACTGGCCGCCAGCGACATCCTGCTGGATCTGCTCAGACAATCACCGAAGCGGCAACCGGCAACAGCCAATAGCAACGATGCGGGCACGCTCGCACTGGACAACGTCGGCGTGACCTATCCCGGTCGCGGTCAGGTCCTCGGCCCCCTGAGCGTGACCATCAAATCTGGCAGTTTCGTCGCTGTCAGCGGTGCATCGGGTGCCGGCAAGTCAACCCTGCTGCATGTTATCGCTGGCTTTATCAGTCCGGACAGCGGCCATATCAATGGCAATTTCGGGCACGGCGAATTCGCCTGGCTCGATCAGCGACCGTTTCTGTTATACGGAAGTGTTGCCGACAACCTGCGTATCGCGGCACCGGCAGCCAGTGATGAAGATTTACAGCAGGCGTTGCAGCAGGTCGGGCTGGATGACTGGGTTCAACGCCAACCGGCCGGTCTGGCAAGTGTCATACGCGAACGCGGCGCGGGGCTGTCGGGTGGCCAGGCGCAACGACTGGCACTGGCGCGCGTGTTTCTGTCGTCGGCGACGCTGGTGTTGCTGGATGAACCGAGCGCGCATCTCGACCACCAATCCGAGGCCCTGGTCCTGCGTTCATTGAAAGCGCTGTCCGTGCAGGGCCGTACGCTAATCATCGCTACCCACCATGCTGCAGTTTATGCCATGGCAGATCGTGTACTGCATTTACAACGTGGCCAGTTGATTGACGACGGGGTCGCTGATGCGTGAACTAGTGCCCTATCTGCGCCTGTTACTGAAGCGCCGTCACCGGTTACTGCTCGGCATGGTCCTGATGCTGGTAACCGTTCTGGCCGCGGTCGGTCTGCTGGCACTGTCCGGCTGGCTGATAACTGCGACGGCGGTGACTGCGGCACTGTGGGCAGCTGGTACGCGAGTGGCCTTTGATATCTACATACCCGGCGGTGCGATCCGTTTCTTTGCCCTGACACGTACCGTCGCGCGTTACATTGAACGGATTTATAACCATGACATCGTCCTGCGGCTGCTCGCCGATCTGCGCACCGGTGTATTCGCGGCATTGACACGACTGGATGCGCTGACACTGTCGCGGCTGCGCTCCGGTATACTATTGAACCGGCTGACGGCCGATATCGATGCACTCGATAACCTCTATCTGCGGTTGCTGGCACCACCACTGGTGGCATTGGCAGGCAGCATCGGCGTCGCGCTGCTGTTGTGGTGGTGGTTGCCGGTTGCCGGTCTGCTGACACTGATCACCTTGATCATTCTACTCATGCTGACGACGCTGGTCTGTGCATATCACGGCCGGTCCGACAGCGAACAATTGCTGACGATCAGCGAGAATCTGCGGCTGCGGCTGCTGGAACAGTTTCAGGGACTGGCGGAATTGATCGCCTATAGCGCACTGCCCCGCCACCGGCAATTATTCATTGACGAGGAAAACCTATTACTCGATCACCAGCGTCAGCTCGGCCGGCGGCTGGCCGGTTATAACGCGCTGGTCACGGCTGTCATACAGATATTGACCATCGCCGTGCTGGCGCTGGCACTGTTTGCCTTTCAGGCAGGAAATACGTCTGCTGCCCTGGCGGTACTCATGCCGCTGGCCGTGCTGGCGCTGGGAGACGCATTGACCGTATTGCCGGCCGGATCCATTCAGTTCGGGGCGACGTGCGCTGCCGCGCGGCGGTTGACCACCGAGATCCATCGTCCGCCGGCAATGCCGCCAGCGGCCGGCGCGGTCACACCCCGCTCGGCAGACATTCATCTCACATCGCTGGTTTTTTGTTATCCGCAGGCGGAAACCGCCGTGTTGGACGGTGTCGATCTGACGATCGCCGATGGCGAACTGGTGGCGATAACGGGCCGATCAGGCGCCGGCAAATCCACACTCGCTGATCTGCTCGCCGGCCTGCGGCGACCCGATGTGGGCAGCCTGTTGCTGGGTGGGGTATGCATCGACCGATTAGCAGTCAGCGAGCGTCGCGAACGTATCGCCTACCTGACCCAGCGCAGCGATATGTTCGAAGCGAGTATTGCTGACAACCTGCGCATCGCCGCACCCGAGGCCGGCGCTGCCGATTTGTGGCGGGTTCTGCACAGCGTGGCGCTAGCAGAGTGGGTGGAAAAGCTACCGCAGGGACTGGATACCTGGATCGGCGAGTCGGCCCGGCGCATATCCGGCGGCCAGGGCCGGCGGCTGGCGCTTGCCCGGATTCTGTTGCGCACGCCCCAGCTGGTGATACTCGATGAACCGTTTGCCGGTCTCGACAGATCCACAATCGAGACGATTGCCAGTCGTATCAGACCATGGCTGCGTGAGCGAACTACCATTCTGTTCTGTCACGATGCCAGTACTCTGCCGGGTATTGATCGCGGCCTGATGCTGGAGAACGGCAGGCTTATTCAGCCCAGCATCTGAATCAGGCGTTCCCGGCGTCAGCGCCGGCCCCGCCTGGACGCGACACCATATTGTAGCGCCGTTTCCACATAAGTAGGATGTCGGCTTGAATGTCGGTAATACGTGCCACAGCACCGGCTTTGAAATTCAGCGCACTTTGTCCAGATTCAAGCTGTACAAAAACTGTATTTTTGGATCGAAGTTATCGACAAAATATCATACTTCCCGACATACTTATGTAGACTGAATACGTATTCAGCCTGCCTGCAGATTCACGAACACTCAGAAATTTCTACTCGCAGTACAGGAAGAGGCAACATAAAATGATCGGTAAATCATAAATTGGCTGTATTACATCAATCCGTTCCCGGGGTTTTTTACGATGTCAAACAATCCTCTCCTTTGTGCCGCGCTGATCGGCTGCCTGCTCTGGTCCTGTAAGCTTGCCGCCCAGGAACCCCGTCAGGCGCCGCTGACACCCCAGGACGCATCGACCTTCACCATAATGTTTGAAAACGATCTCTTCGGTGATACCGATCAGAATTACACCAGCGGCATCCAGTTGAACTGGCTGTCACCGGACCTGACTGAGTACCGGGACAGTGACCAGTTGCCCGAGTGGGCGGTACCCGTCGTGGAAAGCCTGCCATTTATCAACGAACCGGGACTGCAGCGTAATATCGGCTTTGGTCTCGGGCAGAAGCTTTACACGCCCGAGGATACCGAGCGCAGTGACCTGATTCTTGACGATCAGCCATACGCTGCCTGGCTTTACATGTCCGCCGCCTTTCACAGCAAGAATGTACACGAGCTGACGACTTTTGAAGTCCAGCTCGGCATCATCGGACCGGCGGCGCTCGGAGAGGAAACCCAGGACTTTGTGCACGACATTCGCGGTTTCTCCGACGCCCGCGGCTGGGATAACCAGCTCGACAACGAGCCGGGGATCATACTTATCGCTGAACACAAGGCACGGTTGCTGGAAGATACCTTCCATTCACGCTTCGGCTATGACGTCATCGGTCACTACGGCGGTGGCCTCGGCAACGTCCAAACCTACGGCAGCACCGGCATCGAAGCCCGCATCGGCTGGAATCTGCCGCGCGACTTCGGCATGGCCCGCATCCGTCCCGGCGGTGATACCAATGCTCCGGCCGCGAGCAGTGATCCGCGGCTGACAAGTTCGGCTTTCCCGTTCAGCCTGCACCTTTTCACCGGCGTCACCGGCAATCTGGTCCTGCGCAATATCTTTCTCGACGGCAACTCATTCTCCGACAGTCACAGCGTCGACAAGCGCTACCTGGTCGGCGACTTCGTTGTCGGCGCCAGTGTGATCTACGGCCGCGTCAAACTGACCTACGCCCAGGTGTTCCGTAGCAAGGAATTCAACGAACAGGACGACATGCATGAATTCGGTTCACTGAGCCTGTCCTATACCTTCTAGCGTTCCGGGCCAACCAAAGAAAATACCGCAACTTAGCAAACGGACAATAGTCATAGGGTATGTACATTACCGGGGGGCTTCGATGTCTACGTTTATCCGGCTGTGGTTGTCACTTCTACTCACAACCCTTCCTGTACTGGTGCCCGCCGCAGAGACCGAGAAGGCAACATTCGGCGGTGGCTGTTTCTGGTGCATGGAACCGCCGTTTGACGGACTCGACGGTGTCATCAAAACCATCTCCGGCTATGCCGGTGGTGACGTCGAGAATCCCACCTACAAACAGGTCTCGGCCGGCGGTACGGGGCATGTCGAAGTGGTCCAGATCACCTACGATCCGGCCGAGATCACTTACGAGGAATTACTGGAAGTCTACTGGCCGGAAACCGATCCCACCGATCCTGACGGCCAGTTCTGCGATCAGGGCGACTCCTACCGTCCCGTGATTTTCTACCACAATGAAGAACAGAAACGCCTGGCCGAAGCCAGCAAGGCAAACCTGCAGGAAATCAAACCGTTCGATGAACCCGTTATCACGACCATCGAACCGCTGAATGGCAATTTCTATCCCGCCGAGGACTATCACCAGAACTACTACGAGAAAAACTCACTGCGCTATAAGTTCTACCGCTATGGCTGCGGACGCGATGCACGACTTGAAGAGTTATGGGGTAAGGCGTAGACCGGGCCTTGTGGGAGCCGAGTACTTTCAGCGATAAATCTGACTTTGTATCTCGGCTATAAGCCGCTCCTGCACGGAACTTGTCAAGTTTCTCAAATCAATCTGCCAAATTCCCTATTCACTATTCACTAATTGCTTGAACAACGATGACTCGCGCTTGAAAAACCCTTCCGTGTGAAACGACTGCGCCAGCCGGAAATGCTCGTAGTCCAGATGATGACAGTACTCGTGTAGCAGCGTGCGCAGAAATGTGCGGAAAGCAACCACACGCTTGTGACGGGCGGTACGCATCCACAGACTGATGCGGGCATGGCGACGACCATCCACCGGCTCATAGAGTCCATGCAATTCAGCGTAGTCATTGTGCGGGCGTACCGCCAGTACCCGCACAGCTACCGGCACCACCTCCAGATCGGCGCAGATACCGACACACAGTCCACGGCAGGCCAATTCTACCGCCGGCCTGTCTTCATTCGCCAAAGCTTTTTCCAGTACCGGAATACCAGGCTGCAGAACTTCGGGCCTGCTCAGTGCTACCTCTGTGAGTCCGTCGCTGCGCCGGTATACCGCCTGGTTACGCTTTGATAAGCGTTTGTAATAGTCAAATGCCATACATAAGATTCTACCGTGAATCGGCAGACAAATGACTGTCAACTCGGGTATCTTGATGACATGGACAAACCAGCCGGTAGTGAAGCCAGGCCCCATAAAACACGGGTCCGCTATTCATTTCTGAAGATCCTGACAGGCTCGGATCTGTCGCGTCGGCGGCTGCCGCTGATGCAGGCGCATTCGGACAAAAAAGGTCCGGTAGTGTGGCTGACTGCCTGTGCCCACGGTGATGAAGTCGGCGGCATCGTTATCATCCAGGAGATCTTCAAGCGTATTCGGCGCACCGGTCTGCTGTGCGGTTCGGTGTATGCGTTTCCGCTGATGAATCCGATCGGTTTCGAAACCGCTTCGCGCAGCATTTCTTTCAGCAAGGAGGATCTGAACCGTTCCTTCCCCGGCAACGATCACGGTTCGCTGGGTGAGCGCATTGCCGCGCAGATTTTTAATCGTATTGTCGAGACCGAACCGGACCTGGTCGTGGATTTGCACAATGACTGGATCCGTTCAATACCCTATGCCGTTGTGGATCCGGTAGGTGCACACGCACCCGAGACTCTGCATCAGTCGGTGACGAATTTTGCCCACAATTGCGGCCTGCTGATCATTCGCGAGGGCGAGATCGTACGTAATACGCTGAGTTACAGCCTGATAGTGCGCGGCATTGCCGCCTTGACGCTGGAGATGGGGGAATCGTACGTGGTCAACGAACGCAATATCGAAGTCGGCGTACACAGCATATGTAATCTGCTTACGGTACTGGGACTGAGCCGTGCCGAACCACAGGGTGAATACCGTTATCCATTGCCGGAAAATATCGACAGTGACGTATATAACTACACCGATAAACCATGGAGCTCGACCAGCGGCATTATCCGATTTCTGGCCAGACCCGGCGGCGTGGTTCAGAAGGGCCAGCCCATCGCCCGAATCTACAACGCTTTCGGCAAACCACAGGAAACACTGCACGCCAGGGCCGATGGCATTGTCCTCGGCTACGCTGATTCGTCAGTGGTGTTTCCAGGCATGCCAGTGATGGCGTTTGGTATAAAACCGTGAAGTGTGAAGTGTGAAGTGTGAAGTGAAATTGGAAACGACCGGGAACTTTTCAGTTCCCTCTATCCAACTATTCACTATTCACTATTCACGCGCAGCTACGCTGCCCCCGCCCTGGCCAGTTCTTCCTCCTTGTCCGCACTACGCTGAGCCTGGCGGATGCGCTCGGCGGCGGCGTCAAGAATCCCTTGCAGCAAATCGGCATAATGCATGCCGGCGAAACCGGCCATCAGATTCTGCTTGCCGTCCCAGCACCAGCCCGGATTTGGATTGACTTCCAGCAGCTTGATGTTGCCATGGATGTCGGCGCGAAAGTCGAAGCGCGCGTAATCACGGCAGCCTAATCGTTCGAACAGGCGATTGGAATATTCAACCATCAGCCGCTGCTGGCTCTCCGACAGTTCGGTCTCCTTGTACTGGATCTGGGTCCAATAAGGTGAATCCGGCAGCCATTTGGACTCATAGCCGAGAATGCGCGGCAGCGACTGATCCAGCTGACTGTAGTCGACTTCCAGGATCGGCAGCGCACGCAGGCCCTGCTCCGGATTGCCGACCAGGCCGACGCTGAATTCGTTGCCGGACAGAAATTCCTGTACCAGGATTGGCCGGTTCGGTAACGTTTCATGCAGTTTCGATAAATACGCGATCAGTTCATTCGGATTGTGCACGACCGCGTTCTGGGTGATGCCGATACTGGAATCACCGAAGTTGGGTTTCAGGATCGCCGGAAATATGGAAGGCAGCGTGGCCGACTGATCCTCGGCCTGGACGTAGGTTTCCAGCGGCACCGGGACGTCGAGACTCTCGGCGACAGCGCGTACCAGCGCCTTGTCATAACAATGCGCCAGACACGCTGGCCCCGCGCCAGTGTAGGGAATTTCAATCATTTCCAGCAACGCCGGGACGTGCAGTTCCTTGAAGGCGTCGTTATTGTAGCCTTCGTCACACAGATTGAACACGAACGCCGGCGGGTTCTTGTTAAGGTCCTCTATCATGACCGCGTGATTGTCGAGATAACGGAATCTATAACCGCTGACTTCGGCCAGTGCATCCTTGAGCCTGTTGACCGTATCGATGTCTTCCTCATTGAACTGACCACCCTTCTTGACCATATCCGGCAGACGCGGGTCACCCAGCAGTACGGTCACATCGGTCGGCTTGCGGCCTTTCACCGGCTGTACCGCCGCCTTGCGCGGCGCCCGCGTGGTAATAAAAATGCGGTTGCCCATCATACCGAGATCCTGATTCCGATCGGATTCGGCGCGGATGTTGTCGTGGATGCGGATATTCTCGAAACCGATGTGTTTCAGCAGGCCCTGTATGCGTTCGCGCGAATAAAGTCTTTCCGCATAGAATTGATCAGCGATCACGCCACGCTCGGCGTGGACAACGACTTCACGCGAGATCAGGCGCTGGCCGTCACCGGCCAGTGAACGCTCACGGCAGACAAAGTAATTCTGATCGATCCATTCCCACGAACGCGGTTCGAAATGCTCACGCATCCAGTCGCCGTCGGTCAGATCCAGAGCCAGCGTACCGCCACTGCGCAGCACATCCTTGATTTCAAGCAGCACACGCGCATCGGCCTCCTCGACATCGAAATAACCGAACGAGTTACCCATGATTATGACGCAGTCAAGACTGTCATCGGCCAGACGCAGCTTGCGCGCGTCACCTTCATGGAAGCTGATGTCGTAACCGAGTTTACGCGCACGGCGTTTGGCGAGGCGAATCAGATAACGTGAACGATCCACACCGGTGATGTGTTTGAACCCGCGGCGCGCCAGTTCCATGCAGTGCCGGCCCTGGCCGCAGCACAGATCGAGTATGCGGTCAGTCTGTTTGACGCCGGTGTTCTCGATCAGTGTGTCAATTTCAGCAACGGTATTGGCCTCGTTCTCGACCACGTCACCGTCGGTACGCAGGTATAAAGAATCAAACAGCTCCTTCCACCATTCTGTCGGCAGATGGTGTTCCAGATCGGCCACCGGACCAAAAGTACGCGTGCGCAGGCGCCGTGTACGTGGACGACGTTCCTTGTTCATGACTCGACAATACTCCTCAGGCGATTCAGCCTGTGTGGGTGGGTAGCAGGGGCTCGCCGACCGCCGATCGACGAACGCGCGCAATATATACAAACCTTACGGCAATGCAATGGATATTTGCAGCACTGCTGCAGAGTGTAGATGGCCTTTCCAAAAAGAAAAGATACTGGCAAAAAATGTCAGGTCGTCAGCCGCCGGTAGATGTCGGCAACCTTCAGCGGTAACTGGCCGACCTGGTCGATCACCGCATAATTGGCCGGACCGTACATATGCGGCAGATAGTCGCCGCCTTCCTGATCGATAGTGACACAGAAAGCGTGGATACCGTTGCGGCGCGCCTCGATCAGCGCCCGGCGAGTGTCCTCGATGCCGTAACGGCCGCGATAGCTGCCGTAATCTTCCGGCTTGCCATCTGACAGTGTCACCAGTAGCTTGGTCCGCGCCGGTACCTGCCGCAGCAGGCCGCCGAGATGGCGGATGGCAACACCCATGCGTGTATAGGTCTGCGGCCTGATGCCGCTGATACGGCCGCGCACGTCATGACCGTAGGCTTCATCGAAACGCTTGATGCGATAAATGGCGCAGCGGCTGTGCGTGCGGCCGGAAAAACCGTAGATGGCGTAGCGGTCACCCAGCGTTTCCAGCGCTTCGCATAGCAGCACCAGCGCTTCGCGTTCGGCGTCGTTGATCCAGCCCCGGGTGGAACCGCTCATGTCAACCATGAACATGACGGCAATATCGCGGTCGATGCGGCGATGGTGACTGTAGACGCGATTGTCCATTTCGACCCCGCGGCGAAGATCCGCCTGTGCCTCGATCAACGCGTCGATATCGATGTCTTCGCCCTCCGACTGGCGCCTGAGCAGCCGGTCCTCACCCAGGATGGCCTCGAAGCTGCGCCGGATCGATTTCAGTGGGCCACGGTATTTCTGCAGCGTCTGCTGAATGAATCCGGGATCACCGGCTCTGACCGACTGCTCGCGCAGGATGCAGTAATCCCGGCGGTAGCGCTGGCGATTGTAATCCCACTCCGGATAACTAAGCGCGCCCTCGGCGTAATGTAAAGGCTCGGCGATATCATCGCGATCACGGGCCTGCACGGCATCAGCGTCATAGGGCGTGTCATTCCCCCCGACGGCCAGATAATCATCCGGTACCTCACCCAGATCCTGCTGGATGGATGTCAGCAAGCCCCTTACTTCCGACGGTGTTCTGACTTTGCGGCCCTGGTATTCGAGCTGCGGGCGGTACTCGTGCCCACCGCGATCAGCAGATCTCCGGGAAGTGGAGAACCGGTCGCTAGGCTGTTCGCTCTGCCCGTCAGTGCGGGCTTCGCTTTGGTTGGCGTCGGTCTGGCTGCCGTGCACGGGCTGTCGCAGTTCGCTTAAGGATTGCTGCAATTGCCGGCGTTCGCGTTCAACCCGTTTCAGCAGCAATTGCCGGACTCGCTGCGGATGGATGCCGCCCTGGTAACAGGGTACCGCCGGCAGCGGCTCATCACGCAGCCGGGGGATCCAATCCAGACTGTCATCGGCACTGGCTTCCGGTTCACTCAGACGTTGTCGCGCCTGCTGCCAGGCCGGGCTCAGTTCAGACATGCGCTCGCCCTGTGCCTGCAGTTCATCTAGATGACGGTGCAGACCGGGCAGATCGCGCGCAAGACAGGCCTCGATACGGAAGCGTTCCAGCGTGGCGTAAACAACCTGACTGCGTTCCGGGTGAGGCAGACCCATTAGTTTTTCCAGCGACTGCAGCCGCCAGGTGCCGTAGCGGTTCTGTGCCCACAGAAACACAGTCTGACCGAGCAGGAGCAGACGGTTCAGGCGTGCTTCGGTAAAGTGATGCACAGCAGCCGGCAGATGGATCGATTCACTGTCGGTGTAAGCGGTGGCAGGCGAATGCCGGCTCGATTCATTATAGGCGATAGTCAGCGGGCGGCCGCCCAGACCGATAATCAGCGGCTGCAGCATTGCCAGTTGCTCATCCAGATGAGCCCGGATGTGGCGCCTGGCATAGTCGCTGGCGAAGCGATGAAGATCTTCGAGAGACGCCACGCCCTTGCCCAGGCCGCGCTTGTCGTAGGCGTCCATGGCCCGTACCAGCCAGGCTTCAACCCCGGCTTTATCCATCAACGCCAATGCATCCGGTGCCTGACCGGCGAAAACGCGCGCCAGCTCGGTATCACTGCGGGCGATGACATCAACCCAGTGAAAGACGAACGATTGCTCGGCCTCGCTCAACCGCTGCAGGGCCTGCAGAATGCGATCGCCACCGGCGTGCCTGGTAAGCAGTCCCTGCACCCAGCGCCAGCGGGCGCGGCTGACCGTCGGCGCTCTGGTGGAATCCAGGGACGCCAGAAGACCGTCACTCTGATGACTGACCATTTCTTTCAGAATCCAGCGGGAATCGGGGTCCATAACCTGGCTTATAGCGAATAGGTGATAGTTAATTGCCGACAGTTCATAGCTAATCAGTCAAACAACAGAAACATGAGATTGGAGTTGCCAGTCTACTAATTATTCAGCCATGAGCTAATACACTGACGCGATGAGTTCCCGGATCGCCGCCAGCATATCCGGATCGTCCGTCAGTGCCTCGGCGATCGCGGTATGGCAGGCGCTGGCCGCCAGGACACCGGCACTCATGAGTTTGCCGGCGTTGACCAGCAATCGTGTGCTCGCACCTTCTTCCAGACCATTGTCTTTCAGGTTCCGGGTCATGTGAGCAATCTGTACCAGACGCTCCGCAGCAGCCTGATCGACACCGGATTCGTTCATCACGACTTTTGCCTCAAGTGCCGCCGGTGGATAGCTGAATTCCAGCGCGACAAAACGCTGGCGTGTGCTCTGCTTCAGATCCTTGAGCACACTCTGATAGCCGGGATTGTAGGAAACCGTCAATGAGAATTCCGGGGGCGCCGGAACGATCTCTCCGAGTTTGTCGATTGGCAGCAGACGCCGATCATCGCACAGGGGATGTATGACCACGGTGGTATCCTTGCGCGCCTCGACAATTTCATCGAGATAACACAGACTGCCGCTGCGCACAGCACGGGTCAGCGGTCCGTCCACCCAGACTGTCTCGCCACCCTTGACCAGGTAGCGGCCGACCAGGTCCGAAGCAGTCAAATCGTCGTGACAGGACACCGTGATCATCGGCCGCTTCAGATACCAGCTCATGTATTCCATAAAGCGGGTTTTGCCGCAACCGGTCGGACCTTTCAGCAACACCGGCAATTGATTGCGCCAGGCTGCTTCGAATACCGCTATCTCGTCACCGAGCGGTTCATAGTAGGGTTCCTCGCGGATGCTATAGTTTTCAGTTCTGATGACACTGCTCATAATCGACCAGACTAGCGTGTTATCCGCGACAGGTGAAGCTTGGCGGGGAATATTGCCATCAGCATCATAAAATATGGTCAACCCAGGCGAATACACACTGAGACAAGAAATCCGCCGGCTGCGTTCCATCATAATTTACCGACTTATGCGCAGAGGACTCAACCGACCGATAAGGGTAAGTTCTCCATCCGGCACCGCCAGAAGCAGGCAACTACAGGATCGAATTTCTCCGGCAGTATAAATTAAATGCCGTCGCTGCCGGACCGACGGAAACGCGTATTAGACAGTCTGGAAATATCCGTACTGAAATCGTCATGATCATGGTTGAACCAGACCCACCTTAATCGCGAAGCGGGTAAAATCAGCCGGTCCGTGCAGATCCAGCTTCTGGGAGATATGCCGGCGGTGCGTCTCGACGGTCTTGATACTGACAAACAGCTGCGAGGCGATCGCCTGACTACTATAGCCTTCCGCAATCATCACCAGAATCTGACGCTCACGCTCGGTGAGAGAAGCGGCGCCTCCGGCCGCATCCGCATCAATACCGAGTTCACTGGCCAGCGACGGGCTGAAGAACGTTCCGCCATCTGCGACCATCCGTACGGCATGAACGAGGTCCTCGAACGCATCCTGCTTGAGTACGTAGCCATCGACCTTGGCCTCGTTGCGCGCTCGTTCGATGAAATGCCATTCACGATACATGGTTACCAGTACGACTTTCGCACTGCTGCCGGTATTCTGCAGTTCGCGCGTGGTGCTGATCCCGTCTCTGCCCTTCATCATGATATCCATAACGATGACATCAGGTGTGAGCTCCGCGGCCAGTTGCAAAGCGTCGGTACCGGAGCCAGCCTCACCGACAACGTCAACGTCATCAACCTGATTCAGCAAATTGATGACACCCTGGCGAAATAGAGTGTGATCATCCACAACAAGCACTTTAATCATTCAGGGGTACCTCGACTCTCACACTGGTCCCGCGTCCGGAGGCACTGTCGACCTGAAACAGGGCATTGATCAGCTGCGCGCGCTCACGCATGGTCAGCATGCCCAGCGAATCATCATGATCAGCGGCGGTATCAAAGCCTATGCCGTCATCGCGGACCAATAGCAGGAGCGAGCGATCCTGATACCGTAGTTCGACATCGATATGAGTGGCTCGGGCATGTTTGATGGCGTTGTTCAGTGCTTCCTGAAAGATATTGAAAAGGTTTTCCTTAATCTTGTCAGGCAATTGATCAGGGCAATCCGCCCGGGCTTCGATGGTCACGCCACTGTTCTCACTCATGCGACGCGTGTGCTGTTGAATCACACCGGCCAGGTTGCTGCGGGCGAGTTCCGTCGGCCGCAGACCGCGCAGTGTATCATCCAGCCGGCGGATGCAGGTCGCGACTTCATCCAGCATGTTATTCAATAATGGATGCTGAACGTGCCTGGCCGTCATCTTCAGATTCAACTGAAAGCTGACCAGATTCTGCCCCAGACTGTCGTGCAGATCGCGTGCCAGCCGCTGGCGTTCCATGGATTGCACATTGGTCAAATGCTCTGTCAGCGACTGCAGACGCTGGGTCATTTCAAAATAACGCCCGGCCTTGGCAAACAACAATAACAAGGTCATGGCTACGAAACCGATCAGCACCGGATCGATCCCGCCCGGCAACACCGCTGCATGACGGCTCAAAAGGCCGCCGATGGGTGGCAGTGTCATAGCAATGGCAATCACGACGCCGCCCGTAAAACCATGACGCGCTGCCTGCAATGCACGACCGACCATGAACGCAGTCAGTATCAGTGTGGCATACCAGCAGGTACGGACCAGATGCAGCTGATCGATGTAACCGGCAGTAATAGTCTCCAGAGTGGAAGCGGGCACCAGAGACAACAGTGCCAGCAAGCCAACGATGGTGATTGCGCCCTGTTCCCATTTACTGAGACGCGCTTCTGACAAGGCTGCTACAAACAACAAGAGGACAATCGGGGCGGCGTACTCCAGTGCGTAAATAATGCGCTGGATGAAGGGTGTTTTCATACCATAATCGTAGAAGATCAGAGAATCGAGAAAGGTCGCTATAATAATCAGTACCAGAAACAGACCGAAATAAACATGGGAACGAACGCGCAGACCGTTGATAAATAAAAACACGCAAAACAGTCCAATCACCAGAAACAGACCCATGATCATGGCCTGAATTATCTTGATCCGGTCACCGGCACTCTGCGCCTCCATGCTGATCATTTCGTAATTGCCGATCTCCACCGGTCCACCGACAATACCGGCAGTGTAATCCGTATTCATCACGCGTACGGCCAGCACATTATCATCCCCTGGGCGAAGCACCGTACCCGGAAGCGGGTATGCGCGGATCTTGCTGTGGGCCTCGACGGCGTCGCTACCGATGTGACCTTCTGCCCCGATCAGGATACCGTTCAGATATACCTGATCGGCGTTGAAGATATGTCCCAGCATCAACCCCAGATCCGAACCCCGGGCCTCTGCCGGAAGTTCGAAATGGACCCGATACCACCCCATGCCGGCGCGCGCATCAAAACCTTGCGCCTGCCAGTCGCCCGGTACTCTGATAACCGGCCAGTCACTGTCATCGAAGCCGGGACTGGCCCAGGCCGGGTCATCGCCGGAATGGAAACGCCACTCGCCCCAGCGTACGGCATCCGCGCCCAGAGCAGGCTGGCTGACAGCAAGCAACAGACCTACGTAACAAAGCGACCGGAATACCGCATGAATCGGTACAGGTGTTGACGGCTGCTGGACCATGAGCCATTGGTTTCCCGTGATTGTGATCCCATCACCGTCCATCTGGCAGGGCAGTGGCATAACGGCTGCCGCATCGTAAATCCGGGCAGCACCGGATCGGATTTCTAGATTAACGTCGCGTCCCAACAAACTGCCAATTCAACCAGTTCCGATCGCCTGCAGGCAGTTGCCAGGATCATTCAAATCGCACACTGCACGCCGGTGCCGGCGAGACCGCAGTAACCGGAGGGATTCCTGGCCAGATACTGCTGATGATAGTCCTCGGCATAATAAAACTCGGGGGCACTGCGGATCTCGGTTGTGATCGCCCCATATCCGGCCTTGCGCAGCATTGATTCGTAGCGTTCGTATGACCGGATGGCTTCATCTGCCTGTTCTTCAGTATAAGTATAAATGGCAGAGCGATACTGCGTACCAAGATCATTGCCCTGGCGCATACCCTGGGTTGGATCGTGCGCTTCCCAGAACTCTTTTAGAAGAGTTTCATACGTGACGCGTGCCGGATCGTAGACTACCAGCACGACTTCGGCATGACCGGTACGGCCGCTGCATACCTCTTCATAGGTCGGGTTCGGCGTATAGCCGCCGGCATAGCCGACAGCGGTCGTATAGACACCATTGAGCTGCCAGAACTTGCGTTCGGCGCCCCAGAAACAGCCAAGGCCAAACACGGCCTGTTGCAGGCCCGCCGGGAACGGCGGTTTGATCGGATGACCGTTGACATAATGGCTGGCACTCGTCGGCAGTGGCTGGGCACGGCCGGGCAGCGCCTGTTCCGGCTGCGGCAACGTAGCGGTCTTGCGATGCAGAAACATGATTCAGAACCTCGGCTGAAGGGAACATATGGCACATATTGGACCCATGTCCAGTGCCTGCGGTTCAAACCTGCCATTATCAGAAACGATGGCTGATGCCGATTGAAAGACTGTATACCTCGACAAAATCACCCGGCGCAAATAACAACTCTTCTTCGCCAACATCGAATGATCCGGACAGATAGGTATAGGGCAGGAATTCCCACTGTCCGGCCATACCGATCGACCAGCTTTCCAGCGTCACGCCCTGTGCCGCCGCCGACTGGAACTGGTGCTCCTGCACCGATTCACCATAGTTGCCGCGCAGCTTCAGATACTGCTCTCTGCTGCCAAAAAAGCGGGTCAGGCTGAACGCACCGGAGACCGAAGTCCCGGTGTCTCCCGGTGTTACATAGGGACGCACGGATAACAGGTAATTGCCGAAATACTTACCCAGGCTGCCGGTATAGATCGTGACATTGCTGCTGTCGAAATCCAGATGCCGCAGCCCGAGTGAGGCCTCGAAGGCACGCGGCAGATTGGCGTAGATCTCGGCGCCGTAACGGTGCCGGGGAAACAGCGAGGTACTGCTCGAGTAACCGTAGTTCAGATAGCCGTATATACCCTCGGCCATGGCCGGATAAAAATCGATTTCGCCCTGGGCACCGGAGCTGCCGAAACGATCGCGGTAATTGACCCGGCCGATGACGGTACCCCAGGGCGTTTCGCGTCCGTACTGCAAATACGCGATGGGGTCATGATCAAAAAATTCTGAATATTCATTGACGTAAAAGCCGGCACTGATGCGGTTCGGGTGCGGTCGCCAGTCATCAATCGACTCACTGAGCGCGTCGATGTCCGCGCTGTCAGGGTCAATCTCACCGGCTTTGCGCAGAACCGCCCGGGCTTCGTCATAACGCTCCAGACTGGCCAGCAGTTCCGCCTTTTTCTTCAGAAAAACCGGATCATCCGGATAATAGCCAAGTGCCTGCCCGGTCAGTTCCAGACCACGTGCATAACGTCCATCCCAGCGCTCGACGTCGATCGATGCACTCAGTGCATCGCGATAGTCGGGACTGCGTTCCAGCACGTAAGCCAGTTCATCCCGCGCCTTGCCGCGTTCGCCCTGCCACGCATAAGTCCGCGCAACGAGAATTCTGACGTCATGATAATCCGGAGAGCGCTGTAAGATATCATAAGCGATTGTCCGGGCCTCGGCGTAGTCACCCGCAAACGCCTTGCCGCGCGCAACCTCGAACATCTGATCCACACCCATACCGGGTCCGGGTGGCTGGGCATGGACGGCAAATGTACCGATGGTTGCAAAAAGTGTCAGCAAGCCGATCAGCGAGTCACGCATATCCTAATCCGATAGTCGAATGTTCAGTTTTCACTGGCAGGGCTTCCGGATGCCAGCCGCTCGCGCAATTCACGCGCTTCATCATTGCCGGGATCGGTCCGCAGTGACGCATTCACCGCCTGCAGTGCCGCCTGCGGCCGTTCCAGCTGACTCAGCGTTTTCGCTTTCTGCAGCAACAGTGCTGCATCCTCCGGCACCTGTGCCAGTCCCTGTTCGATCACCTGCAGCGACTGTTTGAGCTGTCCGTTCCAGCGCTCGGCATCGGCCAGTGCACTATAGGCGTCGGCATACAGGGGATTGCGTCGGATCACATCACGAAAATAGGTTTCAGCTTCAGCGTAGTCACCATTCCAGCTGTATGTCCGCCCTACCAGCACCCGCATGTCATGATAATTGGGATGATCGCGCAGCACATGCCGACCGATAAGCCGCGCTTCCTCGTAATGTTGATCGAACGCCGCCTGCCGGGCATAAATGAACAGCGCTTCCGGATTTTTATCGGCGAGCTGCAGCTCTTCGAGTAATGCCCGTTCTTCGGCAATTGCCGTATCCGTTACCGGCAGCTTTCCCCGTTTCAACTTGTTATTCCGGATCACGTAATGGTTCATGGCCTTGAACCGCGCGAATTCGGCAGCGATGTCCGCTTTCAGATTCTTGTCATGCAGCGGCTCAAGATCCATACCGGGCTGTAATCGAAACAGGTCATTGCCTGATAGAAAATATTCATTGACAAGATAATCACTGAGACTGTTCTTGGTACGCATCAGCGCCGCCGAACGCCGACTCCGAAAACCCGGATGCATATCAATACCCTGGCCGAGCCAGTGTACCTGTTGCGGAAATTCAAGATCGTATTCGTCCCGCAGATAGGCAGCCAGGCTGGGAACCAGGTCCAGATGGGTAGATACCGCCCCTATCCTGGCCGGTTTTTTCAGCAAAGGCGACCAGATGATCAATGGCACGCTGAAGCGATCGATCCGATCGGCTTCCGGGACGGGTATCAACCGGTGATCGCCGGTGATAATAAAAATCGTGCGTTCGTAATCCGGCCGCTGTCGATACTGTTCAAACAGGTATCGAAGCGCGTAATCGCTGTACAGCAGGGCAGCGAAAATATCCCTGTAGCGGCGCACGTCGGCCTCAACCGCGCCAGGGCGATCGAGTTCGGCCAGACGCTCCGTGACCGCACGTCGCCATTTGTCCGGCTCGGGAATAATGAACGGCTCATGCAGATTGACCGTGTGATAAATATCCAGTCGCGGCTGATCGGGCGCTACGTCGGCAAGATGTTCGAACGCCCGCTGGTACATATCCCGATCCGCATAACCCCAGGTAAAGCCGCCCTCGATTACATCCATCTTCTCGTAGGCCGGGCCGAACATGCCCTCGTTCAGCATGAAATCAACATTCTGCCGCTCGAGAAACACATCGATATTGTCGAAATTGCTGCTGAAACCGACGAAGTAAGCCGTATGGTAATTATTCTGGTTAAGCAGTGTGATCAGGGTGTCGTGATCGGGCATGCCGGAACCCAGATCCATGAAGCCGTGTTCACCCGGCGGCAGCGAACCGATGAGGCTCGGCAGAAAACCGAATGAGCGGCCGGACAGCGCAACAAAATTCGGGAAGTACAATCCCTCGCGCATCAATTGACCGAGAAATGGAGTGAACCCGCCGTAACGCTGATCCGGCGTAAATGCCCGACCATAACCTTCGACTCCGATGATGACGATGTTCGGCCTGGCATCCGCGCGGCGGAAGAACGGACCCAGCACATCCTCATAATCGGCGGTGTGCAGCAGTGGATATTCAGCAACCGGCTGATAATCCGCCTGTTCGTCTGAAGGCTGCACGCGCTCACCGGCATAAGCAAGACTGCTGTTGACAAAGGCAGCCAGCTTGTTGGCCGTGAGGGCGGATTCCCGCTCACTGGTCAGAACAGTCTGACGCGGATACAGCGGCCAGAACAGTACGGCGAACACCAGGACAGTGCCTGCATAAAATTTCAATGCGGCGGCAGGCCAGCGCCAGTTGCGACCGAACCGGAGCATGAGCGCGTACAGCACCGGCGCACAGATAAACGGCAACCAGGCTCGCAACGAAAAATCAGTCGAGGTCCGGACGGTGGCGGCAATGTCCGACCCTGAGTAGCCGAACAAGTCAGCGCCGAGCGGCACTTGCGTGATCAGAAAGTATTCAATCAGGCCGACGTAGGCAATGATCAGCAGAATATTGATTCCGACCACCAGCACCGTGGCGAACTGCCGGCCGGCGAACCGCGCGCACAGATAAAGAATAGCGCCGATCAGGATCCAGAAACCGGCAACCAGCAGATCATAAGCAAGGGATTTGAACAGCAGCTGCACCCAAGCCGGCGCCAGTTCATAACGCCAGGTTATCAGGCCGAATTCATAGCCGCGCAGCAGCAGCAGCAGTGGAGCGAGCCACAGGCTCAGACAGGCATACTCCCGCAGCCAGTCGGTGATGCTGACTTGTCCGACTGTGTCTGAGTCGGATACTGTTGCGGGGGTCATCAGAGCGTGGCCTGTCTGTGGATTTTTATTCGCATGACGCGGCCCACCAGCCCCGAGACATCACGGGAGGTTACTGTGCCGGTGCCGGTACATGAAATACTTTATAAGTTACAGTACCATAAATAATTCAGAACAAACTTAGCTTAAGTCACAAAAAACCAACAGCCCTGTCAGCGAACTGAGCGTGCCTACTCCTTTTGAAACTTTTGCATCCATAGCCGTTTTCTGCGGCGAATTTCTATCGACACCGCGCACCATCGGTTCCCTCATTCCCAGTTCGAACCTGCTCGCGCGTCACATCGCGAACCGTGTGCCAGACACGCAGGAGGGCTATGTCGTCGAACTGGGCGCCGGGACCAGCGCCATTACCGAAGCCCTGCTTAAGTACACGGTGCCTGCCACACGCCTGATCTGCGTAGAACGCTCACCCAACATGGTGCGTCTGCTGCGGCGACGATTCGAGGGCGTGCGCATATTCGAGGCTGATGCCGCCCATCTGGGCGAACTGCTGGCCGGGGTCCGGAATACGGGTGCCAGAGTCAGCCATGTGATCTCCAGCCTGCCGATGCGTTCCCTGGAACCCCAACTGGTCGGTACCATCAGCAAACAGATCCACCAATGCCTCCCGCCAGACGGGCACCTGATTCAGTTCACCTATGCCCTGGGCGATCCCGGCAAACGCGCCCCGGCCGGTTTTCGGCGCATCGCGACCAGCCGCGTCTGGGTCAACCTGCCGCCAGCGCGAGTGGATGTCTTCATGCCCAATGCGCCATCTGCACACGACGGTGCTCAAAGACCCAGCCAGATCCAGTAGACCGCCACATTCACACAGGTCAGCGGTGTACCGATCCGGGCGAATTCGATAAAGCCCGGGGCGGCCCCGTGCCGCTCGGCTCCCTGAATAACAATGATGTTCCTGGCCGCACCAGGATCAGAAGATTGCCGGCGGAGCTGCCGGCAGCGAGCGCCAGCAACGCATCACTTCCTGCCCCGGTCTGCTACACCGGCAGAGATAGTGCCACCAGCGGCACATTTAACACGCCACTGACGACCAGTGCGTGATCGATCATGAACACACTGAACACCATAGCGAACGTACCGCCAGCCATGATCTGCCAATTGGCGATACGTATACGGCCGGCGCGTCGCACGGCAATGAGTATCAATACAGCCGGCAATACGATGACAGCAAAATTCAGGCAGGCAGACCGGCCATTCCGGACCACTGCGCTGCAACATGCTTATTGCAGTGCACAATATTCACGTTACAATGGAAATGAGCGCAATTTCAGGAAGGAGATAACAATGGAAATCCAGGATAAGGTCGCACTGGTAACCGGTGCCGCCAGCGGTATCGGCCTGGCTATTGTGGATGAGCTGGCCCGCAAAGACGTCAGGGCAATCGCCCTGGTGGACATGGCCGACACCGTCGACGCCACAGCCGCTCGCATCAACCAGGAAACCGGCCGCGAAGTCGCGATTCCGTTCCGCGGCGATGTGACCGACGACGCCTTCCGCCAGAGTGTCTTCAAACACATGATGACCGAACACGGTCTGGTCAGCATCTGTGTACCGGCAGCCGGTATCACCCGCGATGCCCTCGCGGTGAAGGTCGATAAAGATACCGGCAAAGCCGAAATCTATGCCGTCGAAAAATTCCGTCAGGTCGTTGACATCAACCTGATCGCGCCGATCTACTGGGCGCTGGAAATGGTCGCTCATATCGCAGAGGATCGGGCCGGCAAGGGTTTACGCAAATGGCATCCGGACGAACGGGTACAGGGAACAGTCATCTTCATCGGTTCGATTTCATCCCAGGGTAACAAGGGCCAGATCGCTTACGCTTCGACCAAGGCCGGCCTGGAAGGCGCGGCGGCGACACTGACCATGGAAGCAATATTTCACGGGGTGCGCTGCGGCGTAATCCATCCCGGTTTTACCGATACACCCATGGTACGGGCGCTGGGCGATGACTTCATCGAAAAGCACATACTCCCGAACACCCAGCTCAACCGGCTGATCCGGCCGGAAGAGATCGCCAGCGCCATTTGTTGCATGGTGGAAAATTCCGCTATCAGCGGCGAAGTGTGGGCCGATGCCGGCTGGCATCCGGGGCCCTGATCAGCCGGCCTGGTCTTCTATTCTCGTGAGCATGCGCCGGGCTGGTTCAAAGTCCTGTTCGGCAGCTCGGCGCAGCCATTTCAGCCCCTGTTCAAGGTCTTCACTGAGTCCCCGGCCCTCGAAATAACAACCGGCAAGTGCAAACTGGGCATGGGCATCGCCCTGTTCGGCCGCCTTCCTGAACCATCCGGCCGCCGCCTCATCGTCCCGCGTTACACCACGGCCTGAACTCAGCAACGCACCAAAATTGTACTGCGACTGTGGCTCGCCCTGCCGGGCGGCCAGTTCGTACCAGTGCGCCGCCTGACGCAGATCCTGCTTGACGCCGATACCCTGTTCATACAGATAACCGACCCGACCCTGGGAAATGGGGTCCGCCTGCTTGGCGGCGGCCATGAACCAGTCAGCCGCAGTTGCCGGGTCACGTGCCCGGCCCACGCCATCCAGATAACATTCGCCCAGCAGATACTGGCCCTCGGCACTGTCGGCTTCGGCCGCCTTTTCGTACCAGTCGCAGGCCTGTCGGTCGCTGGCCGGTACGCTGCGTCCCGCGGCCACCATATGCCCCAGATTGATCATGGCGTCGCTGTCGTCCTGACTGGCTGCCTGACGATACCAGTAAAACGCCTGGGCATCACTCTGCTCAACACCCCGGCCGATGTCATACAGATAGCCAAGCTGCATCTGCGCCTCGGCATCATCCTGATCCGCCGCCTTATGAAACCACTCCGCTGCCAGCTCCACATCCTGGGGCACAGCGATACCGTTCAGATACAGCAGCGCCAGGTTGTACTGTGCATTCACATTGCCCGCACGTGCCTTCTCCACCAGTTGCTGCGGATCGAGATCAGCATCCGCTGCAACAACGGGCTGCGCTACCGTCAGTGTCACGGTTAATATCAGAAAACCAAGCTTTAACATAACGTCATTAACCTGTCATGGATGCGGCACGGCTTTGTCATACAGCACCTCTATATTGTGTCACATTATCCAGTCCGGTATGACCTGCACGCATGCGCGATCGTTTCAGCCGCCGTTTGCTCAACGCCAGCGAAGATCTGATTTTCAAAAGCGTTCACAACCGCTACCTGATCTATAACGCCTGCTGGGAAGACCCGCGTATCGACCGCGAACTGCTGCAGCTCGATGCCGACAGCCGGGTTGTCATGCTAACCAGCGCCGGCTGCAATGCGCTGGATTATCTGCTGGATCAGCCAGCCGTAATCCACGCCGTTGATGTCAATCCGCGGCAGAATGCATTGCTACAACTCAAGCTGGCCCTGTTTAAACGTGGCTGCTACGACGATTTGTTCGCCATGTTCGGCCACGGATCCCACGCCGGGTTCCGGAATATTTATGCAGCCATCCGTCACCAGCTTGCTGACTACGCCCGTGCTTTCTGGGATCGGAAGATCGAGTATTTCAACGCCTGCAGCCACAAACAGTCATTCTATTACCATGGCTCATCCGGTGCCGTGGCCTGGTGGCTGACGCGCTATCTGCTGCAGGAAAAACGCCGCCTGCGATATCATCTCATGGAGCTGATCGACGCCGACTCAATCGAGGCTCAGCAACAAATATACAGCCACATCGAGCCCTACTTGTGGGGCCGTTGCGTGTCCTGGCTGATGCGCCAGCCACTCACACTGTCATTGCTCGGCGTACCCCGCGCTCAGGCCCGCCTGATCAGCCAGCACTATCCCGGTGGCATTCGCGGATTTCTCAGCGACAGACTGCAGCGCGTGGCGACCCAGATTCTGATTCAAGACAATTATTTCTGGCGCGTCTACCTGACCGGTTCCTATACCCGGCAATGCTGTCCGAACTATCTCAAGCCCGAGCATTTCGAGCGTCTGCGCAGCCACTGCGATCGCATCCAGCTGCACAACGCTACCGTAACCGGTTTCCTGCGCGCGCATCCGGGCCGATACAGCCACTTCGTATTGCTGGATCACCAGGACTGGCTCGCCTGGCACCAGCCCCGGGCGCTGGCCGAGGAATGGCACATGATCCTGCAAAATAGTGCGCCGGGCGCCCGAATCCTCATGCGCTCAGCCAGCGACCGGCTGGATTTTCTGCCCCACGAGGCGACGTCAGCATTGCGATTTTTCCCGGAACTGACTCAGCCGCTGCACCAGCGTGACCGGGTCGGCACTTACGGCAGCCTGCATTTCGCGGAAGTGCTTTGAGCTTCGGCCTGAACCCGTTTGCCGGTACGGTGGAAGGTTATTACCGCCAGCAGGCGCGTATCTACGACCGGACCCGCTGGAGTTTCCTGTTCGGCCGCACGGCTCTGCTCGACCTGGCGGTGCGCCATTGCCACCCGCGCCGTGTGCTCGAAGTCGGCTGCGGGACCGGCCACAACCTCATCTACCTGCGCCGGTTGTTTCCAGCCGCCGAACTGCACGGCGTAGATCGATCGGCCGATATGCTGGACATCGCCCGTCGCAAACTGGGCGCCACGGCCTGCCTGCGGCAGGTGGCCTACGACAAACCGCTGGACACCGGGCGAGGCTTTGATCTGATAGTAGCCGCGTACAGTCTGTCGATGTTCAATCCCGGCTGGGAGCAGGCAATTGCCGCGATGCATGCCGACCTCAGTCCAGGCGGCTGCGTCGGCCTGGTGGATTTTCACGGTGCCGGCGATACATGGTTCGCGCGCTGGATGGCACTGCATCATGTCCGCATCGGCAAGCACCTTCTGCACCGCCTTGATGCATCACTGACGCCGGTCGAATCCAGCATCTGCCGGGCCTACGGCGGACTCTGGCAGTACTGCCTGTATCTCGGTCGCAAACCCACCAGCGTGTAACTTTCTCGACCTCGCTGTCGCAACGCCCACCCGCGCCCGCCCTGCATGATTGCCCGCGCATGGGCGCGTCGCCTAACAGCTGTGATTGACGCAGCTTGTTGAGCTATGGCACGCACTAAAGCATGATGTACGGGATCACATGATCAATAATGCCTGTTGCCGCGTGGCCGACCCCCGGTGCATCCAGGCATGAACACGGACTGCAGGATAGAACAGGCGGAGTAGTATTGATGGGAAGTACCGTGACGAGCACGCTCAAGACCATCCTGATTATCGACGATGACGAATCTTCCCGTCAGCTCATCGCCCGCCACATCAATCAGACCCTCTCCGGTGTCAAAGTCGAGGAATACGACCCCGCCATGAATGGTCCGCCGCCATCGACATTCGACTGGACAGGCTGTGACTTGATCATCCTGGATTATCTGCTCAGTGAGGAACAAAACGGGCTTGAGCTACTGAACGTATGGAAGAAACAGGATAATTTTCCGCCCGTGATCATGTTGACCGGCAAAGGCAGCGAGGAGATCGCCGTGCGGGCGATGAAAACCGGCGTCCAGGATTACATGCGCAAACAGGACATCACCGCACCGCGCCTCAAGCAGTCGATCATCGATGCAGTCGAAAATCACCGGCAAGCGCGTGAACGGCAGTCGCTGAATACTCACGGTATCCAGTCTTTCAATAAAGCTCTATTCTACACGAATCTGGAGCAGGCAACACAATCGCAACAGCCGGATTCGGTGTTTTTTCTGCTGGAACTCGATGGTTATACCGCGCTGGGGGATGAACGCGGTCTTATCGTACAGGATGACATACTGCGGCATATAGCCAGCCTGACGTTTGATGCATTCAACGATCCCGCCTACAAGGCCAGCATCACGCGCATGAGTGATGCCACGGTCGGCCTGCTGTTCGAACCGGGCGCGTCGCAGTCACTGGAAGCAGAGATTGCCCGGCTGAAGGACGTGTTAGCCGGTCATCCCTACGACCATGAAGGCGAAGCGATCCCGATCACCGTAAGTATCGGTGTGGTACGTCTGAAGGACGGCCCCCTTACCGCCAACGATATCATCCGCAATGCCCGGCTTGCCTGTCAGACGGTGCGTGACCGGGGCGGAGATGGCTTCGAGATCCACAGCCCGGAAACGGTGCCACCGGCGGCCAGGGCCGACCCCTGCCAGAAGCAACCGCCCGTACGACAGTCACCGGTAATGAATAAGAAACCGGCGCCCGAAAAGGCGCCCCAACTCGGAGCCAAATCAGAACAACCGGCACAGAAATCCCCACCACCGCTGGAACCTGAAACCGAAAATAATATTCTGGAACTGACGCTCGAACTGCCGATCGAGAAACAGACCAGTAAAGCCGCCAGCGAAATCCGTTCAGTAGAACTGGCTGAGGGCGACATGGGAGCACCGAAAGCAGATGAATTCGATATCCTGCAGGCTTTCAATGACAACCGGGTGCTGCAGTACTTTCAACCGATCATGCCATTATCGGATACCGCCGCCGCGATTGATGCAGAAATGTTCAGCGTTTTCGTGCGTATGGTGAACACCGATGGCTCCATCATCGAGGCCGACCAGGTGATCAAGAGCCTGATGACTGTCCGCAATCAGCAATTGCTGGACCGCTGGATGTTGCGGGAAAGTGTCGGGCGGATGCTTCATGTCATGAAACACCAGGATCATTCATACACACTCTTTGTAAAAATCAGTGGTGAATCCTTCGCCGATGCCAATCTTTTTACCTGGCTGCAGAATAAGCTGATGAAAAAGGCGGGCAGCAAGGAACCCTGCGAGTCGATCGTCCTTGAAGTAGCAGCGACCACCTATCTTTCCAGGCAGAAGCAGGTAGATGCACTGTTCAAATATCTGCGCCAGACTTACGGCTTTCGTTTTGCCATTACTTCCTTCGAGAGTCTTGAGCAGCTGGAACAGTGTGTGAACAACAGGCTCTTCGATGTATACGAGGTTCGCCAGTCACTGTTGGACGAGTTGCCGGAAAAGCAGTCGGATTCGGATAGCTCCTCAACTCTGGTCACGAAAATAAAGCAGCACAACGCGCTACTGGTATCCACATTTATCGAGAATTCCGCCATGCTGACCGAGGCCATCAGTTGCGGCGCCGATTTCGCCATGGGCTTCTTCATCGGGGCGCCGGTTGACCAGATTGGCGGCACACTGGTTGAGTCCTACGAAATTACCTGAAAGCTGCCCCCATCTCTGTGCCTGAGCTTGAAACATGCCTGCCCGGGTCATTTACACCATCGGCCATAGCAACTATCCCCTGACGGCGTTCATGGCGCTGCTCCAGGCACACGCCATTCGCCAGCTCGTCGATATTCGCCGTCACCCCGGCTCCCGTCGGCTGCCGCATTTCAATCGCCCCGGGCTCGAACGATCGCTGACAGAGTGCGGCATCGGCTATCACTGGCTGGGTGAAGTGTTCGGTGGCCGGCGCGCTGCAACGGCGGCTGATAGTGACGCTGATTACGCCGCTTTGCCGGCAGGTGCATTACGGCGTTTTGCGATACACATGCGCAGCGAGACTTTCCGCGATGGCATTACCGGGCTGCTGCAAATTGCTGCCGAGCCGGCCGCGCTGATGTGCGCCGAAAATGATCCGGTCCGTTGTCATCGATCGCTGCTGTCCGATTATCTGCAATTATCCGGATATGAAGTCCGGCATATCCTCGCAACCGCTGCACCACAGCCGCATCAGGTGCATCCGGCGGCGGCCTGGGAGGGAACCAACCTGTGTTATAAACACCATGGCCAGCTTCTGCTTGAACTGGAGTGAAACATTAACATCACGGTGCGATGACCAGCGGAATGTTCCAGACCCACGGCAACCAGACGACAATCATCACGGTTGTCAGTGGTATTCCAACCAGATTCAGCCACAGGCCTGCCCGGGCCATCGTCGGTATGGTGACGTAGGGTGTGCCGAACACGATGGCATTCGGCGGAGTAGCCACCGGCAGCATGAAGGCCAGTGAAGCGGAAACGGCGGTCGTCACCATCAACATGAAGGGATGCAGACCAGCTGCTTCGGCAAAGCCGGCCATGATGGGTATCAATAGCGTCGCCGTCGCGGTATTCGATGTCACCTCGGTCAGGAACTTGACCAGCGTGGCAACGATCGCGATAACCAGTATCGGGTTCGTTTTATCAAAAACCTGGAGCTGCTGACCGAACCAGGTGGATAATCCACTCTGCTCAAAGCCGCCCGCCAGCGCAAAACCACCGCCGAACAGCAGCAGTACGCCCCAGGGAATACGTTTGGCCGTGTCCCAGTCGAGCAGCCGGCGGCCATCGCCGGCCGGCAACAGAAACAGTGCCAGTGCCCCTGCCACCGCCACGGTTGAATCCTCTACGCGGGCGCCGATATCCGTCTCGATCAGGCCGCGCAGGATCCAGATGGTTGCCACACCGGCAAACACAATCATGACGCGGCGTTCGGCGTGGCCCATCGATCCCATCTGGCGCAGCTCCGTTTCAATAACCCCGATTTGCCCGAGGCCCTCCCCTGCCTTGACGCGGCGGAAGCAATAAGCCAGATACAGCCAGGCCAGGGCCAGAAACACCATGGCCAGCGGCAAGCCGAAAGCCATCCAGTCAGTGAAACTGATGCGGGTGCCGTACAGCTGCTCGACCATGCCGGCAAGGATGGCATTCGGCGGTGTCCCGATCAGCGTGGCAATACCGCCGATCGATGCAGCGTAGGCAATACCCAGCATCAGGGCCGTACCGAACTGGTGGCTGTTTGTAACGTCTTCGTGATCGGCAGCGCTACCGCTGATCTGCATCGCCACCGCGCTGGCGATGGGCACCATCATCATCACCGTCGCGGTATTGCTGATCCACATGGACAGAAACGCAGTCGCCAGCATGAAACCAAGCAGTATCCGCCGTGGTCCGGTCCCCACGCAGTGTATGGTGTGCAACGCCAGTCGCCGGTGCAGATTCCAGCGTTCCAGCGTCACGGCGATCATGAAACCGCCCAGAAACAGAAACACCAGGTGATGGCCGTAGGCGGCAGTCACCGATGCCGGCGAAGTCACATCCAGGAGCGGAAACAGCACCATTGGCAGCAGCGCCGTTGCAGCAATCGGCAGTGCCTCGGTAATCCACCAGATCGCCATCAATACCGTCACCGCGGCGACAGCCTGTCCGGCAGTGGACATGCCGGCCGGCGCAGGAACCATCAGGACCAGCAGAAACGCAACAAGTCCGGCCCAGCGACCGATCGCTTGTCGCCGGCTTGCCTGTGCAGACGCAGTCAAGATTCGTGTACCGACATGATGGTTGGACGATTACTCAGATCGGCAATCTCTGGCTTGTTCCGATGCGACCTCGCTCAAGCCAGGCCATCAGCATATAGGCCAGCAATGCGCTGACCAGTGAAATCATATAAGGCGTCGTCCAGTCGGCGATGTACTCACCGATAAACCAGATGATCGCACACGTACTGATTGCGCCACAGGCGGGCGGCGAAATACAACCCGAGAAGAACAAGACAAAGCGCATAGGCGAACGGCTCGGCGGTATCACCGGTCAGGCCGGTACTGTAGATATTACCTGCCGAGCCCACGACGGTCTCGGCGCCGAACCAGGTCGCGAATACGGTAAAGGTGGCCAGTCCCAGACCCAGCCCCAGCCGCCGGCCGGCCAGCAGATAGTCCGTTTCGCTGGTGATATGCCGCGAGACCAGCAGGCCGACAGCCAACTGCACAACCACATAAATGATAACGCCCAGTAGCACCGCGTTCACGCTGTCCTCCTTCTAGCCAGATGCCCCGTGAGAGTGTTGTGCGGCGGACTGTGGCATCATACGGACTCGGTCGTGGCCGGGCAAAAGTCTGCGGGTACCCAAACGGCCCGCTAATCATTAAACTGCGGCCGACTTTTGTAAGATTTGGCTGACACGCATGCCGGTCGCTGCGACTGTGGCGACTGTTAATAACGATTACACAATCATGCCGCGTTTAAGCATTGGCTGGTTAAAACTCTTTGGCTGGTTACTGGTGGCCGTTCTCGGCGCTGCGGCTGTGGGCGGCATCGCGCTCAGCCGCGGTGAATCCATCAACAGCGTCTGGTTCATTGTCGCAGCTGTCTGCGTCTACGCTATCGCCTACCGTTTCTACAGCGCATTTATTGCTGCCAGAGTGCTGGCACTGGATGCGACGCGCGCGACACCGGCGGAACGCTTCGACAACGGGCGTGACTATCTGCCGACCAACAAGTGGATCGTTTTCGGTCACCACTTCGCCGCCATATCCGGCCCCGGACCGCTCATCGGCCCGACGCTGGCCGCACAGTTCGGTTACCTGCCCGGTACGATCTGGATTCTGGTCGGCGCCGTGCTCGGCGGTTGCGTGCAGGATTTCGTCACGCTGTTTTTCTCCATACGCCGTAACGGCCGCTCACTCGGCCAGATGGCACGTGACGAACTCGGCCCCCTGGGAGGCGGGGTCGCGCTGATCGGTGTCATGGCGATCATGGTCATTCTGATCGCCGTGCTCGGCCTGGTGGTGGTCAATGCCATGAAGCACAGCCCCTGGGGAACGGCTACGGTGGGCGCCACCATACCAATCGCTATTCTCATCGGCCTGTACATGCGCAACATCCGTCCCGGACGGGTGCTCGAAGCCACGCTGATCGGTGTCGTCCTGCTGATGCTGGCGGTGGTTGGCGGCGGCTGGGTCGAAGACTGGGGTATCGGTCACTGGTTCAACTATGACGGTCCGACACTGGCACTGATGATCATCGGCTATGGCTTCGCCGCGGCGGTACTGCCAGTGTGGCTGCTGCTGGCGCCGCGTGACTATCTCTCCACGTTCATGAAGATCGGTACCATTATCGCCCTGGCAATCGCCATTCTCATCGTCCAGCCCGAGGTGAAGATGCCGGCACTGACACAGTTCATCGATGGTACCGGCCCGATCTTTGCCGGCAAGCTGTTTCCGTTTGTATTCATTACCATCGCCTGCGGTGCGATTTCGGGTTTCCATTCACTGATCGCTTCCGGCACGACGCCGAAAATGATCAGCAATGAACGCGAGGCGCGTTTCATCGGTTATGGCGGAATGATGATGGAATCGTTTGTCGGCATCATGGCAATGGTCGCTGCTTGTGTGCTGGAACCCGGCGTGTACTTTGCGATCAACAGTCCGCCCGGTATCGTCGGGACCGGTGCCGATGCCGTCAATGCGATCACCGCCATGGGCTTTCCCGTGACCATGGAACAGATGAACAGTCTGGCCGCCAGCATGGGTGAGGAAACCCTGTTCGCCCGCACCGGCGGCGCGCCATCTCTGGCCGTCGGTATGGCGAGCATTTTCGCCGGAGCCTTCGGTACTGCCCTGCCGGCGCTTTGGTATCACTTCGCCATCATGTTCGAGGCGCTGTTCATCCTCACAACGCTGGATGCCGGCACCCGCGTTGCCCGCTTTATGCTGCAGGACCTGATCGGCAACGTCTGGCCGAAGTTCGGCGAAACAAGCTGGTATCCCGGCGTACTGATGTCATCGGCGCTGGTAGTCGGCGCCTGGGGCTATTTCCTGTACATGGGTACGATTGATCCGCTCGGCGGCATCAACAGTTTGTGGCCGCTGTTCGGCATTTCCAACCAGATGCTGGCGGCAATAGCGCTGTGTGTCTGTACTACCATCCTGATCAAATCCGGCAAGTTGCGTTACGTCTGGGTCACAGGCCTGCCACTGGTCTGGCTGATCACCGTCACCACTACTGCGGCATGGGAGAAACTCTTCAGTACCGAAACCCGTGTCGGCTTCCTGGCTCACGCACAGAGCCTGCAGGACAAGCTGGATACCGGCCTGTTGTCTCCGGAGATGGCTGCTCAGGCGCCGCAGCTCATATTCAATGACCGCCTGAACGCCTTTATGACCGTATTCTTCCTGATCACGACCTGGGTGCTGGTGATCGAAACCGTCCGGGTCTGTTATGGTGAAATTACCGGCCGCCGTCGGCGGCCGACATCGGAAGCACCCTACGTACGCACCGAACTGGCCACAGAGCAGTGATGATCATGAAGAAGCGATTGCTGACAATCCGTCAGTTTATTCAGAGACTGACCGGTGAGGATGCCTACCAGCGCTATCTCGATCACTGGTACCGGGAGCACGATCCGGGTGAAGGGCCACCGTTGAGCCGGCGCGACTTTTTCATTGCCGAAGAACAGCGCAAGTGGAACCGCCCGAATCGGTGTTGTTGAAATACGTGAGTGGTGAAAAGTGAAGGGTAAAATAAAAAATTGGCACCTGGAGGGAACCTTTCAATACGTCTTATCACTCTTCACTTTTCACTGACCACTCATGCATCGCTGGCAACAGCTCGTCGCCACTGTCAAAACCGAGATCCATGTCTATCGCCGCGTACTGAAACATCCGCGTACACCGCGGCTGACACGCTGGCTGCTGGGGTTGGCACTCGCCTACCTGCTGTCACCGCTGGACCTGATACCGGACTGGATACCGCTGCTCGGCCAACTTGATGATCTGGTAATTGTACCGCTGCTGATATTTCTGGCATTGCGATTCGTGCCTGAGGGTCTCGTGACTGAATGCCGGGCGGCGCACCGGTTCCAGCATGAATCGCGACCGCAGGCCGCCGCTAGTGGTCATTCGACAGTCTCTGCGCGGGATCCTGACGGTAAAACTGCACAAGCTGCCGGTATACATCGGGAAAACCGTGCTGCAACACCGCCGGCCGTTCGAAAAAGCATTCACTGAAAACAGCGAAAAATTCTGCGGGCGATTCCGCAGCGTAAGTGTCGATATCCATTACCGCGCCGCTGTCGACGTACTGCCGAAACTCAATGTAGGCCGCTTCGAATATCCGGCTCCAGTCCTCCGTACGCATATCTGCGTGCAGCGGCGGATAACCATTGGCGTCACCATTGAGCATATCGAGTTTGTGCGACATTTCGTGTATCACGACGTTAGCGCCGCGGCACTGCCCGCCACTGCGGACATCCGGCAAGGCCAGGATCACGGGGCCACGTTGCCAGGATTCGCCGCTCTGCGGCATGGCATGCTCGTGAACCACACCGGCCTCATCGGATTCCGGATGCACGCCGATAAAGCTGTCCGGATAGATAATGATGGCGCTCCAGCCGCGGTACCAGTCCAGACCGAGCTCCAGTATCGGCACACACGCCTGTACCGCAATCAACCCTTCGTCATGCGCCGACAGTTCCAGCCCGCTGACCGGCTCCAGTGCCTTGGCATGTAGAAACAGGCTGCAAAGGTCGCGCAGGCGTGACAGTTGACTGCCATCCAGACCGTGCAGAAATGCGCGCGATTCAATCAATCGATTCCATTCCGCGTCCGGGATCTCGCGCCTGCGTTTAAACCAGCGGATCATGCTTTTCTGCTGATTGCATTCAGCAACCTGTTAAATGACAAGTTCATCTCTCGCCAACGGTGTTATATGATAATTCCATAGATCAGGGGAACATCATGGCGGAAGACCCTAAACATATAAAATATTATTTTCAGCGCCTGGCCGAATATATGGCCTGCTCACCGGGCACGTTGCATTCGGCCCTCGAAAGGCAGACCCGGGACCGGCATCCCGACGGCACGCCGAAGCGTATCGGCGAGATTCTCCAGGAACAGGGTGTCATCACCCGGGCAGAACTCGAGATCGCGCTGCGACGGCAGCGGGTCGATCGCCTGAGTCAGTGCTATATTTTCGAATCGCTCAGCCAGCCTGAGCTCAGCGCGCTGAGCAGTCGTTTTCGCGAAGTGACCGTCGCGCCATATAAGCAATTCATTATTCAGGACGAATATGATCCGACTTTATTCGTGCTCGCGGTCGGAACGGCCGAAGTCTACCGTACCGACATCGAAGGCAACTGGACGCGCCTGGCGCTGCTGGCAGCCGGAGACGCCATCGGCGAAATGGGCTATTTCCAGGATGGCCATCGCAATGCATCTGTCAGAACACTGGAGCGTTGCGAGTTACTGTGCGCGAATTACAGCGATCTCACCCATTATTTCGAAAATGTGCCACGGGTTGCGCACAATTTCATGAAGCTGGTGCAACAGCGCCAGCAGGCGACTCCCGAAACGACCGCCACAAACACTCAGACGCGTTGATCTGCCCAGTTTGTGAACATTATTGTACAGTCATTCATCAGGTGCCGATTCAAGTGAATGGATGCGGCGTTTCAGGGCCATCGGCCCGGCCACGCCATAAAAAGTCACTTCAATACCCGCGCCGCCGGCACTCGAAAACTCGATATCACCGATGCCCAGCAGACGCTGCAGAATCCCCTGACGCACGTTGATATTGCGCAGGTCGCGGATTCGGATGGAATGAATATTACGCGAAATAATCCCGTAACAACTTTCGATACTGATACCGTCAATAGTGAAACTCCAGACATAATGCCGGTAAAGTATGGTCAGTCCAACCAGGATTGTCAGAACCAGAAATACACCGGCGACGACATTCGGTGACACACCGCCAATCGGCTGCAGCAGGGTAACTACCGACGTGATTAATAATATGCCGAACACCAGCAGTAAACCGAACTGATCACGCCAACTCGGCCGGATTTCCAATTCCATTATCAGCCTCCATCGAACATTCTGTTTAGAATGTATCCGGAAAACATTGATATTACTGATTTCCATGTTCCTGTTCAAAGATCCCGGACAGGCGCCGGGGACATTTCCAATGCCGAATGCTGGCCGCTTGTCAAGGCCGGAAGAAAAAACTGCCGCATCGCACAAGACGGAATGGATTCTCTTGCGTAAAATACCGCCTCCCTCAACAGCCTGTTGAAGCGATGCGGGATGTCCCGCCCGCAATCAAACTTGATCAGAAATTTGATGTGACATAGCCAGGTTCGGTCCTGACGCGAATCCGGTGTGCCAGGTGGCGGCAGAGGAAATGCCGTTTACGCAATCAGGGATTCAAAAGCACGTTTATCCTGCGTCAGTCGACGACAGCCTTTATTTATATTCGGATAACAGAGAGGAGCATCATGTCGAAAACCGCAACACTGAATTATGACGGCAAGAGCCTGGAATTACCCGTTGTTGTCGGCACCGAACAGGAAACCGGTATCGACATCAGCTCGCTGCGCGCCCAGTCCGGCCTGATCACACTGGATAATGGCTATGCCAATACCGGTTCGTGTCAGAGCAATATCTGCTTCATCGATGGCGATCAGGGCATTCTGCGTTATCGCGGTTATCCGATCGAGGAACTGGCAGAGAAATCCAGCTTCGTTGAAACCGCCTATCTGCTAATCTTCGGTGAACTACCAACCGAGCACCAACTGCAGGAATTCCGTACCCTGCTCGGTAATCATCAGTTCATTCACGAAGACATGCTGCATGCCTTCGAGGGTTTCCCTCTGAACGCACCGCCCATGGCGATCCTCTCGGCCATGATCAATGCACTTGGCTGTTTCCAGCCGGTATTCATGAGCCCGGACGACGATGAGCTGTTCATGGAGCCGTCAGCCCGCCTGATGAGCAAAGTCCGCACTATTGCGGCCACAAGCTATCGGAAATCGATTGGCAAGCCGGTCAATTATCCGCGTTCAGACCTTCGCTACACTGCCAATTTCCTGCACCTGCTGTTTTCCCTGCCACACAAACCCTATGAGCCGGACGAAGTCATCGTTGATGCGCTGGACAAACTGCTGATCCTGCACGCCGATCATGAACAAAACTGCTCCACTTCAACGGTACGCATGGTGGGATCGTCAGAGGCCAACCTGTATGCCTCCGTGGCCGCAGGCGTCTGCGCACTCTGGGGACCGCTGCATGGAGGCGCCAATGTCGCGGTTATCGAAATGCTGACCCAGTTGCATGAAAGCGGCATGAACATGAAAGACTACATGGAGAAGGTAAAAAAGAAAGAAGCGGGTATCCGTCTGATGGGCTTTGGCCACCGCGTCTATAAAAACTTCGATCCGCGTGCCAGAATCATCAAACAAGCTTGCGATAATGTGCTCGAGAAGCTCGGCATTCATGATCCACTGCTGGATATCGCCAAGCGTCTGGAAGAAGTCGCGCTGGAGGATGAATATTTCATCGAGCGCAAGCTGTATCCCAATGTCGACTTCTACAGCGGCATTATCATGCGCGCTCTCGGTATCCCGACCAACATGTTTACCGTTATCTTCGCCATTGGCCGTCTGCCCGGCTGGATATCACATTGGCGCGAGGTGCACATGGCACCGGCCAAGATAGACCGGCCGCGGCAGATCTATACCGGACCGGCCAAACGAGGATATGTGAGAATCGGGGATAGAGCCTAGCAACCGGGAGGATAGTTGATAGAGGATAGAGATCGAAAACCCATAGCGGCCGTCATCACCTGCTATTTGCAGTTTATAGACGTGTCACCTGCTTCCCATTCTCTATTCTCTATCTTCTATTCTCTATCTTCCACACCTCGATTTCATCAAAGTTCCTTGCAGCCGGGTGATCAGCAGTTGCCTGACCATCACGGACAAGCTGGGTTGTCCGCATGCCGGCGGCGCGGGCGGCGTTGAGTTCCTCAATGAGGTCTGACAGGAAAAGAATTTCTTCCGGCGGTATTTCGACTGCTTCGGCAATATGCTTATAGGCGCCGGCTTCGCGCTTGGCACCGGTGCGGGTATCGAAATAACCGGCGAACAGCGGCGTCAGATCACCGAAATCGCTGTAACCGAAAAGCAGTTTCTGGGCCGGCACTGAACCGGACGAAAAGACATACAGCCTGATACCGGCATCATGCCATTCGCGCAGTCTGCGCACAGCGTCTTCATAGACATGGCCGGTAAAATCGCCGGACTCATAACCGGCTCGCCACATGATGCCCTGCAGACTCTTGAGCACCGTTTCCTTGCGATCGATCTCCATCCAGTAACCGAACAGATCGATGACCTGCTGTTCGTTCAGGTAACGCTGCTGCTGTTCACGTAGATCATCCAGCAGCTCTTTGACCTCGGGTTCGTTTTGATGCCGGCGGATAAAGTCGGGCAGGCGCTCGCGTGCATAGGGAAACAGTACATCATGCACGAACGACAACGACGTCGTCGTGCCCTCAACATCGGTGAGCACAGCCTGGATCAATTCAGGGAGGCAACGTAGCTGTCAAAATCCGGGAATCGGCTGGCTATATCGTTGCCGGTGAAGTTACCCACCCAGCCTTCCGGCGTGATAAAGAAACGAATACACTTGAAATCCGGATTGGCACCCATATCGAACCAGTGTGTCGTTCCGGCGGGTACACTGATCAGATCGCCGCGGGTACATAATACTGCGTAGACCCGACCGTCGATATGCAGGTAAAACAGCCCCTGGCCGTCTACAAAAAACCGCACCTCGAAATCATCATGTGTATGCTCGCTCAGAAACTTCTGCCGTAATTCATGCTTCTTCGGATTGTCGGGACGCAGGCTGATCACATCGACGGACTGAAATCCATACTGTTTGTTGAGACGTTCAACATCGTTACGGTACGCCGCCAGCACTTCGTCCTGGTCCGCTTCCGGCGATAACCGTCGGCCGGCTTCCCAGCGTTCCAGCCGGACACCGGCCTCTCCCAGCGTTGCGGCAATGGTATCGAAATCGGTATACACAGCTTCCCGTTCCGGCTTGATTTCGGGATAAATGGTCAGGGTTGTCATTGAACAGCAACTCCTCGCAGCATCAGCTCGCATCTGAACAGAAAATCGAACGCCTCGACATGACGTAATGCGTCTTCCACGCTATCACCCCAGGTATAGAATCCGTGACCGCGGATCAGATAACCGTACACGGATTCCTGTTGAGGCTGCTGGCTGTCAAGCCAGTCATCGACACGGGCGGCCAGCCGTTCGATGTTCTGATCGTTCTCGAAGATCGGCACCGTCAGCTGCGAGGCATGGGTGGTAACCCCCTTGAAAGCCTTTAGCAGTTCATAATCCGCCAACAGCAGCGGCGCCGTCAGCATTTTCGACAGTAGCGTCGCATGGATGGAATGCGGATGCAACACGGCGCCGACATCGTTAAGTCTTTGATATATTTGTATATGCAGGCCGGTTTCCGCCGATGGCCGGCGGCCGTCCAGCGACTGGCCGGCACTGTCGACCCGCATGATATCGTCGTCCGTCAGCCGGCCTTTATGCCGGCCGGAGACGGTAATGGCAAACTGATCATTATCCAGCCGGGCGGAGAAATTGCCGCTGGTTGCCGGTACCATGCCGAGGTTATAGAGCTGGTGGCCGGCCTGGGCCAGTGCACGGGCGGCCTGTTCGAACGCTAGTGACATAATGCTTTGCAGGTTCTCAGGGGACTGGCATTGTAACCTGAAGTTATCAAGGAACCTCTGAAAATGGCAGCGGTTCCCACGGTACAGGATTGCATGTTTAATCGAAAAATGAAGAAAATCGCATTTTCGATTTTCGTGCTCTGAGTAAATCCCTGACGGACTTATTCAGAGCTTCCTGGCAGGTCAGGAATGCCCCGGCCGCGAATCAATCACTTGCGCGATTGATTCGTCGGGAGCGAGCCCGGATGTACCACGGCCATACAGACGGTGGCCGTTTGCAGTGCGGCGAACAGCCCGCACATACCGTAGCGCAACAAAAAGTGCTCCGGACTCGCGATTCGAGAAACGCACAACAGGTGCTTTTTAAAGACCCATTAAAAAACCCCGCCGGAGCGGGGTTTTTGTGGTAACAACGATAGCTGTTCAGGCTGCCTGAACATTCGCCGCCGCGAGACCTTTGGGGGTCTTCTGGACCTCGAAAGACACCTTTTGGCCCTCAGTCAGGGAGCGGAAACCACCCCCCTGAATCGCGGAGTAATGAACAAAGACGTCTTTACTGCCGTCATCCGGCTGGATAAAGCCGAAACCCTTGCTCTCGTTAAACCACTTGACGGTACCGGTAATCACACTAATTCACCTCATATATAAATAAAGATATTGCGCAGAGGTGTCCTGATGGAGAAATTACGAAATGCGTGCTGAAAATTCAGGTGGGCGTTCCGAAATAACTATCGCTATGGTCCGCTGCGTATAGTTGAGCATAGGCCATCCGTAACCGGATTTCTACCGTATTTTCATGAACCAGCCGTGACAAAACGCGCCAGAAAACATTCATCCGTCGGACTATGGCTGCAGCGTCTGCTGCTCGGCATGGTGCTATTGTTCCTGCTGCTGACCCTGGTGCCGGTGCTGCTGCTGCGCTGGGTGCCGCCACCGACCAGCGCTTTCATGCTGCAGCACTGGGCCGTCGCGTTGACACAGACTGGCCACCTGGTTGCACATCCGCGCTATCAATGGGTCACCTGGTCCTCGATCGCACCGACCATGCGTCTGGCCGTCGTCGCTGCCGAGGATCAGAAATTCCCCACCCACAACGGTTTCGATACGGAATCCATCCGGGATGCACTGTACGAATACATGGATGGTGGCGATTTACGCGGCGCGAGTACCATCTCACAACAGGTCGCCAAAAACCTGTTTCTGTGGCCGGCCCAGAGCTGGCTGCGCAAGGGACTGGAAGCCTGGTTCACTATTCTGATCGAGCTGTGCTGGCCCAAGCAGCGGATACTCGAAATCTATCTCAATATCGCCCAGTTCGGCCCCGGAGTGTATGGCGTTGAAGCCGCCAGCCTCGCATTTTTTGATCAGACTGCCGCCATGCTGACTCCGGAACAGGCGGCCCTGCTGGCAGCCGTACTGCCCAGCCCGACAAACTATAGCGTGACCCAGCCCTCGGACTATGTTTTCAAACGGCGCGACTGGATCCTGCGGCAGATGCGCCAGCTCGGCGGGCCGGGCTACCTGCAGCCCCTGAACACCACCCCCTGATCCGCACTTGGCCTCGACGGCACAGCCGGTTACATTCCTCCCTATGAACTCACGCATCAGACTTCTACTGGCATTACTCGCGCTGGTGCTGCTGCTGGCTGTACTGATTCATCACACGCCCCGGACACCGCAACCATCGGCCGAAACGCAAATCGCCGAAAACAATGAAGCCGCATCCCGCAGCTCCGAATCCGACCTTGTCGATCGCTACTATGCCGCGCTCGAACGTGCTACCGAGGCAGCTCTGTATAATCAGAACGATATGCTGGCCGAGGATTTGGGCCGGCTGAAACCGGGTGACCCGGAACACATAGAGCTATTCCTCCTGGCCGTGGCGGGTGACGGCAGCCAGGAAGTCTTCCGCCGCGAAGTCGAATTCATTCGCGATCGGCTGGATCGACAATTCGCAACAGCGGGACGTTCACTGCTGCTGGTCAACAGCCATACCACCACCCGCCAACTGCCGCTGGCCACCGCCACCAGCATCGAGATCGCACTCGAGGGACTGGCAGCAATTATGGATCACAATCAGGACATCCTGTTTCTTTACCTGACCTCTCACGGCAGTCCCGAACATGAATTGGTGCTGGATCATCGGGGTGTTTCACTGCCGGATCTGCCGGCCGGGCAACTTGCCAATATCATCAAACGGCTGCCGATCAAATGGAAAGTAATCGTCGTGTCTGCCTGCTATTCGGGTGGTTTTATCGAACCTCTCAAGGATCCTTACACACTGATCATGACCGCGGCCCGCCATGATCGGCAGTCATTCGGTTGCACGGATGAATCCGATATGACCTATTTCGGCCGTGCCTTCTTTGAAAAAGCACTTGCCGAGGCCGGATCGTTTGTTGAAGCTTTCCGGATTGCGAGCGACTACGTCGATGATTGGGAACAGGAATTCGATGAAGCATCGCTGCCACAGATCCATGCGCCTGAGGCAATCGTTCGTCAGCTGGACCAATGGGCCGAAAGCAACGACGTCTTCACGCAACAAAAAGCGGACCGCCATAATTAATGAATGGCTGACGGACACTAAGGCACTGCTGTGGAGCAAACCACGGACAGATAGAACCAAAATAGTGCGAACCTTGCGCGTTCACATAGCCGCGACTGTATCAATTACAATATGTTATGTATTTAACGAACCTGGCCCGCTGCTTGCAGATTATCTACTGAATCACTCAACGTGATGACTGGCCGGCACGTAACGGCGCGTGCCCGGCTATGGACAACGATGCCATATCGGTGGAAACCGATGTGGCTTTTTTTTTTGGAAATGCCCATGAATTTCAGTCACGCCAGAATTATCTGCAACGCCACCCCGCGCATCCTGTCGGGCCTCATATTGCTTTCCCAGCCTGCCGTGGCCGCCACTACGTTAAAAGGTGCCCATGCGGAATCCTATTTCTACGCCCACTTCCGGTATCGCTATGAACATGTGGATGATGATCTCGCCGCAAAAGACGCCAATGCCAGTACGTTACGCAGTGTCCTGGGATATCAGTCCGGTGTTTTTCATGGTTTCTCTGCCCTTCTGGAAGCTGAGCAGGTAAGCCGGATAGGCGGCAATTACCGGGAATATCCCGGTCAGCCCAATAATAACCATGCGGTTGTTGCAGATCCTGATGTTACCGAGCTCAACCAGGGCTATCTGCAATATGATGGAATGGGCAGAAACCGTATGCGCGTGGGCCGTCAGATCATTACCTACCGTGATGATCCCTTTCACCGTTTCATGGGCACGGTTCTCTGGCGCCAGAACTGGCAGACGCATGATGCGGTGAGTCTTCAGAATCATTATTTTCCGGATACCCGGATCAGTTATGCCTATATCTGGAATGTCAATCGCATCTTCGGGGATAATTCGACTCCGGTTCTGAACAACTTCGACAGTGACAGTCACGTATTCAATATCCAGTATAAGAAGTTCAACTTCGCCAACCTGGAAAGTTATGCCTATCTGCTGGATTTCGATAATGCACCGGCCGCATCCTCTGAGACCTATGGAGTCCGGGTGAACGGCGGTTATCCATTAACTGATACAATTTCGCCGATTTATACACTGGAATATGCCTATCAATCCGACTACGGAGGCAATCCGGGCGATTATGATGTCAGTTATCAGCTTGCCGAAGCCGGTTTCAAGTTCGCACCCCGGGCGTTACTTGACAGTCTCATGATCAAGGCCAGCTACGAACGTCTCAGCGGTGACGGCATGAATGCATTCCAGACGCCACTGGGCACCAATCATGCCTTCCAGGGCACGGCGGATCGCTTCCTGACCACACCCGGGGATGGTATACGTGACTACTATATAAGCAGTGTGGCAACAGCCTTTGGATTCAAACTTATAGCGGCATATCATATCCTCGATTCGGACAAATTCGATTACCGTTATGGTGAGGAATTCGATATCGAACTGAGTCGGGGCGTCGGCCAACATTTCATGCTGGGCATAAAATATGCGGATTATAATGCCGACGAAAACGCCACCAATCTGCTGCGTAACGGAAGTTCCACTGTCACCGCCGACGCCCGGAAGTTCTGGTTATACGCTACGGCCAAATTCTAGATCAACACTCAGTAGTGAGTAGTACCAAACTGAAAATCATGCTCGTTGACGAGCAGCCGGAGCGCTTCGAGCTGCTTGATGAAGCCCTGCGCGTCCATGGTCATGAAATCGTTGCACGAATATCCAGAGACGAGGACATAATCGCCACGGTCGAGCGTGTGCAGCCGGATATTATCATTGTCGATCTGGACTCGCCGGGCCGGGATACGCTCGAATCAATGCAGGCTATCAGCCGGGATCGACCCCGACCCATTGTCATGTTCACCAACGATGGCGACAGCGCCACGATTGAACGCGCGGTCAAGTCCGGGGTAACGGCCTACGTAGTCGACGGCCTCAGCCCGGAACGAATCCGACCGATCCTGGATGTGGCCATGCACCGCTTTCGCGAATATCAGCAGCTGCGCAACGAACTGGAACAGACACGCATGCAGCTGACCGAACGCAAGCTGATTGAAAAGGCCAAGGGCATTCTCATGAAAAGGCGCGGCCTCGAGGAGGATCAAGCCTATCAGGCCCTGCGCAAAATGGCGATGGATCGTAATCTGAAACTTTCAGAGCTGGCGCGCAGTATTATCGCCGCCACCGAATTGCTGGAATGAAGCCGGTTGGAGTGTGATGAATGCAACTCGAAACACATGAACTGACCCTGGGTTTCATCCCCCTCATCGACTGCGCCGTACTGGCGGTTGCGCAGGAGCAGGGTCTGTTTGAAGCCGAAGGATTGAATGTACGACTGTCGCGCGAGGTCTCGTGGTCCAACATCCGCGACAAGCTCTGTATCGGATCGCTGCAGGGCGCGCATATGCTTGCCCCGTTGCCGGCAGCGGTCACGCTCGGCCTGAGTAATGTCCAGACACCGCTCATCACGGCTTTCTCACTGGGTCTGAACGGTAATGCCCTGACGATTTCGCATGCCCTGCGCGAACAGCTCCTCGCCCTGGAACCGCGAACGATGGATGATCCGCAGCGGGCCCTGCGGGCGCTCAAGCAACTGATGGACCATCGTCATCAGGAAGGGCTGGCGCCCCTGACGTTCGCAATGGTTTATCCGTATTCCTGTCATAATTATCTGCTGCGCTACTGGCTGGCAGCCGGCGATATCGATCCGGATCAGGACGTCAACCTGATTGTCATACCACCACCGCAGATGGCGTCACAACTGGCGGCCGGCCGTATCGACGGTCTGTGCGTCGGCGAGCCCTGGAATCAGGTAGCGGCCGCGCGCGGCCATGGTCACGTGCTGTTGAACGGACACCAGATCTGGCAGAACGCACCGGAAAAGGTATTGGCCGTGCGCGCCGACTGGGCCAAACAGCATCCCCGCACGCATCAGGCCCTGCTGCGCGCATTACTGCAGGCAGCCGTCTGGCTGGCCGATATCAAAAACGTCAACGAACTGCCACTGCTGCTCAGCAGGCCGGAGTATCTCGATTTGCCGCCCGATACGATCGCTTCGGGACTCATGATCGGCAACCACGAATTTTACCGTTACTGCGCCACTTTTCCCTGGCGTTCCCACGCCACCTGGCTGCTCAGCCAGATGTATCGCTGGGGACAAATCAGCAAGCCGCTGGCCATCCGCACACTCGCCGAACAGATTTACCGCACCGATCTCTATCGTGAAGCGTGTATCGCCCTGTCCCTGCCCTGCCCCGAGGTCGAGATCAAACCCGAGGGTGGACATACGACCGAGTGGCGGCTCGACAATCTGGCTCTCGGTGCTGACAGATTCGTCGACGGCCGCCGCTTCGATCCTGCCCGCGTCATTGATTACCTCATGAGTTTCGAACGCGCCCATATCAATGTCAGCCTGACAGAGCTTGCCGACAGCAACGCTTGAAAGCTGCTGATCCATTGCACTGAATAAGTGCATTTTCAGGGTTAGCTGTCCAGGACTGTGCATCATAAGCCTGCTACTGGTATGGCATCCTTTGCGCCATTCAGCCTTAAGTAATTGTTGCTATGGCAAAAGCAGATATTGCCTGCATAACTGCCCGGCTGGCATAAAGCTTGCGATACTAAATCATCAAACGTGTCAGCGAAGCAGATCGTGGCGCGTGCGGTTTGGACAAGTGTGATCCGTCAGCAACGGTGTCACGCCGGTAAGCCGCGGCGAAACGAATCCTTGCGGGTCTAATGGCGGACCCCGAAACACAGAGACAAAGGCGTCACGCGGACAGCAATTTTTGTCCGGCGATGACGCCTTTTTTTGTTGAATTTATCTGGAACGGAGACGCCAATGGACACTGCACACAAAGCCACACGCATCAGGCTGTTTGATTTCAAATCGATACAGATGCGGGCCTTTCATATGACCTGGTTTGCCTTTCATCTGTGCTTTTTTGGCTGGTTTGGTATTGCGCCGCTGATGGCCGTGGTCCGTGAGGACCTTGATCTTAGCAAGGTCCAGATCGGCAATACTATTATTGCCTCGGTCGCCATCACCATCCTGGTGCGTCTGATTATCGGACCGCTATGCGATCGTTTCGGACCGCGGCGCACGTATACCTGGCTGCTAATCCTCGGTTCGATACCGGTGATGTGCATCGGTCTGGCCAACAGCTATGAAACATTTCTGCTGGCGCGTCTGGCAATTGGTGCCATCGGTGCTTCATTTGTAATCACCCAGTATCACACCTCAGTCATGTTCGCACCGAACGTCGTTGGTACGGCGAATGCGACCACCGCCGGCTGGGGCAATCTCGGCGGCGGTACAACGCAGATCGTGATGCCGCTGATCTTCGCTGCGCTACTGACTCTCGGCGTTTCTGAAGCCGTGGGCTGGCGTCTGGCCATGGTCGTACCCGGCATCGTGCTCCTGATCACCGGCATCGCCTATTATCTGCTGACCCGGGATGCGCCGGATGGCGATTATCGGGAACTGCGTGAACGGGGTGAGCTGCCGCAAGCCGGTAGTTTCAGCAATTCATTCAGGACCTTCCTGACGGCAGCGAAGGATTATCGTGTCTGGGCATTGTTCGTAGTGTATGCAGCCTGTTTCGGTATCGAACTGACGATTAATAACATCGCTGCGATCTATTTCTTCGACCGCTTCTCCCTGGATCTGAAAACCGCCGGTATCATCGCCGGGCTGTTCGGCCTGATGAATCTGTTCGCCCGCACACTGGGGGGAATCGGTTCCGACTGGTTCGCCCGTCGTCATGGACTCAAGGGCCGGGTCAATTTCCTGTTTCTCGTGCTGTTGCTGGAAGGTTTGGCGCTGGTGTTGTTCTCGCAGATGGCGATACTTGGCCTGGCCATCATCAGTATGGTCATATTCAGCCTGTTTGTGCAGATGGCAGAAGGCGCGACCTATGGTGTCGTTCCTTTCATGAATCGCAAAGCGCTGGGCGCAGTCGCGGGTATCGTCGGCGCCGGTGGCAACGCCGGTGCGGTCGCGGCCGGCTTCCTGTTCCGCTCCGAATCGCTGAGTTATGAACAGGGTCTGCTCTTCCTGGGTCTGGCCGTCATCACCTGCTCACTGTTCGCACTGATGGTTCGTTTCTCACCCGAGGTCGCGGCGGCCGAAGACGAGGCGCTGCAGAAAGCGATGGCTGAACGTGAACTGGACGGCGCAGCAGGCGATGCTAAACCAGCGTTGCAGTCGTCATAGGCCGCCGGGTATTACACTCGCATTGAGGGGATAATGATGTTCAAGAAACTACCCGATCAGAAGCAGGATCTTGTTGTCATTGGCAACGGCATGGCGGGCATGCGCACCGTCGAGGAACTGCTCAAGATAGCGCCGGATTACTATAACATCACCGTATTCGGCGCCGAACCCTACGGCAACTACAACCGTATCATGTTGTCGCCGCTGCTGGCCGGTGAGAAAGAAATTGATGAGATCATGATCAACTCGCCGGAATGGTACGAACAGAACGACATCACGCTATACAGTGGCGATCCGGTAGAACGCATCGACCGCCAACGGCGCATAGTGTATTCAAAATCCGGCCACGAGATCCCGTATGACCGTCTGCTGATGGCTACCGGCTCACGACCGTTCATGCTGCCGATCGATGGCAAGAATCTGCCCGGCGTCATCACCTTCCGTGATATTCACGATGTCGAGACCATGCTGGATGTATCCAGACAACATGAAAAAGCCGTCGTCATCGGTGGCGGTCTGCTCGGCCTGGAGGCTGCCAATGGACTGCATAAACAGGGTATGGACGTCACCGTCGTACATCTGCTCGATACATTAATGGAGCGCCAGCTCGACGACGTCGCTGGCCGCCTGTTGCAGCAATCACTGGAACAGCGTGGCCTGCGCTTTCGCATGCAGGCCAAAACAGAGGCCATTCTCGGCAAGGATCACGTCACCGGCGTGCGCTTCGCCGATGGCAGCGAAGTGAAAGCTGATCTGGTGGTCATGGCCGTGGGCATCAAGCCGAATATCGAGCTGGCACAAAGCTGCGGTCTCTACTGCGAGCGCGGCATACTCGTCAACGACACCATGCAGACTTACGATCCGCGCATCTATTCCGTCGGCGAGTGCGTCCAGCACCGGCAACAGACCTATGGACTGGTCGCGCCACTGTGGGAACAGGCCAGGGTCTGCGCCACGCATCTGGCCAATGTCGGCAGCGGCCGTTACGTCGGCTCAGAGACCTCGACCAAGCTCAAGGTCACCGGCATCGATCTGTTTTCCGCCGGTGACATCATCGGTGATGACAAGAGTGAAGACATCGTATTTCAGGATCCCAGACGCGGTGTCTACAAACGCCTCGTATTGCAAGACAACACTATCAAGGGTGCCGTCCTGTATGGCGACACTGCTGATGGAAGCTGGTATTTCGATCTGATGCGTCAGCGCACCGATGTCGGTGGCATTCGCGATCGTCTGGTATTCGGTCGCGCCTATGCCGAGGACGACGCCAAAGCCGGAGCCGGTGTCGATTCACTCCCCGATGACACCCAGATATGCGATTGCAATGGTGTCTGCAAGGGCAGCATCGTCAATGCCATCAAGGAACATAAGCTGCAGTCCCAGGCTGAAGTCGAAAAACAGACCAAGGCGGGATCGTCGTGCGGTTCCTGCAAGAGCAAGGTGGCCGAACTGCTCACCGCCACCATCGGCGCCGATGCCGTCGCTGTCGCGCCGGCGGAAAAACCAATGTGCGACTGCACCACGTGGAGTCATGCCCAGGTACGCGAGGCCATTCGAAAGCAGCATCTGTTGAGCGGTACCGCCGTGCGTGAAAGTCTGGGCTGGGAACGTCCTGACGGCTGCAACAAGTGCCGCCCGGCATTGAATTACTATTGCCTGTCAACTTTTCCCGCTGAAGCCGTTGATGACTCACAGTCGCGTTTCATCAATGAACGCGCCCATGCCAACATTCAGAAAGACGGCACCTATTCGGTCGTGCCACGCATGTGGGGCGGTCTGACCAATCCGAGGGAACTGCGCGCCATCGCCGATGTAGCCGACAAATACAGCATTCCGACCGTCAAGGTGACCGGCGGCCAGCGCATCGACCTGCTGGGCGTTAAAAAGGAAGATCTGCCCGGCGTCTGGCGTGATCTGCGTGAACAGGGCGGCCTGCAGTCCGGGCATGCCTACGGCAAGGCACTGCGCACGGTGAAAACCTGCGTCGGCAAGGAATGGTGCCGCTTCGGGCTGCAGGAATCGACCAAACTTGGTGTCGAACTGGAGCAGATGACGGCCGGTACCTGGACACCACACAAATTCAAGATGGCGGTCTCCGGCTGTCCGCGCAACTGCGCCGAAGCGTCGATCAAGGATTTTGGTGTCGTCTGTCTGGAAAGTGGCTATGAACTGCAGGTCGGTGGCAACGGCGGCGTGAAGCTGCGCGGCACCGACATACTGTGCCGCGTCTCCACACCCGAGGAAGTCAAGGAATACTGCGTCGCCTTCATGCAGATCTATCGTGAGGAAGCCTTTTATCTGGAACGCACCGCACCCTGGATCGAGCGCGTTGGCCTCGACTATGTCATTGAACGTGTCGTCAAGGATGCCGAAGGCCGCAAGGCGGCCTGTCAGCGCTTCCTGAAATCACAGCAGCATGTCGAAGTGGATCCGTGGGCGGAACGCAGCGGCAGCGGCAACACACCGGATGAGTATGTCCCGCTCAAGGAGGTCGGCTGATTTGGGCGCCGTTGTGTCTTTACATTCGCAGGAAGCCGAATGGATCGAAGTTGGGCCGGTAGACGCCATTCCACGGCTTGGTGCACGCGTGGTTAAAACATCAGCCGGTAACATCGCCGTGTTCCGTACCCGGGACGATGACATATTTGCACTCGCAGATCGCTGTCCACACCGGGGTGGGCCGCTGTCGCAGGGCATTGTCACCGGCTGCCAGGTCATCTGTCCATTGCACGACTGGTGCATCCGGCTCGAAGATGGCGGAGCCGAAGCACCGGACGAGGGTCATACACGCCGTTATCCGACCCGGGTCGACGATCGCGACATCATCCATCTTGCCCTGATAGCCGAATGACGAAAGTCATCAAGACGACCTGTCCCTACTGCGGTGTGGGTTGCGGGCTGAAAGTCACACAAAGCGATAACGCGCCGGTGATCGAGCCAAACCCGGAGCATCCGGCCAACCGTGGCCGGATATGCACCAAGGGAGCGGCACTCGGCGAAACGCTGGATCTCGATGATCGCCTGCTGTATCCGGAAACACGCGGTCGCCGTGTCGACTGGAACGATGCACTGGATGGCGTTGCAGAAGGTTTCAGACGGGCGATTGATCGCTATGGTCCCGATGCAGTCGCCTTTTATGTTTCCGGCCAGCTGCTGACCGAGGATTATTATGTCGCCAACAAGTTGATGAAGGGCTTTATCGGTTCGGCGAACATCGACACCAATTCGCGTCTGTGTATGTCATCAGCCGTCAGCGGTCATCTGCGTGCCTTCGGCGAAGATATCGTGCCCGGCTGTTATGACGATCTGGAACAGGCCGATCTGATTGTCATCGCCGGTGGCAACAGCGCCTGGTGTCATCCGGTACTGTTTCAGCGCATCCAGGCGACGCGCGAACAGCGTCCTGACATGAAGCTGATCGTGATCGATCCACGCCGCACCGTCACCGCCGACATGGCGGATCTGCACCTGGGACTGAAACCCGGCACCGATGTCGATCTGTTCAATGGCCTGTTCCACTACCTCGATCAAATCGGCTCCGCGGACAAAGCATTCATCAAGGCACACACCCGCGATCATGAATCCACCCGCAGCATCTGTGCCGGCAGCGGTATTGAAACCGTAGCTGCTGCCTGCGATCTGCCTGTAGAAATTATCGAACGATTCTATTCACTGTTCGCGAAACACGAACGAACCGTCACGCTGTTTTCCCAGGGTATCAACCAATCCAGCGCCGGTACCGACAAGGTCAATGCCATCATCAACTGTCATCTGCTGACCGGGCGTATCGGCAAGCCCGGCAGTGGACCGTTCTCACTCACCGGCCAGCCGAATGCCATGGGTGGCCGCGAGGTCGGCGGTCTGGCCAGCACGCTGGCCGCTCACATGCATTTCGATGATCCCGGCGCCATCGATCGTCTCGGCCGCTTCTGGAACAGCGATCGGGTCGCGGACAAACCGGGTCTCAAGGCGGTTGAACTCTTCGAAGCGATAGAAGGCGGGCGCATCAAGGCAGTCTGGATCATGGCCACCAATCCGGTCGTCAGTCTGCCCAATGCCGATCGGGTCAGGCAGGCACTGGCAGCCTGCGAACTGGTGGTGGTCTCCGATTGTACGCGCACCGATACCACGCAATACGCCGACATCCTGTTACCGGCTGCGGCCTGGGGCGAAAAAGACGGCACCGTCACCAATTCAGAGCGTTGCATATCCCGGCAGCGATCGTTCTTGCCCCTGCCCGGCGAAGCCAGACCGGACTGGTGGATCGTGACCGAGACCGCGCGGCGTATGGGCTATACAGACGCATTTCCATACGAACAGCCGGCCGATATTTTCAACGAACATGCCCGCCTGTCGGCTTTCGAAAATGACGGCAACCGGCTGTTCGACATCGGCGGTCTGGCCGATTTGTCATCAAGTGACTATGATGCGCTACAGCCGGTCCAGTGGCCGCTGAAGGTTGGTGATACTGTTGGCACCGCCCGCCTCTTTTCAGGCAGTGCATTTCCGAACGAAGACAAACGTGCACGCTTCATCGCCGTCAAACCGCGGTTGCCGGCACATGCAACCAGCGACGATTATCCATTGATACTCAACAGCGGACGTATCAGGGATCACTGGCACACACTGACGCGCACCGGCAAATCACCGCGCCTGTCCACCCATGTCAGCGAACCCTTCGTGGCCATACATCCGGACAACGCTGAACGGCTGCAACTCGCCGACAATGGCCTGGCGGAAGTGCAAAGCCGCTGGGGCAAAGTGCTGGCACGCGTACGCGTCGATGACGGTCAGCGGTGTGGTGAAATCTTTATCCCGATTCACTGGAATGATCAGTTCAGCCGGCGTGCCCGCGTCGGAGCCGCCGTTAATCCGGTCGTGGATCCTCTCTCCGGCGAACCGGAATTCAAATCGACTCCGGCGCGGGTCAGGCCGTTACCGATGGCGTGGTACGGATTCCTGCTGCTGCGCGATCGGCCGGAACCGGCCCACATCAACGGCCTCGATTACTGGGTCAGAATCCGCGGTCGTGATCACTGGCGTCTGGAAATGACCGGTATCGAGGCCCGGAGTCACTGGGCGCCGTGGGCGCGGCGATTGCTCGGCGCGGTGCGCCCGGATGCGGACTGGCTGGAGTTCGCCGATCGCAGTGCCGGCGGATACCGTGTCGCCAGTCTCGATGCCGACGGCCGGCTCAATGCCTGCCTGATGATTGCCACCACGCCCGCCGCCCTGCCCGAGCGCGACTGGCTGGGCCGACTCTTTGCCAAAATCCGGCTTGAAGAAACAGATCGCCGCGCCCTGCTGGCGGCGCGCGCCCCCGACTGCGAAGACGCCGGCGCAACCGTCTGCAGCTGTCACGGCGTCGGCCGCAACATGTTACTCAGGGCCATTCATGAGGAAGGTATCGATACGCCGGAAGCACTGGGCATACGGCTCAAGGCGGGTACCAACTGCGGTGCCTGCGTACCGGAACTGCGGCAGTTGATCGCCACCGCCCGGCCCGACTGAATCGATGCATTCTCCCGTCCGAACGGTTACTGCAGCGGCGGTGTCACGCCGGGCTCCGGATGTGGCGCCTCAGCGCAGGCACCGGCCTGATGCAGAACCATACGCGGTTCACCGTCTTCCTCGATAAAACCGTTGGTGGCAACCAGCCGGTTGCCGCCCACACTCTCGTAGCACACCACACAGGCGATGGGACCGAAATCGAATACACGGGCATTATCATGATGGATTTCCGGTGGCTCCTCGCCGCCGAGAATTCGCTGCCAGCTCGACAGAATCGAACTGCGGTCGGTCAGCGCCGGCCAGCCGGGATGAATACAGATCAGTTGCGCATGCTGTGCCCACAGCTCCGCCATGGCAGGAAAATCGCCGTTGCCGAAGGCGAGATAAAATCGATCGTTGGCGAACAGAAGTGATTCACGCCGCATAGGCAATTTCCCGCTCAAGGTCCGTACGCAGGCAGTTTACGGATATGATAGCGCAGCTGACCGCGACGCCGCGCGCGTTCAAGCTGCGGTAACACGGACAGGCGCTGGCGCAGCCGTCGTGTCTCTACAGACGTGCGGGCAAAAGCCCCGACAACATTGTCGAGATAAGGCGTGCGCAGCGCAAATACCGAGGGCAACCGGCGCCGCAGGGTCTGGCGTTTGAACCAGGCACATTGCCGGAATGTCGTCTGGTCGGCAAAATTAACGGCCAGTATCCCCGCTGACGTCAGATTGTTCAGCAGTAATTGCATCCAGGTGTGATCCATGTCGATGGCACGCAACGCCTCGCTGCCCTCTTCCAGAAACAGATCATCAATAATCAGATCGAATGGTGGCCCGTCATAATTCGACAACCACTCGCCGGCCTCGGCCTCATACAGGATCAGATTATCACCACGCAGTTTGAAAAACCGCCGCGCTATCATCAAATGCGTGCCACTGAGTTCGATGCCGGTGATCCACTGTGGCCGCAGATGCCGTTGCAAAAGCTGGATCACACTGCCGCCGCCTACACCCAGCAGCAGCACACGCAGCGGTTGTTCCGCCGGCAGCAGCAGTGCCGGCAGAAACAGAAGATCCCAGATACTGCGCGTCACTGCGCGGTCCGGATTGTAATCCGTATGACAGATGCCGTTGGTGTAGAGCCGCAGCGTCCTGCCGGCATTGCGTACTTCATAGTGATTGCCATTGACGCGCTGCTGCCAAACGTGAGCCACACACCTGTCCTCTAAATCAGTCGCACTGAGAAGCGTGGATTGTAACAGCAGCGTCAGTCACAGGACATTCGGCCGGCGCGCGAATGCCGGTTATGCGGTTGCATTTACTGTCCGCAGATCGCATGCTCCTTCATGCAATGTTGATTCCCCTCGCCGCCGGATGGCTTATGTCGGAAATCACCTCGAAACTTCATGGCAGCCGCACAATTGAATGCCTGCAGGGTGATATTACCCGCCAGGCCGATATGGACGCCGTGGTCAACGCGGCCAACGCCGAACTCATGCCGGGCGGCGGGGTGGCCGGTGCCATCCACCGTGCCGCCGGACGCGAGCTGGCCGATGAATGCCGGCCGCTGGCACCGATTCAGCCCGGCCAGGCTGTTATTACCGGCGCCTACAACCTGCCGAATCGGTATGTTATCCACTGCCTGGGACCCATCTATGGCAGGGATCAGCCTGAAGATGATCTATTGACCCACTGTTATCAGAACGCCCTGCAGCTGGCCGAGGACAAGGGCCTTAACAGCATTGCCTTCCCGGCCATTTCTACCGGCGCCTTTGGTTATCCGCTTGAACCGGCCGCGCATATCGCCATGGGCGCGGTCCGGGATTTCGACGGTTTCAATTCCCTGAAGCATATCCGTTTCGTACTCTGGGGCGCGCGTGATCTGGCTGTGTTTACGCAGGCACTCGAACTGGTATTTGCTCCCACCCGCCACTGACGGCTATCCGGCAGCCTTCCGGATATACATATCCACCCGGTCCTTGCGGCCGCAAACCATGCGGTGCTGCAATCGCGTTGTGTGCCAAAACTGACTTTTAATGTGCTCGATCTGTATCAAGCGGTCTCCCATCTGCCACAACCTGATACCGTCATGGCATCATGAACAACGCGAGCCACGCCTGTGTCGGAGCATATCACCGCTACAGCCGCCGCGGCTGACTACGCCACCCGCCCGCCCGGAGAACGGCTGGCCGTACATCACCTGAACAACCTGCCTGATCCCGCTATCTTTTGAGCTGTAGCCAGCCATAGCTCTAAATTCCTTATTTCTTGCCCAATTGCCGCTGAAAATTGACGTTCATTCGAATTCCCGGCTTTAATAGCTCTGCTATGCAACTGAACGTCGCCCATAAACTCTTCCTGACCTTCCTGATCGCCAGTACGCTGGTCATCATCGGTATGGCAGCGTTCATGACGTGGTCGTTCGAACGCGGTTTCATCGACTACATCGAGAACCGTCGTCAGGAGCGTATCGAGGGTTTTATAAGCCGGCTGGAGGACTTTTACGCCAGCGAAGGCAGCTGGCAGCCATTACAGAACGATATCCAGATCTGGTTTGATCTGCTGTTCGCTGAAGTCGTTGAAGAGCCCGATAATCCACCGCGCTGGGTCGAGCGGCTCATGCAGAAGAGCATGAGCAAGGATGAGCCGGATGGTGACAAGGATAATACCAGGCTGGACGAGCGTATGCTCCTGCTCAGTCCGGAACACGAAGTCCTGGTCGGTGATCGCCTGGATCACAAGCTCTATGACGAATATCCAATCCGGGTGAATCAGACCATCGTCGGCTATCTCGCCCACCTGCGCGGTCCGCCACTGGAAACCCTGATCGAGGCACGGTTTCTGGAACGACAGACTGCGAACTTCATCTGGATCGCACTGGCGGCGGTGCTGCTGTCAGCGGCGCTCGCTCTGCCGCTGGCGCGTCGGCTGGTCAAGCCGTTACGGGATTTCGCCCGTGGTTCGGAGGCACTTGCCGCCGGCCGTTACAGTACACGCATGCCAGTGGAATCAGAGGACGAATTCGGCCGGCTGGCGCGCGATTTCAATGCGCTCGCCGCGGCACTGGAAAAAACCGAGGCCCAGCGGCGCCAGTGGGTAGCCGATACCTCGCATGAACTGCGCACACCCCTGTCCGTCCTGCGCGGTGAACTCGAAGCGCTGCAGGATGGCATGCGGCCGTTCGACCAGCAGGCGGTCGATTCCCTGCATGCCGAAATCATGCGCATGAAACGGCTGGTTGATGATCTGTATGAACTTTCCAAGTCGGACATTGGCTCGCTGAGCTATCGTGAAATGGTGACCGACGCAGCAGCGATTCTGGAAGACACGCTCAGACACTACGAACCCGAGTTTAATGCCCGCAATATCACCACGGAATGCCATATAGAGAACGGCGCCCCGCAGACGCTGCGCGCCGATCCGGACCGGCTTGCACAACTGTTCCGCAATCTATTGAATAACAGTCTGCGTTATACTGATCCTGGTGGCCGTGTCAGGGTGGCGACAGACGGTACCAACGGAGAACTGATAATCGACTTTGATGACAGTGCGCCGGGGGTGACTGACGTGGAACTGGAGCACCTGTTCGAACGCTTTTACCGCGTCGAAGCCTCGCGCAACCGTGAAAGCGGCGGCGCCGGACTGGGCCTGGCCATCTGCCGCAATATCGTCGAAGCGCACAATGGCCGCATTGAGGCGCAGCATTCGCCGCTGGGTGGCGTCCGGGTGCGAATCACGCTACCGGTCTGAACGGAAACCGCATGAGCAACAGTCAACAGCATATTCTGATCGTCGAGGACGAAACCAAGCTGGCGCAGCTGCTGCATGACTACCTGCAGGGTGCCGGCTATACCGCCGAGATACTCGACAACGGCACCGACGTCATGCCGCGGCTGGAACAAGGCATGCCGGACCTGATACTGCTCGATCTCATGCTTCCCGGCCGTGACGGTCTCGATGTCTGCCGCGATATCCGTGCCTTCAATGACCTGCCCATTATCATGATTACTGCCAAGGTCGAGGAGATCGATCGTCTGCTCGGCCTGGAACTGGGTGCAGACGATTACATCTGCAAACCCTTCAGCCCGCGCGAAGTCGTAGCCCGTGTACGCACCGTACTGCGCCGCGCCGGCCGGGACACCAACCAGGCAGCCGAGAAAATACTCGAGCTGGACGCCGACAGCCACCGTGTACATGCCGGCGGCAACAGTATCGATCTGACCAGTGTCGAATATCATCTGTGTGCGACGTTATATGAATATCCCGGTCGTATTTTTTCTCGCGATCAGCTCATGGATCACATCTATACGGATAACCGCATTGTCTCCGACCGCACCATCGACAGTCATGTCAAGAAACTGCGGCGCAAACTGCGTGAACTGGTGCCCGATCAGGAACTGATCCACTCCGTTTACGGCGCCGGCTACCGCTACGAACCGGCACCGATCGAGGACAGCCCCGCCGAATGATTCAATCGCGGCCGCAGGCAGCCCCTGCAGATCCTGTGTTTTTTTATTTGCTTTGCGGGAGGCGGTCTCAACCGGCGATCTGAGAAGCTGATGTCAATATTGCCGCTTGAAAGCACCTCTCACAGGATTTGGAATGGCTGAACGGCAGACAATCGTCAATTCCAAATTATTTGCAAGATTCCTCCCCAGTCGCTCCTCAATCCGCCACTAGTCTGTTCAACATGGGTTCAGAACAAGGAACCCGGATCAAACATAATTGATGAGGAGTTGACCGATGAAAAAGACCTTTATTGCAAGTGCTGTCGCCGCAGTTGTACTGCCGGCCGTCATCATGGCGGTCCCCGCTCACGGCGGCAAACACGGTGATCGCATGATCAACCATATGAGCGAAAAGCTGGAACTGACCGCCGAGCAGAAAACCCAGGTGGAAAGCCTGTTCCAGGAACAGCATGAAAAGCGCAAGGCTTTGCGTGAGGAAACTCACGCCCGTCTGAACGACATCCTGAATGACGAGCAGCAGACCAAGCTCGAGCAGATGCGCACCGAACGCAAGCAGCGCTGGCAGGAAAAGCGCGAGCAGTGGAAGCAGAAGCGCCAGCAGGAAACCAGCCAGACGCAGTAACCATTTTGAATGCGGACTGATTCGGAACGTATCTTTCAACCTTCGTTCCGCACTCTCTCCTCGCACCCTGCACTTCAGTCCGTCATTTAAAAACTCAGGCCCGGTCTCCCATCCGGGCCTCTTTTTTTGGCCCGCCGGAACAACCGTGCGCATGCCGCCCGCACCAACTGGCCGACACTGCCAGTTTAGGCATGCCTGCAGCGATCTGGTATCCTGCTGAAATTCAGCAATGCAACCGAGGTATCCGTACCATGGCCGAGCAGGAATTACCGGAAATCAAGCTTGATGAGACCAATCTCTACACCGAAGAAGTGTATACCGACCGCCGCGTCGGCACCGTCATGAAACTGACCCCCGTCTACAAGGACGGCTCACGTGATGACAAGCGCCAGGTGCTGTATGTCGGCCAGGCCTCACTGATGACACCCATGGGCTCACTGCCACTCAGTTTCCCGCTGGAAGCCGACAGTCTGGAAAACGCCCTTGAGGAATATCCCGACGCGGCCCAGAAGGCGCTGGAAAAAACGCTCGATGAACTGCAGGAGCTGCGCCGCGAACAGGCCGGTGGCGGCATCATAACGCCGGACAAGATGGGCGGCGGCTATGGCGGACAGGGTGGCTTCGGCGGTCAAGGTGGCATGCCCGGTGGTGGCGGCGGCATTCAGATGCCCTAGTCGCCGGCTGAAAGCCGCCTCCTATGTTATCAATCCTGCCTTGTATTCGGCTTTTATTGTGTGGGAGGCCCTTTCAGGAGCGAGCCAGTCGCCGAATTGACAAAGCTGCATAATTGCCGTCTGCCATGTCCCTGCTGAGCATCGATGATGTGTCGCTGGAATTCGGCGATCTACCCATCCTGCGCCACGCCGACTTCACCATCGAACCTGACGAGCGTGTCTGCCTGATCGGCCGCAATGGTGCCGGCAAGTCCACGCTGCTGCGGCTTATCATGGGCGAGCAGGTGCCCGACTCGGGTGAGATCCGCCATCGTCAGGCACTGCGCCTCAGCCAGTTGCACCAGGCTCTGCCGACCGAACTCGACCAGACTGTGCACGCCTTTGTCGCCGGCGGACTGGTCCATCTGGGCAGACTTATCGATGAATACCGCGCGCGGTCGGCACAACCCCTTGACCAGAAAGGACTGCGTGAACTCGAGGACTTGCAGCACCGCATCGAAGCCGAGGGCGGCTGGAATCTGAATCAGCGTGTGGAGACCGTGCTATCGGAACTCGATCTGCCCGCTGAAAACTACTTGCACGAACTCTCGGGTGGCTGGCAGCGTCGCGTCGGTCTTGCCCGCGCACTGGTGTCCAACCCCGAACTGCTGCTGCTGGACGAACCCACCAACCATCTTGACCTTGCCGCGATCCAGTGGCTGGAAGATCGCATCCGCAACTTCGAAGGCAGTGTTCTATTCATTACCCATGACCGTGCGTTCCTGCAACGTCTGGCGACCCGTATCGTCGAGATCGATCGCACCCGGCTTACGAGCTGGCCCGGCGATTACCGGAATTTCCTGCGTCGCAAGGAAGAGGCCTTGAACGCCGAGCATACTGACAAAGTCAATTTCGAGAAAAAACTGGCGGAGGAAGAAACCTGGATTCGTACCGGCATCAAGGCCCGGCGCACACGCAACGAGGGCCGCGTCCGTGCGCTCGAGGCCATGCGCGAGGAATATGCCGAACGCCAGAAAGTCAAACGCCCGGCGCAGGCGCGTATTCACATAGAAGAATCGGATAATGAATCCGGCCGTAAGGTGATTGAGTTACACAACGTCTGCCACAGCTACAGCGGTGAGCCGCTGATCAACAAACTCAGTCTCAAGGTCATGCGCGGTGACCGCATCGGGCTGATCGGCAACAACGGTGTCGGCAAGAGCACCCTGCTGCGTATCATGCTCGGGGAGATCGAGCCGCAAAGCGGAACGGTCAAAATCGGCACCAATCTCGACGTCGGCTACTTCGACCAGATGCGCCGCCACCTCGATCCGGACAAAACCATCGCCGAAATCGTCGGCGACGGCCGCGAATACATCAAACTCAATGGCAAGGATCGTCACGTCATCGGTTACCTACGGGGGTTTCTGTTCAGTACCAAGCGGGCCATGACACCGATTCGGGCCCTGTCCGGCGGCGAGAAGAACCGCGTCATTCTGGCGCGACTGTTTACCCGTCCAAGTAACCTGCTGGTGCTTGATGAACCGACCAATGATCTCGATATGGAAACACTGGAAGTACTGGAACAGAAACTGGTCGATTACCAGGGCACACTGATCATCGTCAGTCATGATCGCGAATTTCTGGATAACGCCGTGACCAGCGTACTGGTGTTCGAAGCCGGCGGCCGGGTGCAGCGTTATGCTGGCGGCTACAGCGACTGGCTGCGCCAGGGCAGAAAACTCAGGGAAACCGACGATTCGAACCGGGGAAAACACGCGAATAATCTACACACCGGCAGCGAAAATAAAACAGCCAGCCAGCCGAAGAAGCTGAGTTACAAACATAAGCGGGAACTGGAACAGTTACCGGACAGGATCGAGACACTGGAGCTGGCGATTCAACAGCTTCAGCAACAGGTCGCCGATCCGGAGTTTTATTCCCAGCCGTTCGAGACAATTCAGCCGGTGATGGAGACACTGAAAACCAGGCAGCTGGAGCTGGATCAGGCGCTGGCGCGCTGGGATGAACTGGAGAGCCAATCCAGCTGATCATTCGCAGTAACTGCCAGCTGTATCCTGAGTTTTATGGCCTACCCGGATTCACGTTCATTGAAACGTTCACTGCGGATACCGGCGCTCTGTTCAGACTCCAGCCAGTCATTACGCCAGTGCGGCCCTTTAAAGATCAAACGGTAGTAGCCCGAATCCCGATCAACACCATGGACACGGAGGCTGACTGTAGTACGACCGCGTCCGTAATAGCTGGCCCAGTTGCCACAACCCTGATATTCCAGGCACTGATAGAATTCGTAGTAGGCCGTGTACTTCTGACGTCCGCTGTATTCCCGTATCCGTGTGGGCTGGCCGTAACGTTCCTGCAGCAGCTTCCTGAGGCGCTTGTAACGCTGCTTAATTTTATGACCGGTTGCGTCATTGCGGATGATTTCTCCCGTAACGGTAATTCTCTGCAGGCCATGATCAGCGGTTAACCAGACAGAATGCGCACCCGCATCCCCCAGAGCCTCCGGTATGTCTTTCACCAGGTAAGAGGTGAAATGTGCCGTATCATGGGTCCTCAAAAACATCAGCACGCCATCAAGACGCAGCTCCGCCTCTGTCATACCCCAGTCAAGGCCGAACGGCACAGCGTCGTCGCTGGCACGAGTGCCGAGACTGAGCAGTCCCAGCAGGAAAAACATCGATACAATTCTCATGGAAATTCAGTCAGCCTTGCCTGTTTGTGGTCAGAGTCGTCAGTGCAGCTCTGAGTTCCCGCAGTTCTGACTTGATCCTGGCGGCGTTATCGGGGCCGATACGCAGGATGAGTTTCTGTCCGGCAGATAGTTCATTCAGCTCCGGATCGTCAAATTCATAGAAAGTTTTCGGTCGTACCAGCTTGATTGGATATTCCACATCGGGTGTTGCCAGCAAATGGTCGATCACCTGGACGAGACGGTCATTGAAGTATTTGTCCGGGTAACCCAGTTCCTCATAAGCCTGCTGGAACAGCGGATAATAGCGTACGTACAGTGATACAAAATTGTCTGTGCCGAAAGTCTCCACAAACCGGATATAACGCTCGTAGCGGGAATAATTCTCGGGATTGATTTGATACTCGCCATCTTCGGTCTGGGTAACCAGAAATCTGCCCTCAGGAGGTTGAGTAAAGGTATACTTCTGCGGCAGTTTGGACCGTGTCACGTTATCCACTGTCACAACAAAATGACGGACGAACGAATCCATGATGAATAAATCTTCCAGCCGTTTCTCAGCCTCGTCGGACTGCTTCGCTACCTCTTCCTCGAGTACGGCATCACTCTCATCCAGCGATGGCAAAGGCACATCCCAGCTGGGCATCCGCAGGGACTCCTCCTGTTCGGCCGAGAGCGGTGATACTTCCTCCACCGGGTATTTCGGCCCTGATTCGGCAGGTTCATCCGACACCGGCGGCTCCCGATCCGGGCTGCCCGGAGTCCTCGTGGCCTCCGGAACCGGCTCAGGAGCCGTGCTCTCCCGCTGCCAGAAATAATAACCCACCGCAAAGAGGGCGAAGATGAAAATCGCCACCCAGATGTGGATGCCCTCCGATGCAGCCCGGCGATACCTGTCTCGTACCATTTCAGAATTCTAACAGCCGGGGTCAGCATATTGAACTGAAGAGCGGGATGAACAGCATATGTACCTCGGCCTCAATTGCATGAGATCAGGAGCTTCAGTGACAAATCGGATCCTCGAAAGTCTCATAACCGCGCACCAGTTCCTGCCAGCGTCTTTCCGTTTCCTCGGGAGCACTATTATCAAGTACTTTGTTTATCGAACGTCGCAGTCTTTGCAGATTTCTGTATTTCCAGCGACTGCCACGCCGGATTCCACTCTTGTCAAAATCGACCAGGTAAAGTGATGGGCCTGATATCAGGATATTATGGCAATTAAGATCAGCATGATAGACACCGCGATCATGAAAGCGCCGTATCAGTTGTCCCACACTGGCCCAGAGAGATGACTCATTGCTGAGAAGGTATGCGGAAAACGGCACCGCTCCGGGAATTCGGGTGACAATAATTTTTGCCCGGTACCAGAAGCCGGCGACTCTGTAATAGCAGGCCGCCACCGGCTGAGGTACGGGCAGTCCCAGGCTGTAGAGTCTGTTCAGCAAATGGAACTCCGCAAACGAGCGAACTGCCTTCTGCCCGTGGTACCAGTGGGTTTCCTTATTGAAGGGCGCAACCAAGCCACCGCGCTGATAACATCTCAGCAGCCAGATTAACTTTTCGCCGTTCAGAAACCAGGCTGCACCGCGCCCACCGGTATCAACCGGAACGGCATGCTTCCCCCAGCACAAGGGGTCGAAAGATTCCGCTGTCACGCGGGCTGAAAATTCAGGCCGCACCAGGATCACACATTCGCGCTCTCTTACGATCAGGGCGTCAGCAGACATGGCAGCATATGTATTTCGATACATCGGCAAACATGGAGAATATCCAGCTTCAGCCAGACCGGTGTTCGCAGATGCACAAGCGGCTCAGCCAAGTAACAGAGACATTGATGGCTCATCAGTTTTACCGGGCTTGTTAATCGGGTGATTTCATGCGGGAATAGATAAAATGGAAGTGGCGGGGACCGGGCTGGAGGATACCATCATCTGTTTTCAGCTCATTATCCTTGATCCGTACAGTACGCTCAATGTTAAAAGTATATGAAGCGATTCAGAACAGAAAAGTCTTTAACCTGCTGCGAATACTGAAGAAAGCCACTCTGTCCGTCTTGACTGTGGATTTTAAGAAAGCTCCAATAACAGAGTTATGAATAATACCGAAAGTTTTTCCGCGCGTTGGCGACATACTCTGTCACTCGGGTTCTTCCGTTTTGCCGCATCAGGCATGGTGCCGGCGCAGTGGTTTCAGCCGCTATTGCCGGCTGTTGAGGACAGAGCGGCGCGGCGCGGCAAGCTCAATATTGAAATCGTCAGTCACTGTTGGAAATATTCACGTTTCCTGGCCTATCAGCTCAGTTCTCTCACGATTTTCCCGCCCCGACAATCGACGGTCACGATGACAGTCTTTTATTCGAATGAAGACACACCTACCGCCTCGCTATTGGACTATTTCGGTAAAATGAATATACCGAACATACAGTGGAACTGGTGGGCTCTGCCCAAAGAGCGCTTGTTCCGTCGCGCAATCGGCAGAAACATGGCTGCGCACGTAACCCGGGCCGACTGGATATGGTTCACTGATTGTGATGTCCTGTTCCGTGAAGGCTGTCTGGATGGTCTGACCGAGGCTCTACAGGGCCGGCGCGATGCGCTGGTGTTCCCGCGTCACGAGCGGGTCACGCCCCTGCTGGCAGAGGACGACCCTTTATTAGCGAACGGGAACCGGCAGTCCTGGATTCAGGACATCGATCCGAAGCCATTCATTCTGCGGGAACTCACAAGAGCAACCGGTCCCCTGCAGATTACACACGGTGACGTAGCACGGGCCTGCGGTTATTGCGCCACTCTGGCGATATACCAGAAACCCGCAAGTCGGTGGCGCAAGGCACATGAGGATCGTGCCTTCCGCTGGCTGCTGCGGACTCAGGGCGTGCCGCTGGACATCCCCGGTGTCTACAGAATCCGGCATGCCCTGAAAGGCCGTTACGGTACGGATTCATTGATAGGTCGTATCCGAAGCCGCATTCGGCATATGCAGGCATGGTTCCGGGATCGGTGCCATCGATAGCCGTACCGGATGGTCTGCTGAACTCCGGGAGATCCGGTTATTGTCCATTTTCAAAGAACAGGATGGCGGGAGTACCGGAATGAGCCAGCAAGTATGTCTGCTGACACCAACCTGGGCAGGAGACAGACAGCACTTCGAGTTGCTGCGAGCGTCGGTTGAACGATCGGCGCTGAAATCCCTGCGTCATCATATCGTCGTGCAGACCGAAGACATGGATGTTTTCCGGCAGTACGCCGGTTCCGGCGTGGATTTGGTATCGACGGCCGACATTCTGCCCGCCGAAGTGGAAAAGAGGCGCCGGAAAGCCCGTCAATACGGGGCGCGGTTCGGCCGCGACATGACCCGCATCATGGGCAGTCTGGCCCGTCGCATCAAATGGCCCGGGTGGGTACATTACACCGGCTGGCACGTGCAGCAGATCTCCAAACTCGCGCTGGCAGCAGCCAGTGACATCGACAATGTCGTGGTTCTGGATTCGGATGTGGTCGTGACACACCATGCCAGAGCCGATGACTTCCTCGACGCCCGCAGGATTGTCTGCTTCGAGCACAAGGGCCCGGCTCACCTGGCCGACAGAAAGGTACGGAACTGGAACCGCCAGGCGCAGAAACTTTTCGGCGGGCACCTGCCGGCCGGTTCAGAGATCGACATTTATTTCGATACACCGTTCGTCTTTCATGCGCCTTTGGTCCGTTCGATGATGTCCTGGCTGGAGATGCATCACAAACAGACCTGGTGGAAAGTACTGCTACGGCAGCCGCCCCGCCGGTGGTCGGAATTCGCCACCTATCGGACCTATCTCCGATTATTCGCTGATCAGCAGCATATCGACTGGCGCTCCGATCGGGTGATGCGCTATCTGTTTGATGCCAACGATCCACAGACTGTGCGCAGCCGGTTCCTGCAGCTGCTTCAGGATACTGACAGTCACTATGTCACTATCCATTCGCAGAGCAGCGGCCGCCAGCTCTGGGGCGCTGATGAATACGTGCCATTACTGCTGCCTTTGCTCCACGAGATCTGAAATTGTAGTGATCCCGGCAATTCATTAATATCCGCTTATGGCGCTGTATTCATAAGCTCTACCGAATGCTGCGGCTATCAGCAATGACCGGTTGAGAGACCATCATTCAATGATCTTTTTTGTCTTCTCCTACAATCGCGGGCAATTTCTGAAGAATTGCATCGAGTCCATAGAACACTGTGCACCGGAATCGGACATCATCATTTACGATGATCGGAGCGACGATCCCGATACCTGCAATATTCTCGAAGACCTGCGGCCAAGGCACAGGATTGTATCGGGGAAACATGGTACGGGCGATGAGCACGGCGGGCTGTATTCCAACATGCAGCTGGCCCTGGAATCGGTCAGCGGCGATCAGACGCTCTGTTTTCTGCAGGACGACACCCAGATCGTGCGCCGTGTTACCGAGGATGATCATGCATTCATCGAGGACTATTTTGGACGCCACCCGGAATGCGGATTTCTGGCGCCGGTCTTTCTGCGCAAAATCACCCGGCAAAGAAGGCTGTTGCAATTCGAATATCAGCCAGAATATCAAGTATATTTCTGCCGCCACCGGAATTTCAAGACCGCCGGCGTCTATTACTCAGACATTTTTATCTCGACGAGCCAACGTCTGAAGAATGCCGGATGGCATTTCCTGCAGGGCGAGGTGAATAACGAGCTGCAGGCAAAAAGCAGTTTCATTGAAATG
>CAZFUS010000002.1:0-88526 GCA_964522485.1 uncultured Enterobacteriaceae bacterium | reverse complement strand
GTCTGCTTCTTCCGGCCGGTCGGTCTCGGTCAGTTGATGCGATTCTGCCAGTACATCGCGCATGCGGGCGGAATCGTACTCGTTCATCTGGCAGCCGTAGGTTTTGATGTAGAGTTTCTGGGTCACGCCGTCACGAGTGGTCGAAGTTGTGTATAGCACGGGCATTATACGGTTTACAGTGTCGCCGCGACTACCGGCCGCCGAGGGAGACAGCCGCCGGGCCGGGCCGATGGCTTCCGGCCGCTCGTGGTGGGTAGCCAATTCCGGACAGGACCGGTTCAGGCCGCTGGTGCGCCGGCTGCTGGTCATAGCCGTGCTGACACCGGCAGGCTGTGGCACGCTGCCGCAGCCGCCGCTGACCGGCCATCTGCAGGCCACCGGTGAGACAGCCTCCTGCGCGCGTTTTTACCAGGCATTTTCCCGGGAAGTGGCGGCAGCCGGCGTCCGGGACAGTCAGTCTGCTTCGATCCCCGGCTTTCCCTATCTAAGGGTGAACCGCTTTCTGGCGTCGTTCCGTGGCGAACTTACAGCCGCGCAGCAGCCGGTCTGGCTGAAAGCCCTGCGCCAGTTGGGCGCCGAAGCCGAGCGGCTGGAGCTCGCCAACCTGCCGGCAACGCCGGCCCTGTGGCAGCGGCTGGATGTGTCCGATCGTTCGCAAGCCGCGGCCCGGCTGCAGACCTGCGGTGATCAGTTGCTGGCAGTTGATCGCCGGGACCCGGCCAGTCTGGCGTCTTTGCGCGACCGGGCCGTGGTGCCGGATGCCTACGCCGACACCTGGCGCGTGCTCGGTCTCTATCCACTGACCGCGCTGCCGGTGTCATGGGGTGTGGCCGATCTGCACGCTGCCATGGATCGGATGTTCACCGAATCATTTGCGCCGCTGCCGGCCGGTGTGGAGCGGCTGGACTACATCCCGCCGGCCGCCGCGGCGTCCCCCGGCGTGGAAAACTATGTTTCACTGCCGCGCGACCCACTCGGCCGGCGGCAACTCAGTGCGGCGCAAATCGAGTCCCTGTTTGAACGCCATGCACCCGTGTGGCGGATTGCGACCGCCACGGCGGATGATCGAATCGGAACGCCATACTGGCAAACGGGACAGGTGCGAGTCGATACGACACAGCCGCAGGTCTATCGCAAGCTGTCGTATACACGCTGGTATGAGCGCACCCTGTTGCAGCTGAATTACATCGTCTGGTTTCCGGCGCGACCGAGGACGGGATCGCTGGACCTGCTCGGCGGTCATCTAGACGGCATCACCTGGCGCGTGACACTGGCGACCGACGGTGAACCGCTGCTCTACGACGTCATGCATAACTGTGGCTGCTATCACATGGCTTTTCCCGGGCCACGCCTGACGGCGCGTAATGTGGGCGGCCCCTGGAACGAGCCACTGGCGGTGCCGGCCTCCGCGCCGGCACTACAGGATGGTAAAAGAATTCGTTTATGGATCGAACAGCGAACCCACTATCTGCAGGCCATCGATACGATCACCGCGGCGACGGGTACGGTTTACAGACTGGCGGATTACCGGCAGTTGCGATCACTGCCACAGCCGGACGGTGGTCATAAAAGCCTGTTTGACGAAGACGGACTGGTGCCGGGCAGCGAACGGCTGGAACGCTGGATCCTCTGGCCCATGGGGGTACCGGAACCCGGCGCCATGCGCCAGTGGGGGACGCATGCAACCGCATTTGTCGGCAAGCGTCATTTTGATGATCCTGATCTGATCAGCCGGTATTTCCGTCCGGCGCACGAATGAGCTGTCACTGGCTGTTGACTCGCAAGTAATGGTTTATGCTACTGGTCTTCCGTGCCACGGCGGAATAAAGTCAAAACCACAATTTCATTGATCACCACTGGCGGTAAGCGGTGGCGGGTGATTGCGGAAGTGCTGTCACTATGGATTTTTTTCTGCAGGCTTTTGGGTCTGCCTTCGAACTGATCATCAGTCTGGACGCTGAAGTTTATTTGGTCGTTTGGACGTCTGTTTACATCTCGCTACTGGCGACGTTATGTGCGAGTGTCGTTGGCATTCCGCTCGGTCTGCTGGTTGGCCTGCAGCGCTTCCGGGGTAAGGATTTTCTGCTGCGCAGCCTGAATACACTGATGGCGCTGCCGACGGTGGTTGTCGGTCTGGTGCTGTATGGTGTGTTCAGCAGGCGCGGTCCGGCGGGCGATCTGGGCCTGCTGTTTACACCGGCGGCCATGGTCATAGGCCAGTGCATCCTCATCATACCGATCGTATGGAATCTCTCGATTATGGCGGTTCAAGGCGCCGATCCGCGACTGGCGTTCACCTGCAGGACACTCGGCACCACGGCCTGGCAGCAGGCATGGATTTACCTGCGCGAAGTCCGTTTCGGTCTGCTGGCGGCGATCGTAATGGGTTTCGGCCGCGCCATCGGCGAGGTTGGTGTTGCCATGATGCTGGGCGGCAATATTGAGGGTTTCACGCGCACCATGACGACGGCAATCGCGCTGGAGACCAGCAAGGGTGAATTCGAATTCGCGCTGGCGCTGGGCATTGTCCTGCTGGCCGTCGCCTTTGCCGCCAACGCCATGTTGTACCGTTTCCAGCGGGTAGTGTAATGACCATTGCCTACCGGCTGAACGACGTTGTTTATCAATATCCTGATAGCGCGCGACCGGCGCTGGCGGTTGAACAACTCGAAATTCCGGTCGATCGGGTCAGCGTACTGCTCGGTCCCAACGGCTCCGGCAAGAGCACGCTGCTTAATCTGCTCGGTTTCCTGATGCCGCCTTCATCCGGCACGTTGAATTATCGTGAGCAGCCCGTACCGTCTGACCGGCTGCGCGACTTCCGCCGGCGCGTGGGTCTGGTACCACAGAATCCGTATCTGCTGCACGATACAGTTGCCGCGAATGTTGAACTGGGATTGAAGATTCGGGGTGTACCGTCGCGCCGGCGCCGTATACGGGCGCGCTCCGTCATGGAACAGCTGGGACTGGATCGTCTCGCTGATCGACCGGCGCGGGAACTGTCGGGTGGCGAAGGCCAGAAGGTCGCCATCGCCCGGGCACTGGTTATGGATCCCGAGGTTCTGCTGTTCGATGAGCCGTTCACCTATCTCGACAAGAGCATCGTGACCGAATTCGAACGACTGATTCAGATCATCCGCGACCACCGTTCGCAGACAGTCGTATTCAGCAGCCATGATCATCTGCGTGCGCATGCGCTGGGTGATCAGATTGTTACACTGTTTGATGGGCGCATTGCACCGACTTCACTGGTCAATCATTTCCAGGGTCAGTTGAACCGACAGACGAATTTTTTCGAAACCGAACGGATTAAAATCGCGGTGCCCGAAGGCCTGAGTTCCGGTGAGCATATCGCAGTGGAAGCCAATCAGATCGTCATTTCACTCGCACCGCTGAATTCCAGCATGCGCAATCACTTCGAGGGCCGTATTACCAGCCTGCATGAGCAAAACGGTCTGGTGAATGTTCATGTCCAGGCGGGCGAGCGCTTTCAGGTATTGATCACCCGGGCGGCGCTGCGTGAACTTGGCTGTCATCTGGGAGATACCGTGACCATCAGCTTCAAATCGTCTGCGGTGCAGGTGTTTTAAATAGTTAATAGCTGATGGTCGATAGATGATAGTTGATGGTTGAAATTTAATGGTGAAGAGTTGATGGAGCATGGCGGCATCAACCGGATGGCGCTGTTCTGATTTCATCAATCAATTGTTCGCTGGCGGCAGTGGTGTCTTGGCCGGCATTTGCCAGGGAGTAACGCTATGCAGGAAGAAATCGAAGCACTCGGCAATATCTACGAAACGGCAGGCACCTTTCTTGTGACTTACAGTTTCCAGATCCTCGGCGCCATCATCATTCTGCTGATCGGCTGGTGGCTTGCCAACCGGCTCGGTGATCTGATTCTCAGAGTATGCAGCCGTCACCGGCTCGATATCACGCTGTTAAAGTTCTTTGCCAACGTCGCCAGGATCCTGGTGCTCGTTTTTGTCGTCATTCTGGCCCTGAATAAATTCGGCATCAGCATCGCGCCGTTTGTCGCCGCTGTCGGTGCCACACTCGCCCTCCAGGGTTCACTGTCGGGGCTTGGCGCTCATCGCAGGGCGGCCCGTTTGTGGTCGGCGACACGATACGTATCCAGGGCGTCAGCGGTCAGGTCGAGGAAATCCGGCTCGGTTATACCCTCTTAAGTAACGAGGATAATGAGTCAATCATGATACCGAACCGCCCTATCATCGGCGAGATCCTCCATAACACGCGTGGCGGCTGGCTGGTCGAGGCCAGTGTCGGCATCAGTTATGGCGATGATTCGCGGCAGGCGATTGCGATTATTGAAAAAATTCTCGTCGAAAATGACGTCATCGTGGGCGATTCCTCCATCGATATCGGTTTCCGCTACTGGGTACCGGCCAAGCACACCTTCCAGACCCAGTACGCCGTCAATGGCGCCATATTCATCCAGCTCAAGCAGGCTGGTATCACGATTCCATTTCCGCAGCGTGACGTCCATGTCATCAGAACCGGTGATGAACAGATGAGGGGTGCGGAGTCTGGACGTCAGTAAAACATTTCCTTCAGATTGATCGAGGACTTTGTGCCGATATGCCGGAAGTTGCTTTTCAGCCACTGCTCGCAGGCGGTCTGACCTTCTGAAAAGAGCTGGTCAATGAATGCCGGCGGGCTGAGGTAACGACTGTCCGGACTGAGTTCCTGCATCATTGCCTGGTTCTGCACGAGATGCATATTCAGCCGGCCAATCCGGCGTTCGAGTGCCCCCAGCGGCAGCCATTCCTTGTCAATATACTCTTTGGAAAAAGCAATAGCGCGCATTTCGCGCAGAAAGGCCGTATTAAAACTCAGCTCTGCGGCACGCATGCGGATATCCTCTGCGGTGACTGGCAGTTCCATGCGTTCGAGCGGCTGTACGATAACAACGACCACGTCCGGACTCTTGCAGTTGAAGATCAGCGGAAACACCGGCGGATTACCGCTATAGCCCCCATCCCAGTAAGCTTCGCCGTCGATGTTGATTGCATGCTGCAGGGAGGGCAGGCAGGCCGAAGCGAGCAGCGCGTCCACACTCAGGTCCTTGCCGCTGAAGAGCTTGAGCTTGCCGGTTCGGACCTGGGTTGCGCCGATGAACAGTTGATACGGCATGCGTTGCCGAAGGCGTTCAAAGTCGATGCGTGACTCCAGCAATTCGCGCAGCGGGTTATGGTTCAGGGGGTTCAGTTGATACGGCGAAAAGGCCTGGGTCAGGGCAAGATAGGCTTGCAATGACAGCGGCGAACCGGTTTCGAACATGAGCCAGTTGGCAAGCTGGGCCGTGGGCTGAAACAGATCGCTGAACATGGCTGCGACCTGCTGCCAGAAATCCCTGAGCGCCTCGCGCGCGCCGTCGCGACCACCGCGTACCAGCCCGTCGGTCATGACGACGGCATTCATGGCACCCGAACTGGTGCCACTCAGGCCCTCGATTTCGAGCCGGGGTTCAGCCAGTAACCGATCCAGTACGCCCCAAGTGAACGCCCCGTGTGAGCCACCGCCCTGCAAGGCGAGGTTGATGGTTTTGGAACGTTGTTTGCCGAGCATGTCGTACCCTCATTGCTGCAGTGCATCAATTAGACCAGAAAGCGGGTCCGAGTACTAGGCGGCTTGCCGGCTAGTGAGACTGCCATCAATTTTGATGGTCACGAACCGTGACCATGATCGGCTGCCATCCTGTCAGGCAATGCTGATTGCGATACCCATATTTCCCATGTAAGCACGGCATGCGAAAGTGATGGTTACAGCCCAGGTTTGCGGAACTGTGCTCAGGCTGTCGGGAAAATGATTTACCGGGATACACCGGTCTGGTTATATTTCAGTTTGAAGACAAGAGAATGGATCAAAGAGTGACACAACGCGCCGATATTATTCGCAATCCGGGCCTGGAGCAGGCCGCGGCGGCTCTGTACGATCCACGCCTGCCGTATCACAATTTCAGTCATGCCCTTGAGGTCTTGACCGTCGGCAATGAATATATCGGCCGCTGCCGGGAAGCTGACATGCCGGTCGAAGTTGACGTGGTGTATCCTGCCCTGCTGTTTCATGACGCCGGTTATCAGACGGATCACCGGGTGCGTGGATTTGATTCCAAAGAAGCCTATTCCGCTGAACTCGCGGGCAGCGTAATGCATTCCTATCAATACGCTTCAGGAGTGATCGCAGCCGTTCAGCGGGCGATTATCAGCACCCAGTGCGGTATTCCCTGCGAGACCACCGAAGCAAAACTGGTCAAGGCGGCCGATCTCTCAGGTCTGGCGGCGGATTATCCCCTCTTTTTGCAGAATGCCATGCGCCTGTGGCGGGAGGAGGCCGTCCTGAGCCGGCGGCTGACCGAGTGGGAACAATGGCGCGACAATGCCATTGAAATGGTCGAACGGTTCCTGGACGAGGATCTGGGCTTCAGTCCCGCCTGCTATGCTGATGATGGTGAAGCCTGGCTGAACAAGCAGGCGCGCGCCAACGTGGATCGGCTGCGCCACCAGCCCAATCCCGACAACGTCTAGACAACGCAGCTTCTTCGATCTCTCTTTGCCAATACCGATCCGTGTACTTCGAGTCGTTATCGACGTCACAGTGAAGTCACAAAGCAGGACTAAGCTTGGCAGCCTATTCTCAGAACGCGCTGTAGAGAGGTACCTGCCATGCAAAACTGGATGCAAGCACTCGCTGGCCACTATGAACGCATAGCGGCGGCTAATCCCGACGATGACTTACTGATACTGTTTGATATTGACGGCACCATACTGGACACCCGTTACCTGATGCTGTATCTGCTGCGCGCTTATGATCAGCATCACGGCACCCAGTTCTTTATCAACCGCCAGATTAACGATATCCGCTTCAGTGCGCGGGAACTCGAAGCCGGGCTGCTCGATTTTGGTGTTGACGATCGGCATATCAAGGCGATCCGTCACTGGTACGATAGTCATTGCTGGTCGATGTCCGCCATCCTGGAATCGCACCGTCCGTTTCCCGGTGTGCTCGATGTCATTCGCTGGTTTCAGTTGCAGCCACGTACCCGCGTCGGTCTCAATACCGCCCGGCCGGAATCCCTGCGCGGGGAAACGCTGTGTTCATTGAACAGGCTCGGGCATGAGTATCGGGTTCAGTTCAGCAGCGAACTGATGTTCATGCGCAATGAAGATGGCACTGAATCGGTTACCAGAGCGAAGGTGGCCGGACTCGAATATTTTCAGACTGCCGGCTATCGGGTGTTTGCGATGGTGGATAATCAACCGGATATCCTGGCTGCGGTTGCCGCCACGGACCCGGACGCCGAAATTCTGCTACTGCACGCCGGTACGCTGTTCCAGCAGCGGCCGGAACGGATTCCGGCGACCGCTGTTCACGGCAACGTCTACGATCTTACCGAATTGATCCCGAAAAAGGCACTGCCCCGTCACACACAGCTCGTCTGGCGTGGTGTCAGCAGTGAAGTCACGTTGAAGCAGTTCCTCGATTCCAATGTTCATTGGGCTGACCTGAGCGTAATGGCCAATCCCTGCAGCGCAGTGGTACACGTTAGCGGTGAAGCTGATGTGACCCGCGAACGGCAGTCACAATTGCTGCGTGAATGCCTGGTGGAACTGCGACAGCACCGGCGCGGAGTCAAGGTCGATCTGAAACCCGATCGCGACAGTAACCGACATCTGATCAGTCTGTTGCATCAGGCCAGGATTCCCAGTGACGAGCTGTGGTTTCATGCCGAAGTCGAGCATCTGGGGGAAGTTGACTGCCGGCGCCTGGCCGAGACTCATCCCGGCGCGGTTATTGAAGTCGCGGTGGATTTTCTGGCACCCCTGATCCTGAATGGCGGCGCGCTGGCCGAGGCAGTGCTTGACCGTCTGAATGACTGGGGCGTCAATCGGTTCGCGCTGAACTGGAGCACACCGCGTGTGCGGCTGATCCAGCAGCATATGGATCACTGGGGTTTCGAAACGACAATCTACGATGTCCGCGATCTGGAGTCATTTCTGCAGGCGGTGCTGCTGACCCCGCACGCGATCTGTTCAGATTTGAATTTTCCGAAATGGCAGGATTGGCCGGCCCGGAAACGTCAAGTTCACACCTTGGACGAAACTGTCCTGAAGTGGGCCTGAGTGATACGGCGTTCAGAGTCAGGGCCATCATCCGGCAGCTGGGTGACTGTTTCTTAGTTGGGCCCGCTTCCACCGAGCTGGCGGCGCAGCTCCTCGTCCCGGATGGGTAAGGGGGGTGAGGGCGCAGAACTGTTGATGGTACGTGATAGCGAGCGCATGCGGCTGGCGTTTCGCTGCCGTTCAAGCTGGACGCGTGCATGCAGTAACGCACTGGAATCATTATCGATCATGGCGGCCCGTCTCAGCATTTCTTCGGCGTGATTGTAATCACCCTGCTGGGCCGAATTCTCGGCGATGAGCAGATATAATTGCTGTATCTCCTGTAACCCTTGCCGGGCCATCGTATTGTCCGGATCTTGCGCAAGCACGGCGCGGTACTTTTCGTAAGCATTATTGCCGGGCGGCGTAGTAAGCCGCCTCGCCTCGACATCGTTTTGCGCTGCTGCCAGCAGGGCTTCTATGTCTGATGACTGCTGCGGTGGGCTAACGTCGTTATTGTCATTGGTGGTGGCGGCAGAACGGCTCTGAACCGCTTCCCCTACCTTTTCAGAGGTCGCAATGGATGACCCGGCCCCGTTGGTTTCTCTCCCGTCCTTTGCCAGCGCCTGCCCGGACTCTGGCGGCGCATCGGCATCTGCTTCTGAACCGGCGTCGTTCGCGTTTGCCGTGACATCGGCTTGTGTTACCGGTTCCGGCAGAGAAGCGGCATCCGTGCTCGCGACTTCCGAATTCGGTCCGGGCAGCGCCAGCTGGCGCAGGCCGCGGTCGACCAGGCCATTGAGCAGGATTACCACCAGCGCCGTACCGGCGGCCACTGTCAGGCCTCCGCCTACCGTGTAATAAAGCCAGCGTCGCTGTGGCCGCCCGGTCTCGAAGGCCGGTTGTGTCGGTGCTTCGGATGTCTCAATGCCGCTGAAGTTGTCAGTATTAATAATACCGTACAAGTCGTCAGCATCGGCAAAGTCAACTTCGTCGATAGGGTTTGGCCGCAGCACAACGGCGTCGTCAGCCAGTTTGTCCTGAGCCGGTTGCGGCTCCATGGGTTCAGTCCAGCTATAGGCCTGAGGCTGTTTGTAAGACGGGTGATCGTCATAAGCAGTGGCTTCTGAGTCCGGCGCTGTCGTCATTACCGGCGGATCCGGCACCGTGATGAGATCGCTGCAGTCGAAACCGAATTCCTCGCGCCAGACGGCTACATTCTGTGGCCGGTTCTGGGGCCGGAAAGCCAGGGCATGATCGATCGCCGCAAGGAAGCTGTCGCTGTAGGCGTCGCTTACGAGTTCTCTGGTCGCCTCCAGGTAATCGTTATTGCCGTTGGATAGCGCCTCGCTGCGATCTATCGCCGAAGGTGGCAGCAGACCCGTCACCGCCCGGTAGAGAGTGGCGCCCATGCCGTAGATGTCCGTCCACGGTCCCTGGCGTTCGCCCTTGCTGGTGTATTGTTCGATTGGTGCAAATCCCGGCGAGACCAGACTGGTTAATGTCTGGGATTCTTCCTCCTGCATCGACTGACGTGCCGAGCCAAAGTCCAGTAGCACGGGACTGTCGCCTTCGCGGATGTAGATATTCGACGGCTTGATATCACGGTGGATGAAGCCGGTTGCATGGACCTTTTCAAGGCCATCAAGGACCGGCAGAATCAGTCGTGTCAGAGCATGTTCATCCAGGGTCCTTGAACGTTTCAGCAGCGTGCCGAGGCTGATCCCGGTCTCGTAATTCATCACCATGTAAGCGGTGCCGTTCTGTTCGAACACATTGATAACGCGAATGATATTGGGGTGTTCGAATTGGGCGAGAGTGCGTGCCTCAGCTAGAAACCGCTCCAGACCCCAGTTGAAATCCGCCTCGGCAACAGCCGATATAGGCTTGATTTCATTAGCATTATTGCGGCGGCAGCTCTGGATCGGAAAGAATTCCTTAATGGCGACCGGCCGCTGCAGGTTCACGTCATCGGCCAGATAGGTGATGCCGAAAGCACCATGGCCCAGAATCCGGCCGATACGGTACCAGAGCAGCTGATAATCCGGCTGCAGCGCGTCCTGGAGGGATTTTTTCACCATAGTGATACTTCAGACTCTTGGTGACAGATTTTGTTACGTTGTTCCTCGACCCTGAATGTTAACCGTGTCTTGAATGGGGCTCCACCATCACGTGTGCATAAACAGTGCAAAATAGCACAAAGAGATGATTCATGCCGGTATGAAACGAATGCTAGAATCAGCAACTTGCCGATTCATATGTTCATACTCGCACAGGATCTCATGTATGGCGCTTGCAGACACAATCCGTAAATTGTATACCCAGGGGCTCGGTGAGCTTCTGATCCTGCATGTCAAGGACGGCAAGCCCATGCTGGGGTATCTGTATTTTGAAAAAGGGCGGCTGGCGCTGCGTGATCAAGGCCTGTTGACCGACCTTACGCCGGCTCAGTTGCAGCCCTGCTGGAGCGGCGGCCTGCTCGGCACCGTTTGTGGCACCACCGGTCAGCAATGGGAAAGCATGACCTTTTACGGGCTTGAGCTGTGTAATCTGCCTGTGGACCTCGGCAAAACCCGGCACGGCGCCCTGGTGGCAGCACAGAATCAGTATGGGGAAAGTCTGCTGAATTTCGTTGGCAGCATATATCGCGGCTATCAGCTGATGCTTGAACACCACTTCCTGCCGGTCATTCTGTTAAAGGAAGTCAGTAACATACAGGGTGAGATCGGACTGGCCGTCAGCGACATGCGCACCATTCCCATGTCGATCAGTATGATCCGTAATCTGAATGACACCGTCTGGCAGTCGGTCGAAAAGCGGCTAACGATGGCGGTCGATGATGAACAGGTTGATCAGGCCGAATTCGAGGAGATGTTCGGCAGTTATCTGAAAAACAGCTAGTGTCAGAATAATATCCTGCCTCACGGCGTCTGTGTCGTCACCGCACGGATTCAATCGCAAGAAACGGGAAGCACTGGCGAAGACTTCGCGGCATGATGCGTTAATACATTGCCGCGAGGATTCAATGACAGGCACATCGTCCGCTTCTTATGCCGATAACATGCTTGAGCAGGCTCAGTGGCTCAGAATCACCGCAGCATTCATCGTGCTGTTACTGTCATCAAACGCCAGGGCCGATCGCGACATGATTCGTCCGGGCGGGTACGAGGTTTTCTCCGAGACGATCATGCCCAATCTTGAACAGCTGCGGCATCACAGCAATCATCGTAGCATCTGCATGAATGAGGATGTTTCGGCACTGTTTCCAATCCTGCGTCACAATGCCTTTGATGGTTGCAGTCTCAAGCAGGAGAATGAGAAAAGTGGACGTTATTACTATCGCATAGTCTGCAAAGGCGCTCTGCTATCCACCGGCACGGCGCTGCTGGATATGACCGAGGACCCCCTGCGAGGTGAAATCAGGGTCAGAATGGGTGGCAAGAATATGACCTTTTCGCAGCAGATTACAGCCACACGGCAGGGCGATTGCGGCTAGCGCATCAATTAACAGGCTTTACGAAAAGTCAGATTGATGCGACAGCGACCGAGCAGTGGATGATCACCGTCCTTGAGCGCCAGTACGCCGTGATAGCGCAGCCGGTCCTCGCCGCCCCAGACGACGACATCACCATGTCGCAACTGTATACGATCCGGTTTGTCCTTACGCTTCATGCCGCCGAATAAAAACGTCAGAGGCAGCCCCAGAGATACCGATACGATCGGCTGACTGAAGTCACGTTCATTTTTATCCTGATGCAATGACATTTTCGCACCGGGTTCATAGCGATTGATGAGACAGACATCCGGTTGATAATTCTGAAAGCCGACTGCTGTCGCTGCGCGATTTGCCAGTTGGATGAATGACGCGGGTAGTGGCGGCCAGGGTTTGCCACTGAGCGGATCCTCAGTCGTGTAACGATAGCCCGTGGTATCGGATATCCAGCCGACCGGGCCGCAGTTGGTCATGGCGGCTGACATGGTGAAACCGCCGGGCGTCTGCATGTGCCGGAACGGCGCCTGCGACGCAATGTCATTAATCGCATTGACGAATACTGTGTCTGTGGCTGCAGCAAAGCGGCGCAGTATCACGCTGCCCGGTCCCAGGGGCTGCTGCCCGGTATCGGCATCCGCTGTTTCGGCAAGCTGACTATCGATAAACAGCTCGGTGGTCGTGGGCATGTGATTCATCGGGCGTCGTGGAAGATCACGCCCAGCGTGTAGCGTTCACCACTGCGCACGCGGCTGACGCCGTGGCGCAGCCTGACGCGGTACGGTCCGCGCGTGCCCTGCACGGGGCGCTCATTGACGGGGAAGGTGACGGCATCGCCCTGACGGAGCGATACCACCTCCGGTCGTGATTGCATGCGCGGTCGCTGTTCGGTCAGAACAAACTCGCCGCCACTGAAATCACTGCCCGGCTGCGACAGCAGCACGGCAACCTGCAACGGAAACACATGTTCGCCGTACAAATCCTGATGCAGACAGTTGTAGTCATCAGTTCCGTATTTCAGCATCAACGGCGTCGGCCGCTGCTGGCCGGCTGCATGACAACGTTCAATGAATGCCGGGTAGTTGTCGGGATAGCGCGTATCGAAACGCATCGACTCATTCCACTGATTGGCGATCGGTACCAGTCGCGGATAGAATGCCTGTCTTAACCCGGCCACAATCTCCGGCAAGGGGTAGGCGAAATACTGGTACTCACCGCGGCCAAAATTGAATCGTTCCATCACAATCCGGCTCCGAAAAACAACGTTATCAGAATAGAGAGCGATCAGGGCGCGACACTCTTCCGGCGTCAACAGCTGTTCGATGACAGCATTGCCGCGGGCGTGTAAATCCTCGTGGATGCGTTGCCAGTCCAGCGTCGCCACGCGCTCGCAGATGTCGTTGGCTGGCGTGACTGCTTCAGCCGCTGTGCTCATCGTTCGCCTCACGTTCCAGTAGAGCGCGTTTACGTTCGACACCCCAGCGATACCCGGACAGGCTGCCGTCATTTCTGACCACACGGTGGCAGGGGATGGCTACGGCCAGCTTGTTGGCGGCGCAGGCCTGTGCCACCGCCCGTGCCGACTGCGGTTTGCCGATGCGTCTGGCGATGTCAGCGTAACTGGCCGTACTGCCGGCCGGAATTTCACGCAATGCCTGCCAGACGCGTTGCTGGAATGCAGTGCCGACTACGTCGAGTGGCAGATCCAGACCAAGGCGTGGTGCCTCGACGAAGCCGACCACCTTCGCAATCAGTTGTTCGTAGTCGCTGTCGCCACCGATCAGCTCCGACTGTGGAAAGCGATCCTGCAGATCACGCGCCAGAGCATCCGGATCATCGCCGATAAAAATGGCGCAGATGCCGCGATCGCTGCTGGCCACCAGGATCGATCCGAGTGAGCATTCTCCGATCGCAAAGCGAATCTGGCGGTGCACACCGCCGGCACGGTACTCGGATGGTGTCATGCCCAGTACCTGGCCGGAGTTTTCATAAAAGCGGCTGTTGGAGTTGTAACCCGCTTCGAATATCGCGTCGGTAACGCGACGGTCGCGCTTGAGTTCATGGCGAATACGCTGATGGCGATGGGCGTTGGCATAGGCTTTCGGCGTCAGGCCGGTAATCGTCTTGAACACGCGATGAAAGTGATATGGACTCAGACCGGCGCGCTGAGCCAGTTCTTCCAGCCGGGGCAGTGTTTCCGCTCTTTCAATGAAACGGCAGATATCCGCCACCATTGCCGCGTGCTGTTTATGGAGGGAGGGCTGATCCGGCCTGCAGCGTTTGCACGGGCGGAACCCGGCCTGTTCCGCGGCTGTGCGTGTTGCGTGAAACTGTACGTTCTCCGGTCTGGCGGTACGTGCGGCGCAGGATGGCCGGCAGTAGACGCCCGTGGTTTTGACTGAATAATAAAACTCACCGTCGGCTGCACTGTCACGCGCGAGGACGGCGGCCCAGCGCGGATCGCGCTCGGTGGCATTAACGGTTTTTTGGGTTTTGGCTGACATGCTGATTGCCTCGGATTGATTGAACGCCGGCACTGTAGCGCTCGTCAACCCCGTTGCCACTCCGTGTCTTGCGGTCAAATTCGTGCATGGGCAAGTTCTTGATTAATGGATAGGATCCGGTTATGTACGCACAGGCGACAGATTTTCTGGCCGATATCGACGCCGACTGGAGGCGGCTGATCGAACACGTCGGGCCCTGTAACTTTCAGCCCCGGCCCGAGCGCGAACCCTACGAAGCCCTGATACGGGCAGTCGCGTACCAGCAACTGCACGGTCGGGCGGCAGAGGCGATTCTCAACCGCCTGCTGGATCTGAATGCCGGGAAAATGCTCACGCCGAATCGGTTACTCGCGGTTGAAATCGAGGATCTGCGTGCCTGCGGTTTCTCGGCGCGCAAGATCGAAACCCTGCGCACCATCGCCGGTGCCGTCCAGACGGGTCAGGTTCCGTCACGTAAGCAGGCATTAAAGCTGAGCGATGATGATCTGATCCAACGCCTGGTGGCATTGAAGGGAATAGGCCGCTGGACCGTGGAAATGCTCCTGATGCATACACTGGAGCGTATGGACATACTGCCGGTGGACGACTTTGGTGTGCGTGATGGTTACCGGCGTCTGAAAAAACTCGACCAGGCTCCGACTCCGAAACGGTTGTGGCAGATAGGGACAGCCTGGACTCCCTATCGCACCATCGCTTCATGGTACCTGTGGCGGGTGCCTCGTTAAGGCGTGCGAAGATATACAGACTGACGGGAGGTGAGCTTCCCGACACATAGGTGACGGCGTATTCCGGGGACATAGGTTACACAATACAGGCATTTGAGGAGAACCTCGGATGCCGTGGAGAGAGTGTAACCGTATGGACGAACGTCTGAGATTTGTAGCCCGGCTGCTGGATGGCGAGCGCATGAGCACGGTCTGTCGAGCGTTCGGGATCTCGCGCAAAATCGGCTACAAGATTTTTAACCGTTACAAGGACCAGGGCCTCAATGGATTGGAGGACCAGTCCAGAAAGCCTTACCGCCATCCCAACAAGTTGCCATTCCAGGTCGAACGGGTGGTCCTGCGGCTCAAGCAGGCCCACCCGAGCTGGGGAGCGCCGAAGCTGCGCGAGAAGTTGCGCAAGCAGTATCCGGGCCTCCCGCCGCCGGCCAGTAGCACCCTCCATGCCTTGCTCGACCGACACGGCCTGGTGAAGCGGCGCCGGCGGCGGCGCTACCGGGCCCAGGGCACGCCGTTGGCCGAGGCCCCCCAACCGAACGCCCTGTGGTGTGCGGATTACAAGGGCCAGTTCCGGCTGGGTAACCAACAGTACTGTTATCCGCTCACCCTCAGCGACTATCACTCGCGGTATCTGCTGGCGTGTGAAGGATTGGACTCAACTCGGGAAGCGGGCGCCTGGCCGGTGTTTGAACAGGCTTTTCAGGAATAGGGGCTGCCTTCGGCCATCCGGACGGACAATGGCGTGCCGTTTGCTTCCGCCCATGCCTTGTTCGGACTCACCCGGCTCTCGGTCTGGTGGTTACGGCTCGGCATTGCCATTGAACGCATCCAGCCCGGCCAGCCGCAACAAAACGGCCGTCATGAGCGCCTGCATCTGACACTCAAGCAGGACACCACACAACCGCCCGGTTACAACCTGTTGCAACAGCAGGAACGCTTCGAGCACTTCATCACCGGTTACAACGGTGAGCGACCGCACCAGGCATTGGGTGGACACTACCCAGCCGAGGTGTATACACCGTCAGTGCGGGTCTATCAGCCACCGCCGGTACCGGACTATCCCTTCCATGACCGCACGGTACAAGTGACGCGCTGTGGGCGTATCTGTATCAAGCGACGCAAGATCAGTTTGAGTGTCGTGTTTGCCGGCCAGATCATTGGCATTCGGGAAGTGGCTGACCGCATATGGCTGGTCAGTTTTATGGACTATGATCTGGGTTTCTTCGATGAAAACGAGGACCGGGTCGAGCCTGTCGGCATCAATCCGTTCGCATCGAAAGTGTTACCCATGTCCTCGGAATAAAGTGTTACCTATGTGTCCGGAAAGGACCCCGATGGGACTGGTGGCTATGGGTGGACTCGAACCACCGACCCCAGCATTATGAGTGCTGTGCTCTAACCGGCTGAGCTACATAGCCAGGAAGGTCTGAAAGGAAGCGGATTGTCCGGGGTCGGCCACGCCCTGTCAAGCTGACGGCCCGGTCAGCGGGTGCCGAACACCACGATCGTTTTCCCCGCCACCGATATAAGATGGTCTTCTTCCAGGTCTTTCAACACCCGGCCCACCATTTCCCGCGAACAGCCTACAATCCGTCCCAGCTCCTGCCGGGTGATGCGTATCTGCATACCGTCCGGATGTGTCATGGCGTCCGGTTCCCGGCACAGATCCAGCAGGTTACGGGCGATGCGTCCTTTCACGTCGGTAAACGCCAGGTCGCCGACCTTGCGGCTGGTCTTGCGCAGTCGCATTGCGAGCTGGGCACCAATCGCATACAGCAGGTCCGGAAACAGCTGGGTCAGATTTTTCAGCCGTTCGTAACTGATCTGGGCAATCTCGCATTTGGTGCGGGCACGGACAAAAGCGCTGCGGGCGTTCTCGTCAAACAGGCCGATCTCCCCAAAGAAGTCGCCGGCATTGAGATAGGCCAGTACGATTTCATGTCCCTTGGAGTCCTCAATCAGGACAGTGACCGAGCCTTTGACGATATAGAACAAATCCCGCGAAGGGTCCCCGGCCCGGATGATGACATGTTTGGGCGGGTAGGTGCGCTGATGACAGTTTTCCAGAAAACGGCTGATCGTACTTTCGTGATTCTGGCTTTTTAGCATGGTCGTGTCGACTGCCGTTTGATTAGAACCAACGCTAGTGTATGCAAGCTCTGGCGGGTTGTCGATCTGTGATAGGCTGCACATTTTTCGGATCCCAGTCGGCAGGAGCTGTATTCGATGGAAACCACAGTCAGTTGGGCCGGCGGCGCAGCCTTCGTCGGCCGCAGCGGCAGCGGCCATAATATCGTCATGGACGGTCCACCTGACGGCGGCGGCCGCAATCTCGGCCCGCGGCCGATGGAGATGCTGCTGCTGGGCATGGCCGCCTGCACGGCCTACGATGTTGTCAGTATCCTGCGCAAATCGCGTCAGACACTCGACGATTGCCGGGTGGAGATCCAGGCAACCCGCGCCGACGACCACCCCAAGGTATTTACGGCCATCCATGCGCATTTTGCCGTGACAGGCCAGTCTCTGGATGAAAAGGCCGTCGCGCGAGCCATCAGCCTGTCGGCGGAAAAGTACTGCTCGGCTTCCATCATGCTGGGTAAAACAGCCACCATCAGCCACGATTACGAGATCATCGAATCCGGCAACACCGGCTAGACCCCCGTGCAGGCATGGCCACGACCGCCGGCTTGCCATACCCGTCTGATCATTACGGGGGCATTCTCCCCGCGTGCGAAATCAGTCGCCGTCTGTTTCGTTGCGTCCGACCCGGAGCAGCAGGCCGGTGGGTCCGGTCACGATGCGATGTACCAGGGCCGGCTGACTGTTGGTACCGGTTTTGGTGAAGATACGCTTCAGATGGGTGCGGGCGGTGGAGATGCTGATATGCACGGCCTGAGCGGCGCGTTCCAGCTGTGGATCCTGTATCAGGGCCGCCGCAAGCCGTGCCTCGGCTTTGGTGAGCTGGTACATATCGCGCAGGGTGTCGACCATGTGATCGACGTTCTTGATGGGATCGAACAGGAAGGCGATCGCAATGGGCAGTTCGTGGCTGGAATTGTCGACTCTGGCATCCAGGGGTGTCACCAGTATCTGCAGCGGGTGGATGTTCTGTTCATTAATAACCATCGCGCCGCCGCTTTCGGACAACACCAGCTTTTGCAGCACCATGTTCTGTTCCTGTGTTTCGCAGTTCAGAGTATTGTTATTTAACGATAGCGGCACTCCACTGTTGATGATGTCTCGTGCGATCTGATTGATGAACGATACATGCAGGTGCTGGTCCAGCAGCACGACGCCGGTGGCAATGTAGTTGAGTGCCTCGGATAGAGCCTGCTCGGCGGTCAGCATGTGTCGTTGCTGGATTTGTTCGAGTGCCAGTTCCAGTGTGGTGCGCAGGTCGTTTTCACGCAGTGGCTTGTTGATATAGCCGAGCGGCCGGCTGAGTTTGGCGCGGGCGAAAGTCTCGCTGTCGGCGTGGGCGGTCACGTAGATGATAGGGATCGCCAGTTCGTCCTGAATGGTCTGGGCAACGTCTATACCGTCCGGCCCCTCACCGAGCTGGATATCCATCAGCACCAGGTCGGGATGTTGCTCGCGAGCGCACTTGATTGCCTGGAGTGAGTCGCCAGCCAATGCCAATACCTGATAACCGAGATTCTGCAGCTGCAGTCGAATAACCGCCGCTGTAGTTCGATCATCGTCGACCACGAGTATTTTCGCCCTGGACATTAAGAGTTAATAGTTATTATGTACTAGCCTCCCAATATGCATTTTAACTGTTTATTGTCATGTCGCTTATACCTCAAATGGGTGATTTTATTGTGGAATTTTTCCCTGATTGTTAAAAATGAGATTTAATTCCATATTATCAGGCACTCATGGTGTTTCCGGGTGCCGATAATCCGGGAGCCGGACTAGTTTCCGGTATCAGGCAGGCTTCGCATTTTCTACGCGACGGATATAAAAAGCGTAGACACCGTCTGCATCTTCCACCTTGTGTATCAGCTCATGGCCGGTGCGCGCACAGTAGGCCTCGAAATCAACCACCGAATGCGGATCGGTCGCTTCCACGTAGAGTACCTGACCGGATTGCATCCGGTTGAGCAAAACCTTGGTTTTGAGGATGGGCAAAGGACAGTTCAGCCCCCGGGCATCGAGGCTGTCATCATAATCCAGTTCGGTTTCAAGTTGCGGTGCGGACATGGCTACTTCGGACTTTCTATGTAGCCGGATTATAACATCCTTGGCCGCTGGCAAGGCCCCGCCAGGAGGCGGGGCGGCATCCAGGTTCAGAATTTTGCATTTAGGCCGATAAGCGCCGAGCGTCCGGCCAACGGCGCATTGTCCTTGATGAATGAAGTATGCCGACGCGCGTCTTCGTCGAGCAGATTGCGCCCACGCAGAAACAGGGTGGTGTCGGCCAGTGTGGTGCGCAGGGTGTAGCCGATGCCGGCATTCAGTATGACGTAGCCATCGGTCTCTGTCTCGAGTGGCGCGCTGCGGCTTTGTTCGAACACGAACACGTTTTCTATATCGGCCTGGAACGGTCCCCGGTGGTAGTCGAAACCGATTCCCAGTCGGGCCGGCGAAATGCGTGGGAGATCGGGGCCACCGTCCAGACGGCCACGCACCCAGTCACCAAACAGCCGGGCATCCAGTGAACCGCGGTTATCGTCGAAAAGGCCGAACATGACTTCGGCTTCGAGGCCGTAGAACAATGCGTCAGCCTGAGTGTGATTCACCAGTAACAGCTCGCCGCCGGGATTGCCCTCGTCATCGACTTCATCCGCAACACCGTCGCCGTCGAGATCCTGATCCTGCAGGAAGATGAAGTTCTCTATGTAATTGATGAACACATTGGCGCGCCAGGTCAGCCGGCCGTCGGTCTTGCGCAGGCTGAGGTCGAGATTGTTCGAGGTTTCCTCGTCCAGACCGGCGTCGCCGATCTCGAAGGTGCCGGTAGCCAGATGCGGCCCGTTGGCCAGCAGTTCTTCGATAGCGGGTGCGCGCTGGGCCCGGGTAGCGTTCAGGCCCACGGCATAGCCCGGCGTGAATTCCCAGAGTGCACCGCCGGACAGACTGTAGATATCGTGCGAAATGTCGCTGGTGCCGGGATCGGAGGATTCGACGTTCTGGTGTTCGATGCGACCGCCCAGTTCGAAATGCCAGTCGCGCCAGTCGGTATCCTCGAATACGAACAGACCAGCGGACTGCTGCTCCGCCGGCGGCACGAACGCCTCCTCCCCAATGGCCTGATAGTCGCGATCCAGAAACTGCAGCCCGACCGTGCCGAGAAACGGCCCGACCATTTGATGATTGAATTCCAGCCGGCCTTCCCATGCCTGGTTTTCAAACACCGTGCCGACCTCACCGGGACCTTCAAACTCGGTATGCGTGTAGTCGTTGTAGCCGGCGCGGAAATCGATGCTGCGCAGCCCGATAAACGGCTGTTCCAGACGCCCGGCAAGATCGACGCGATCCTGTTCCTGATCGATGAACACCTCCTCGTCGGGCTCGTCCGGGTCTATGGGAATCCCGTAAGTGCTTTCGTAACGGCCGACCGATACACCGAGGAAGCCGCGACTGCCGACCCAGGAAGTGCCGAAATTGTAATTGCTGGATTCGACGAAGCTGTTTTCGATCTCGCCGATTTCGGCCTCGTAATCGCCGGCGTCGCGTTCCAGGCCGTCGAAATGAAAGGCGAACTGATCGATACCGCCACGGGCCCTGAGGCCGAGGGTGCGGCCGTTGTTGACGGTTTCATACTGACCGAGCAAATCGGCTTCGAAGTCCGGCACATATTCGGGGATGCGGCCGGTGACGACATTGACCAGCCCGCCGGAGGCGCCGCTGCCGTAGAGCAGCGTGGCGGGGCCGCGCATGATTTCGATCTGTTCAGCCTGGAACGGTTCCACCGTGGCCTGATGATCGGCGCTGATGGTGGAGACGTCCAGCGTCCCGATGCCGTCCTGGAGGACGCGCACGCGCGGGCCATCCAGACCGCGGATGATCGGCCGACTGGCACCGGCGCCGAAATGACTGCCGGTCACGCCCGGCTCACTGTTCAATGTCTCACCCAGGGTGTTGGCCTGGCGGCGTTCCAGGGCTTCGCCGGACAGAATGGTGACCGGCTGGGCGGTGTGCTGCAGGCTCTGAGAACCCGGCGGGCGCGAGGTGATGGTCAGTGTTTCAAGAGTTGCATGGGCGTCGTTGTGTTCGTTGTCTTCATTGTCCTGCGCTATTGTGCTGACCGGTATAAACCAGAGGGCGCTCAACAGAGCGCAGGCTGCATAAGAATGCATCATTTTGAATCTCCCGAAACCGCAAGCAAGCGTGGTTTGGCGCCACGCTTTCAGAAATTGTTGAAGTTGTTTTGCTTAGTTCAGGGAGGCGATGGGTGGGGCACGGGCGCGAAAGGCATTAGGGACAGCTGCCGGCGTAAACGTAACGGTTGCGCGCTCGTAGTCACTGGACACTGTTGTGGGCGGTAGCTGGACACCGGCCACGGGTGCCGCCTGACCGAAGTGCTGTTGCAGCGCACACGCCGCACAGTGACCCGAATCATCCAGGAGATGATGTTCAGTGCTGTGCGCCAGCGTGGCGTACTGCATGACCAGCAGCAGTACCAGCAGCAGGCGGGCGAGTGAGCGTTGCGAAAGCATGCTTGTCAAGACTGTCGGTTTATTTATACATGTTATATCATAACATGATAGTCTCAATTCGATTGCAACTGCAATGACCCGCAAGCCCATACTGATTCCGTTCCAGGATGAACACCATTCCCACGCCGACTGTCTCCAGTCAGCGCTGGTCGCCGCCGAGACACTCTGTCAGCAGCGCGGCGTGCGGTTGACACCGCTGCGCCGGCGGGTATTGGAACTGGTCTGGCAGAGCCACGAACCGGTCAAGGCCTACGACATGCTTGAAAAGCTGCACCAGGAGCAGCGCCGGGCAGCCCCGCCGACAGTCTACCGGGCGCTGGAATTTCTGCAGGCACACGGCTTTGTACACCGCATCGAATCGCTGAATGCCTTTGTGGGTTGTGGCGCACCGCAGGAGAGCCATGACGGTCAGTTCCTGATCTGCCGCGGCTGCGGTGAAGTTGCCGAAATCGATGATAAAGACATCACGCAGCTGTTGTCGCGCAAGGCGCTCGGACTGGGTTTTCACATCGACAACGGCACGATCGAAATCAAGGGGCTTTGCGCCGGCTGCCGGAACAGCGTCTGAGAAGCCAAGATGAAATCCTGTTTGCGGATGTGCCGTCTGTACGGCCTGAGTCTGGTTTTGCTGGCGGTTGCCCGGACATTGCCGGCCGCCGCGCTGCCGGTCTTTGTCAGTATCCCGCCACAGGCTTTCCTGCTCGAACGCATCGGTGGCGAGCGCCTGGAAGTTCGCACGATGCTGGGCCCCGGCGCCAATCCGCATAATTACGATCCGTCGCCGCGTCAGCTGGTGGCGCTGGCCGGTGCCAGGGCCTATTTCACCGTCGGTATTCCATTCGAGACCATGTGGCATGAGCGCCTGCAGGGTATCGACCCGGCCCTGCCGTTTATTCACTGTGGTGCAGATGTGGAACCGGCCGACGATCATGCGCATGAATCCGCTGACCATCAGGATCCCCACGCCTGGACCAGTCCGGCAACTGCTCAGACCATCGCCCGTTGTCTGCACGCGACGCTGTTGCGCCTGGATCCGGGCGGTGCGGCTGTTTATGACGAAAATCTCCGGGAGCTGCTGGACGAGCTGCGGGCACTGGATGCCGAAATCGATCAATTGCTGGCGGAGGTGAAGGATCGTTATCTGCTGGTTCAGCATCCGGGCTGGGATCATTTTGCCGAGCATTACGGCTTTGAACAGATCGCTATCGAGCGTCATGGCCACGAACCGAATGCCCGGCATCTGGTAGAGGTCATCGAACGGGCCCGGGCGCTGGATCTGGATACGGTCTTCGTGCAGCGGCAATACCGGCCGGCTGCTGCACGTCTGGTGGCGGATGCCATTGGCGCACGCCTCGTCGAGGCCGACCCGATGGCGACGGATTATGTGGGCAGTCTGCGCGGGCTGGCGCAGGCGCTGGCGGGGCGTTAATCAGTGAATGCCGTTATCACGCTTCGCGACGTATGGTATGCGTATGACAGCCAACCGGTCGTCGAGGGCATCGATCTGGATGTCGAACGCGGCGAATTTCTCGGGCTGATTGGTCCCAACGCCGGTGGCAAGAGCACTCTGCTCAAACTTTTGCTCGGCCTGCTCACGCCGGATCGTGGGCAGATCCGTGTGTTGGGCAAGCCGCCGCTGGAGGCTCGCCGCTACGTGGGTTATGTCCCGCAGCATGCCGCTTTCCCGCGTGATTTCCCGATCAATGTCGAGGAAACGGTTATGCTGGGCCGGCTCGGCCTGAACTGGAGACCCGGCCGTTTCAGCCGCAGCGACCGCAGCGCAGCGCGCGCCGCACTGGAAGCCGTTGAGATCGGTCATCTCGGCCGGCGCGGTCTTTATGAACTGTCAGGCGGCCAGTTACAGCGTGTTCTGATCGCGCGTGCGCTCGTCAGCGATCCGCAGGTGCTGTTGCTGGACGAACCGACGGCGAATATCGACATGCGCGCCGAAGAGGATATCTTTGCATTGCTCAAAAGTTATAACGAAGCGATGACGATCGTGGTCGTTTCGCACGATATCGCGTTCATCTCGACTTATGTCTCTCGAGTGGCCTGTCTGAACCGCCGGCTCGTCTGTCATCAGGCGGCTGAACTGGATGGCAATGTGATCGAAAAGCTGTACGGCAAGCCAATGCACCTCATTCAACATGCGCATGATTAAATGATGACGGAGTTCCTGGCCGCATTACTGGCGTACCCTTTTCTGCAGCATGCGTTGCTGGCCGGCGTGCTGGCGAGCATCGGCTGCGGCGTGATCGGAACGTTTGTAGTGGTGCGCCGGATCGGCTTTCTGGCCGGCGGTATCGCCCATGCGGTACTGGCCGGTATGGGCATCGTCTACTTTCTCGGTGGCGCGCCGCTTTACGGTGCGCTGCCGGCCGCACTGATCGCGGCTCTGCTGATCGCACTCATCAACCGACGCTTCCGTCAGTATGAAGATACTCTGGTGGCCGCGCTTTGGTCGCTGGGGATTGCCATCGGTCTCATTTTCATCAGCCGTACGCCTGGCTACAGTGTCGACCTGCTGGGCTATTTGTTCGGCAATATCCTGCTGGTAAAGCCCACCGATCTGGTGCTGATGGCCGGGCTGGATCTGGTGATACTCGGCTTCGTGGCGGTTTTCTATAAACAGTTGCTGGCGATCTGTTTCGACGAAGAATTCGCCCGCACACGCGGTATACCCGTTGAGCTGTTCCACGTGCTGCTGCTCTGCATGGTGTCGCTGACGGTCGTACTGCTGGTGAAAGTGGTCGGCTTGATCCTGGTGATGGCGCTATTGACGCTGCCGGCGGCGGCCGCGTTGCAGTTTTCCCGTTCGCTGTTGCCGATCATGGGTCTGGCGGTCGTGTTTGGCGCGCTGATCTGCAGCGCCGGCCTGGGATTGTCGTACGCACCGGATCTGCCCGCCGGCGCGACCATGGTGGTTACAGCCAGTGTGTTTTACGTTCTGACGCTGCTCGGACGCGCACTATACCTGTTACGCCGCAGGCGCGCCGTTACCGCGCTGGTATCAGCCGATACGAAAAGCGCGCAATGAGGTAGATCTACAGAGCCGCTGCCTTCTGCGGGACTTCTCTAAAGATCGGCGGCGACGCGGGCGCCGGCTTGATCGACGTGACCATGATGGCGCCGCTGATGTGCGGCATTGGCGAGCAGATCGATGAGCGGTACGGTTTCATCCCAGCCAATACACGCATCAGTAATGCTCTGGCCATACACCAGCTTCTTGCCAGACACGACATCCTGCCGATCCGCAACCAGATTGCTTTCAATCATGACGCCCATGATGCGCTTGTCACCGGCGGCCAGCTGCCGTGCGACATCGCGTCCGACTTCCAGTTGCCGTTCATACTGCTTCATGCTGTTGGCGTGACTGAAGTCGACCATGATGTTGACCGGCAGTTTCGCCGCTTGCAGATCCCGTGCTGCCCGGTCGATGCTCTCGGCATCGTAATTCGGTGAGCTGTTGCCGCCGCGCAAAATAATGTGGCAGTCGGGATTCCCGCGGGTCGCGAACACGGCCGAAGTGCCGGTCTTGGTCAGCGACAGGAAATGATGGGGTTGTGATGCGGCGCGGATGGCATCGACTGCGACCTTGATGGTGCCGTCGGTACCGTTCTTGAAACCGACCGGGCACGAGAGACCGGAGGCGAGTTCACGATGTACCTGGCTCTCGGTGGTACGCGCACCAATCGCGCCCCAGCTGATCAGATCAGTAACGTATTGCGGCGTGACCAGATCCAGATATTCGGTACCGGCGGGTACACCCATTTCGTTCAGCTTGAGTAGTAACTGACGCGCAATGCGCAGACCCTTGTTGATTTCAAAGCTGCCATCGAGGTTCGGATCATTGATCAGACCCTTCCAGCCGACGGTCGTGCGCGGTTTTTCAAAGTAAACGCGCATGACGATCAGCAGATCGTCGCTGTACTTGTCAATCAGCGGTTTCAGGCGTGAGGCATAGTCCCTGGCCCCGGCCGGGTCGTGAATCGAGCAGGGGCCAGTGACCACCAGCAGGCGTTCATCTGCGCCGCGCATGATGTCGTGAATCGCGCGCCGGGTTTCAAAAGTCGTGTTGGCGGCGCGTTCGGTGATTGGAATTTCAGCGCAGACCTCGGCCGGCGGTGATACCGCCTGGATGGATTGAATGCGCAGATCGTCAGTCTGATACGTCATGATGCCTTCGGTCTTATATACAAGTAGGAAAAATCAATACCTTAGCTTAACTGAGCTGGCTTTTCCACGATCAGCGGACAAACACGTTCAACCCGGAGGCCAGTCGAAGTCACGGCCGGCGAGCAGGTGCAGATGCAGGTGAAACACGCTCTGTCCGGCGCCGGCACCATTGTTGATGACCACGCGGTAGTCGCTGAGAGCCTCCTGTGCGGCGATGTCCCTGAGTTTCAGCAGCAGATAACCGAGTAATTCCTGCTGACTGGATTCGGCATCCGCCAGTCTGGCGATCGGCGCCTTCGGAATCACGAGAATATGGACCGGCGCCTGCGGATTGACGTCGCGGAACGCGAGACAGCGGTCATCTTCATAGACAATGTCGGCTGATATTTCGCGGTTGATGATCTTGCTGAAAATCGTATCGCCCATGGGTTTTGGCTGCTACCGCTCAATATAACGAAGCAACAGGTTAGCCGCTGGGTATGCTGGCTGTCTACAGGCCGGGCGAGCGGTATCAATCAGGACCGGTGCCTTTGGCACGGTCCGGTATGCAGGGTTGTGGCCGCTGTTTAGCGTTTGGCCAGATACAGGGATTGCGACAGCATGGGCGCGATGAGCGAACCATGATTGTTTTCGGTGATGGCCTCCCACCGGTACCAGCGGGAGCGGGCCGCGGTGACAGTCAGCAACACAGCCTGGCTGACCGCCTCCGGCTGATCGAAATGGATGAGGTGGCCACTTTCAGCGGCAATCATGTGCAGAGTGTGATTGGACAGGTTGCCCAGATCCATCTGCAGATTCATCCAGATGCGTTCCATGCGATCGCCGTGCGCGGTCTCGGGCCATGCCTGGCGGCCGCGGCTCAGTACCAGGATCGGCACGTCGGGTAAGGACGGCGCTTTACTGACCTCGGTGGCGCTTGCCATGAAACTGCGGAATTCCTCCATCTGGGCCTGACGTGCCTTGCGCATATTCATGAGCAGGTAGGCGCGCTGACGCAGATCGGCCGGATAATTATCCGGCATGACTGCCCGGCTGATCCAGATACGCGTGCCGCCGGGCGGCGTTGGCGTTGTCTGTCGCCGCTGTGTGTCGGCCGGAAAACGCTCGAACTGCTGTGGGTGTGAGGCGTCCACCAGCACCAGACCACTGACTTCATCCGGATACTGACTGGCGAAATAACGGATGTTATAACCACCAAAGGAATGTCCTACGAGCAGGTAAGGTCCCGGAATCTCCGCTTTATGCAGCAGCTCGTGCAGTTCTGCGGCAATGCGCGCGCTGGTGCGCGGGGCCGGACCCGGATCACTATAGCCGTAACCCGCACGATCGTAAGTGCAGACTCTGACTTGGCGCTCCAGATGTTCCTGAACATGCCGCCACTCGAGTGAGAAGCCGCCCATGCCGGCGTCAATGACCACTGTCGGTTCACCTGTCCCGCGGCAGTCGATGTACAGCCGATGGCCGCCAATATCAATGCGCTGTCCGGGCAGATCGGCGGCAAAGGCGGGTGATACAGACGCCAGGTATAGCAGGCCGATACTGAGGCAGTGCAAAAGGCTGTTTGTACCATTGATTCTCTGGTGACTCATGGTTCCACCTTTAAGAGGAGGCCCGGCCGTCTGGCGGCGCACGTGAGCGGCTGAGCCCGCATAAAATCCCATTAAATTAATAAGCAAACTCCGTACCAGATATTCGCTTATATCGGGGAAACACCCGGTCAAATAAATCGTTGGACTACGATGGCTGGCCGGAGCAGGAAACCAAGCGGGGATGCTGCAGCGCAAAATTATAGGGCGGTGCAGCATTTCTGGCAACTTTTTGCACAGTTTTAGTGCTAAAAGTTACCGGGCAAGGTTCAGCAGCAGGGCTGGTAACTCCGGTGCCGTGCCCAGATGCGGTGTCAGGCGGATGGTCGCTTCAGAATGCTCGCTCTGTTTGTCGGCGATGATTGCCGGGATATCCTCCTGCACATGCCGGCCGGCGGCCAGAAAATACGGCACGATGATCACCTCGGCGGCGCCGGCGGTCAGGCAGTCTTCAATGGCCTCGGGTATCGACGGCGTGGCAAGTTCCAGATAGGCATAGCGGACACCGGCATACTCGCCGCCAGCCGCCGTGCCTACCCGCGCGGCCAGCCGTGCGACTTCTTCGTTGGAATCTTTGCGGCGGCTGCCGTGGGCGATCAGTAGCAGGAATTTCATGATTGTCGATGACCGATAAGCCTGTCATGTTATGTTTGCAGGATCATTAGAGATCACCTGCATATCAATCATCCTGCTGGTTTCTGATCATGCGAGTCAATTCAAACCCGGGCCGGTTGCTGACCGGACTTGCCGCTGTATGGCTGTATCTGCTGCCGGCTGCATACGTAGTGGAATTCGAACTCGACGGTGACCTCGTGCAGGGTGGTCTGGTGCAGGGTCGTATAGTGCCCGGTAGCAAGGTGCAACTTGACGGAGAGCGTATACAGATTGACGAAAATGGTCGCTTTTTGCTCGGTTTCGACCGTGACGCCGGCACCACGGCCGATCTCCGGATCACGTATCCGGATGGGCGCCAGGTGCAGCGGTCCCTGACTATCGAACAACGCGACTATAAAATCCAGCGAATTGACGGTCTGCCACAGCGGAAGGTGACACCCTCGGCCGCTGATCTGGAGCGCATACAGCGTGAGAGCGAGTCGATGGACGCGGCGCGCGCCCGAACGCGTGAAACCGAATCACTGTATTTGGACGATTTTATCTGGCCGGTGAGTGGTCGCATCAGTGGTGTTTACGGCAGTCAGCGTATTCTCAACGGCGAGCCGCGTCGTCCGCATTACGGTGTGGATATCGCTGCCCCCGAAGGAACTCCGATACGGGCGCCGGCCTCCGGTGTCGTCGCGTTTACCCATCCCGGCATGTATTTCAACGGCGCCACCGTGCTCCTGGACCATGGTCACGGTCTGACTTCCACCTACATCCATCTCAGCGAGATCCGGGTGGAAGCCGGAAACTGGATCGACCAGGGTCAGGTGATCGGTGCGGTAGGTGCCTCCGGACGCGCCACCGGTCCGCATCTGCATTGGGGAGTTGACTGGCTGGATGCGCATCTCGATCCGCAGCGACTGGTGGGACCCATGCCGGATAATTGACCACGAGGATCACAAGCGCCGCGAGTCAAGAAACCTCTGATAAAATGCGTGCCCGGTTTTCTAATCAGGGTATTTATGGACTACTACTCAGAGGTTTCCATGATACAGGGAAGTATTACCATATCCCAATCAGTTATACGATTGGGATATGGTAAGAGATGAAACTTGTATTTTTATTTCTCGTTCTCTGACAAGTCCCGGATGGACTTGTTTAGAGCTTAATTAATATCATTACGATTCCGTCTTGCGCCGGGCGGCATTCATAATAAGAAAACAAAGGTGCCAGCCACGGCACCGCTATCTGGATCAGTCAGCATTCACATGAGCAAAGCCTTCAAGGAGATCAAGGGGCTCGATTTGCCGGCCCTGGAAAAGGAACTATTGTCCCAGTGGGATCTGGAGAACGTGTTTCGCCAGTGCATCGAGGCGCGACGCGGCGGGCCGGTATTCACGTTCTACGAAGGTCCACCCACCGCTAACGGCCGCCCGGGTATTCATCACGTGCTCGGCCGCACGATCAAGGACATCTTTTGTCGCTACAAGACCATGAAAGGTTTCCATGTGGATCGCAAAGGTGGCTGGGATACTCACGGTCTGCCCGTGGAAATCGAAGTCGAAAAGGAACTGGGTCTGGAAGGCCGCAATCAGGTGGAGGCTTACGGGATAGCGAAATACAACGCCGCCTGCCGCGAAAGTGTATTACGTTACAAGCATGACTGGGATGAACTGACCCGACGCATTGCCTACTGGATAGATCTCGACGATCCCTATGTCACCTTCAAGAACGATTACATCGAGACCGTCTGGTGGCTGGTCAGGCAGCTGCATGACAAAGGTCTCTTATATAAAGGCTACAAAATCCAGTGGTACAGCCCCGGTTCTGAAACCGTGCTGTCGTCGCATGAAGTCAGCCTGGGTTACCAGGAAGTTGATGATCCCAGCGTCTATGTGCGCTTTCCGCTGGTCGGGGACAGCAGTACTGCGTTTCTTGCCTGGACGACGACACCCTGGACACTGGTGTCGAACGCCGGACTCGCGGTGGGCCGGGATATCGAGTATGTGAAAGTGGCCGACCCGTATCGGGAAGGTTGCTATCTGATTCTGGCGCGCGCGTTGCTGGGTGTCATTGAGACGGACAAGCCTGCGATCATTGCAACTTATAAGGACATTGATCTGGTCGGTCAGCGTTATCAGCCCTTGTTCGAGATGCCGTTACCGGCGGGTGACTATGATAATGTCCACAGTGTCATCGCTGCCGATTTCGTTTCCACCGAGGATGGTACCGGCATCGTGCATATCGCGCCGGCATTCGGCGCCGACGATTACGAAGTCGGCCAACAGAACGGGTTGCCGCTGATCAACCCGGTCAGGCCGGATGGTCACTTCAACGACGATCTCGATCTGATCGCCGGTCTCTGGTTCAAGGATGCGGATAAAAAAATCATCCGCGATCTGAAACAGCGCGACCTGTTATTCAAACAGACGCAATACCGGCACAACTATCCGCATGACTGGCGCAAGGGTACGCCGCTGATGAGTTATCCGGTTGAAAGCTGGTTCATACGCACGACAGCAGTGAAAGATCGGCTGGTTGAACTCAATAACACCATTCACTGGCATCCGTCTTCCATCGGCAAGGGCCGCTTCGGCGACTGGCTGGAAAACAATGTCGACTGGGCGCTGAGCCGCAAGCGTTACTGGGGAACGCCGTTGCCCATCTGGGTCTCGGACCAGCCCGGTTCGGATTATTTCGAAGTCATCGGTTCGGTGGCCGAACTGCGTGACAGATGTGGTGAGCAGCTTCCGGTTGACGATGAACTCGATCTGCATAGACCGTACATGGATGAACTGACCTGGGATGCGCCGGATGGGGGCGTCATGCGGCGTGTCGCCGATGTCATGGATGTGTGGTTCGACTCCGGCGCCATGCCGTTCGCGCAATGGCATTATCCGTTCGAACACAAGAAAAGGTTCGAGCAGAATTTCCCGGCGGATTTTATCGTCGAGGGTCTCGACCAGACCCGCGGCTGGTTTTACACGCTGCACGCCCTGGCCGTGATGATAAAAGACAGTGTCGCCTATCGAAATGTCATCGTGAATGGTCTGGTGCTGGATGAAAACGGTGAAAAGATGTCGAAGTCGAAGGGCAACACCATCGACCCGTTCGAGGCCATTGAACAAAACGGTGCCGACGTGCTGCGCTGGTACATGACCAGCAACACACCACCGTGGGACAGCATGAAGTTTTCCTTGCGCGGACTGGTCGATACCCGGCGCAAGTTTTTCAGCACGCTGGAAAATGTTTATGCTTTCTTTGCCAGTTACGCCAATATCGATGGTTTTTATTGCAACGAGGCACGGCTGCCGGTTAACGAGCGTACCGAACTGGATCGCTGGATCATGAGCCGGCTCAACACCACGATTGGAAGTATGGATGCTGCGTTCGATCGCTATGAATCGACTAGCGCCGCGCGGGCGCTGGAGACGTTTGTCGATGATCTGTCGAACTGGTATATCCGCCGGTCGCGCCGCCGGTTCTGGAAAGCCAAGCAGACCGGCCGTGGCGGTATTGTTTCCGATACCGACAAACTGGCAGCTTATCAGACCACGTATGAATGCCTGTCTACCGTGGCCCGGCTGATGGCGCCGGTGGCGCCTTTCTTCAGCGACTGGCTGCATCGTTCATTGAATGCTGTCAGCGGTGAGGCGAGTGGCTCAGTACATCTGGCTGATTTTCCCCGGGTGGAAGATAACGTTCGCGATACCTCACTGGAAAAGCGCATGGATGTCGCACGCAGGATTGTCACAACGACGCTGCTATTGCGAAACAAGTCGCGGCATAACGTGCGTCAGCCGTTGTCGCGGATTCTCGTCGTCAGTGGCAAGGGTGGCGTAGACCGCGAGGTGGTTGAAAAAGTGCGCGATATCATTCTCGACGAGGTCAATGTCGAGACCATTGAATACATTCAGGATTCCAGCGATATCGTACGTTACAGTGCCAAGCCCAATTTTCCGCGTCTCGGGCCGCGTCTCGGCAAACTCATGGGTACAGTCGGCAAGATGGTACGCGAGCTCGATCATGACACGATAGCGCGCTTCATGACTGACAATGGGCTGACTCTGGAAATCAACGGTGAATCTGTCACGCTCGAAGGCGATGAGCTGGAAGTCCTGAGTGAACCGGTTGGCGACTGGCTGGTTGCACAGGACGGTAATGTCACCGTCGCACTGGATGCTACATTGAACGACGCATTGATCGCCAAGGGACTGGCGCGCGAATCGGTGAACCGCATCCAGAATCTGCGCAAGCAGGCGGATCTCAATCTGACTGACCGCATTGCCATACAATATCGGGCTTCGGAAAAAATGACCGCTGCCATTGAAACACATGCCGACTGGATCCGCAGCGAGACACTGGCGCTGGAGCTTGAGCCTTCCGACGAACCTGTCGGCGAGCGTAGAGAGTCTTTTGATATCGATGAAGAACAGCTGACGGTTGCGATTTCGCGAGTAAGTTTTGGTTAAACGACACGCAATAACTATTGTTTGATATGCAACTTTAGAGGCGGCAGTTGCTTGCGTTGTCCATTCAGCAGTTCATGCACGTTTTGTTGCAAGTTACGCGTATCCAGTCCGAGATACAGTGGGTCGCTGATATTGATTTTTTCCAGACCCGCCTGCCAGAGTCGCTGCGCGCCAGAATCCTGTCCCTGATAGCTTTTCATGGCACCGACACCGATCTGCAGTAGACCCTGTACGAAACGTCCGACCCGGGTATCGCGTTGTCCCGCGGCGAGCCAGATCGCCTCCAGCGACTCATGCGCCTCCCACCAGTAGCCATGATTCAGCAGATCGATGGCATACAGATATTCTTCACATTCGAACCAGTCATCCGGGGAGAAGCGGTCGATCCGGACGGGTTCAGACGTATAGGAATGCCCGGCCGGGTCCCGGGTCGGATGCGGATTTTCCCCCGGCAGATAGCGATAGGGCGGAAAGGGCCGGTCACTGTAGCGCGGTGGCATATCCGCAGTATGGGAAAGCACGGTGTTTACTTCCAGTCATAGAGCAGGTTGAGCTGATAGGTGGTATCGAGGTTCTCGACATCCGCCTCCGGCTGATTGTCATACTGATTACGCACATTGGCGCGCAGCTTCCAGGCCCTGCTGTTACCCAGCGGCATCTCGACGCCAAGATTGGTGACCACGCGGAAATCCTCGGTCAGGTCGGTAAAAGCCGGGTAGAAGGTCAGATCATGCAGCAGGCGCAACCAGCTGTTGGCATCATAACGCAGGTCATAGCCCAGCTCGCCCAGTGGCTCCTCTTGTGTTGTACCGTCGCTGAAGTTTTCGTACTGGTAGCCAGCACCGGCCCGCCCCTTGAAGTCGAGATAAGGTCTGCGAACGAAGAAATAGCCCACACCTGTCGTGGCGATGACACGCAGATCGAGGTTTTCAAATTCATCCCTTTCGAAATCGGCGCCAGCGAAAGAAAACCAGCGATCGGTAAAGTCGTGTTCCAACAGGATACCGGCGAGCGTTTGGTTGGCCGTCTCGTCACCGCTGTCCTCCTGGTAGGTACCTTCCAGGTATAACGAGAGCCGATTGAGCTTGGTCTCGCGATAGAGTTCGCCACGGCCCTGTACGCCGAAACGTTCGGTGTTGCCATGCGCGCCCTGCATACCCAAGGCGATATTGCCGCGCCATGGATCATTGAGTTGCGCATGGCGTCCTCGCAGATACTCGATTTGCTCGTCGACCGGTTGCTTTTCATCCAGTGTCCACATGCTGATGATCCGGGTTTGATCCAGCGCGATCGTGCCTGAATCGGTATCGGTCAACTGCTGCTGACCGTTTTCCGATAAGGAAAGCCGGCCCGTGGCCTCCTTACCATTGGACAATTGTATGTAGTACCTGTTTTTGGTAGTAAGCTTCTTGACCTGCTTGATGTTGATCTCGACCTTGCCGGCGAATGCTGTTTTCATGGTAAGGGTATTGTCAGTCATCTTTTAGATGGTGCCTTTCAGATGGCTGCCGTCGTCCATGTAGACTTCGTCGGCGAGGGTGGGGAAGGAGAAAAACAGGATGATTAACAGGGATGCAGCAGGAACTCGAAAGATAGGCAAAACAATATCTCTCCCATGTTTGATTTACATTGATTCAACAAGTTAATAATTCTGCACGTAATACTTAATGAAATAGCATCCGTAATGACGCAGGGCGGACTGATGGTCATTATGCTCGGTAAATGTTCATATCTTTGATATGCCGATGATATCAAACCCGATGTTGATTGATCTTCACTCGTGCATGACTGCGGGTATAAATCCTGAAACAATCCCGTTGATGTCTGCCTGTTAACATCTGGACATAGGCATGTATACCGTAATGACGATACTGGTGTACACCATAAGAAAGTTCACTGTAACAGGACGGTTTAAATACACGTGGCCAGTCACTTACTGAAGCTGCAATTGTTGTAACCATTCCCTGAAACAGGCATTGGCTGCCTCTTCAAGCTGTGCTGTCCGGTGCTGACTTTGTGCACGCAGCTCGTTTATATCAATGTCCGCCTGGGTCAGTTCCAGCGTATGACCGATGTACCAGCTTTCCAGACTGCTGGCAGCGGCTTCCGGATGGAATTGGAGGCCAAGTATGTTGTGACCGATCTGGAACGCCTGATTCCTACAGATGACGGTTTGTGCCAGATGTACCGCTGGTTCCGGTATCGCAAAAGTTTCACCATGCCAGTGCAGAACCGGTGTGTCCTGCAAATGCCGCAGACAGCTTTTCCGGCCGGCAACAGTGAGTTCGATGGATGACCAGCCGATTTCTTTCTGCGGATTGGCGGAAACTGCTGCATTACACGCGCGTGCCATTATCTGTGCGCCCAGACACACGCCCAGTGTCGGCTGCTGGTGTTCAATGCGCCTGGCTGCTGTTTGGCGCAGTTGCGTCAGAAAAGGATAAATGTTTTCGTCGTTGGCACTGATCGGTCCGCCGAGAATGATCAGCAGATCAGCCGTGCTCATCTGCGCTAATGGTAGCGGCTCGCGGCCTGCATCAATGTAGCTGTAATTAAAACCATGATCATTTAAACATCCGGCCAGTGTGCCTAGATCCTCGAATGACACGTGACGTATGACGAGAGCGTTACGCATGGTAATGCATTATCCTGAATGAACGAGCGTAAGTCGATAGTACTACACGGGCAGGGAAACAACAGAGGCAGGATGCTGATCGGGGGAAAGCGAACACATCAGCTTTGCGGCGGGGAAAGTATTTACAGGCTTGCGTAGAGACAGCTGCTTTCACATCATCCGGTCGGATTTTGTATCTATCTATTTAAGAGATGCAACTTCCGGCCGGTCCATCAGAACGGCCACACCAGCGGGATGACCAGTACCGATACGAATGCCAGCAGGAAATTCAGCGGCAGACCGATGCGGATGAAGTCTGAAAAACGATAATTGCCCGGCCCCATGACCATGAGGTTGGTCTGATAGCCTATGGGTGTGGCAAAGCTGGCGGAGGCCGCCAGCATAATCGTGATAATGAATGGCACGGTGCTTACATCCAGCGTCCCGGCGGTGGCAACAACAATAGGGAACATTATTACTGCTGCCGCGTTGTTGGTGATTACTGCCGACAGCAGCGAGGTGAAAAGATAACTCAGCAGCAATACCAGCCACGGCTGATCACCCGGTAACGTCAACAGGTGCTGGGCTATGAAGTCTGCTGCGCCGGTGACTTGCAGTGCCTTACCCAGCGCGAAAGAGGCGGCGATGATTAACAATACCTGGGTATCAATGCTTCGGCGCGCCACGTTGCCGCTGACGCAGCGGCTGGCCACCATCAGACCCGCGCCGACCAGGGACGCGGTAAGCATGTCGAAGAGGCCGGTAGTCACCGATATCACCACACCGGCCAGTATCAGCCAGGCATAAACAGCCCGTTCATGACGCGGCATTTCGGAATTATCGACCGAGCTGACCAGCAGAAAGTCGGGTGAATACTTGTGACGCTGTACCCAGACCGGCCGTGCTTCCAGCAACAGTGTATCGGCAGCATGCAACACGACCTCGCCGAGGCCGCCGGCAACGCGTTTGCCGCCGCGCCCCACGGCAATCACCGTGGCGCCGTAAAAAGTATGAAAACGGCTCTGACGCAGGGTCTGATTCAACAGCGGACAGCGCGGCGAGACCACGACCTCGACCAGCTTGCGTTCCGGTACCTGCTTTTCCAGTGAACGGTCCTGGGATAATACCGGCAGCAGGCCGCGGATCTTCTGTAATTCGACGATGGCGTTGACATCGCCGGCGAATACAAGCCGATCATTCGGCCGCAGGCGTTCCTCGGAGTTGACGGCCGGCACGACCCTGCCTTCGCGGTTGATCTCCACCAGAAACAGTTTGCCCAGGTGACGCAGGCCGGCTTCCATAATTGTCTGGTCGACCAGGGGTCCGTCGGGATCGACAATCATCTCCACCGTGTATTCACGCGGGTTGTCGAATAGCCCCTTGTCGCTCTTGTGTTCCGGCAGCAGCCAGGGTCCGACTGCCAGCATGTAAACAATTCCGGTGACGGCTATTGGAATGCCGACCCAGGCCAGTTCGAACATGCCCAGACCGGGTCCGCCCTGGCTCAACCACAAGCCATTAATGACCAGGTTGGTGCTGGTACCGATGAGCGTACAGCTGCCGCCCAGGATAGCGGCATAGCTGAGCGGTATGAGCAGTTTCGAGGTCGCGATGGAATGACGCCGCGCCCACGTCGTGACGGCGGGGATAAACGTGGCTACCACCGGCGTGTTATTGAGAAAGGCGCTCAGACCCAGCGTCGGCAGCATGACCCTGAGCTGGGCATGGCGTACATGATTGGTCTGGCCGAACAGATAACGCACGATCAAACCGATGGCGCCGGTTTCCCGTAATCCCGCCGCGATCACGAACATGGCGGCGACGGTTATCATGCCCGCGTTGGAAAAGCCGGCCAGCGCCTGCGACGGTGTCAGCACACCGATTGCCAGCAATGCCACCACTCCGGCAAGCATAATATGTTCGGGTGCTTGGCGGCCGCGAACCAGTAACACAAGGCAACCGATAACAACAGCTATCGCCACCCAGGCTGACGTTGTCATGTATTCATCCGGTAGAAGGATAGAGGCTGGCAAGAATATCTGCAGAGCCTGCTATTCTAAAAAGATCTAAAAGCTATTTCTTTAGATGACTTGCGGCACGATTTTCTGCAAATGCGGCCGGACGGGTGTGGAGACATGCGTCACAGGTTGTGACATTTCGGCATCGGATCTTTGCTGCAGGTGGTTGTATTCAATAAAAAAGCGGCCCGCCGAAGCAGGCCGCTTGGATTCCCCTTTTTTATAGAGGAGGAGGAAGGGGACTTACGGCAGGCTGAATACGTTCAGCGTGCCACCCAGGCGGGTGTATTTGTCGAGACCCTTGTAGGCGCCGACTGCACCCAGACCGTCGGTGTCCTTCTCCAGACCCGCGGCAAAGCCGATACCGGCCCAGCCACCGAGACCCGACAGGATTCCGACATACTGTTTGTCGTCATGCTTCCAGGTCGTGCTGTTGCCGATGATGCCGGACGGGGTCTTGAACTTCCAAAGCAGCTTGCCGCTGTCGGCATTCACTGCCTTGAAATAGCCGTCAAGCGTGCCATAGAACACGACATTGCCGGCCGTGGACAGTGCGCCGCTCCAGACGGAGAACTGTTCCGGAATTGACCACTCGATCTTGCCCTTACCGGCATCCCAGGCGATGAAGTTGCCCAGGTTGTTATCGCCAGTGGCCTTGTCCGGTTCCGCAGCGCCAGCCGGGAACATGGTCAGAATGGCATTCACGTACGGTTGACCCGCCGTGTACTCGCTGCCGCCAGCGTCATAGCTGACCGGCTCGTAGTTCATGCAGACATGATTGGTCGGGACGTAGAACAGACCGGTTTTCGGTGAATAGGAAGCGGGCTGCTGGTCCTTGGTACCCAGCGCGGCCGGGCAGACTTTCTCGGTGTTGACGTCCTCGCCCTGCTGCCGCGTGCTGTAACGCTTGACCACATTCGGACGGCCGGTCTTCATGTCCACATGGGTTGCCCAGTTGACGGCCGGGTCGTACTTCTCGGCCACCAGCAGTTCACCCGTCTCGCGATCCAGGGTGTAGCCGAAGCCGTTACGATCGAAGTGGACCAGAACCTTGCGCTCCTTACCCTTGACCTTGATGTCGGCCAGGATGTTCTCGTTGACGCCGTCATAATCCCACTCGTCATGCGGGGTCATCTGGTAGAACCACTCGGCCATACCGGTGTCCAGATCGCGGGCCATGAGGGTCATGGACCACTTGTTGTCACCGGGACGCACGACCGGGTTCCAGGTGCTGGGATTGCCGGTACCGTAATAGACCAGGTTCAATTCCGGATCGTAGGAATACCAGCCCCAGGTAGTACCGCCACCGGTCTTCCACTGATCGCTGGTTTCGGCACATTCACCGCCCTTGTTCCAGCTCCAGTTTTCGTCGCTGTCGCCGGCACACCACGACTTCAGGGACGAATCCTTGCCAATGGGTTGGCCCAGATGCGTGGTCTTCTGGGGATCGACCAGCATTTCGTCGTCGGGACCGGTGCTGTAAGCCTTCCAGGCCTGCGATCCGTCATCGATGTTGTAGGCGACGACGAAGCCGCGCACGCCGAACTCCCCACCGGAAATACCGGTCAGTACCTTGTCACCGAACACATGCGGGGCGTTGGTGTTAGTCTCGCCCTTGCTCGGATCGCCGTTCTTCACCGACCAGACTTCCTCACCGTTCTTGGCATCAATAGCCACCAGTGTGGTGTCGGCCTGCTGCAGGAAGATCTTGCCGTCACCATAAGCGAGACCACGGTTGACCGTGTCACAGCACATCACCGGGACAACGGTGTCGTAGTCCTGCTGGGGGGAATACTCCCAGACGATCTCGAGATTGTTGAGATTGATCGCAAATACATTATTCGGAAACGGGGAATGCACGAACAGCGTGTCGTGATCCAGACCCGTAGCCGAGCCGGGCAATACCAGCGGGCTGCCTTCATGGCCGCGCAGGACGCCGGTAGAGAACGTCCAGGCAGCCTGAATTTTACCCGCGTTGTTGGCATTGATCTGATCGAGTTTGGAATACCGCTGGTTGAAGAAGTCCTTCGCAGGCATGGCCCAGTAATTCGGGTTGTCCTGTAACTCCTGCAACTCGGCATTCGCCATTACCGGCCCTGCGCTGAAACTCAGCCCCAGGGCGGCAATAACGCCGGATACAGTTAGCTTGTTCATGTGTAACTCTCCTCCTAACGATAGAGTTGTTGTTTGCATACAAATGTACGCATGTCAGTATGTTACGGAGAGTGGGCGGACGGTAATATCAGGTTATACTGAAAGCATCATTCGTTTCTTACGAAGCATTGTGGCAATGATTTCGAAGTCAGCCCGCCATGAACGGACCGGGAACCGTGCCAATAGCGCCCTGTTTCAACAGGGGTATTGACTAGTTTGTCTTGGGAATTTTTCCTGAAAAAAACGGAGTATTGCCCCTGCTGCACAGGCCAGAATATCAAGCGGGTTCTTCGAATGTGTCGTGGATTCAGTCACGTCGGGCAGCGGTTTAGCCGCAGAATGCTCCGTAAGCCGCTCAGCGGTGGCTCAGGCGGTGTAGATGGTTTTGATATTGCAGAATTCACGTATGCCCTGCCGCGCGAGTTCGCGTCCGTAACCCGAGAGCTTGATACCACCAAACGGCAGGCGCGGATCGCTGCGTACCATGCTGTTGATAAAGGTCGAGCCGGCCTCGATGTCGCGGGCCAGGGCCTGGGCGCGGGCGGTATCACGGCTGCAGAGAGTACTGGCCAGACCATAGCGACTGGCATTGGCGAGGCGCATGGCTTCGGCTTCATCGCTGGCTGTCAACATCGCAGCCACGGGGCCGAACAGTTCCTGACAGGCAGCCGGCATGGATTCGCTGACGTCGCCGAGTATGGAAACGGTATAGAAATAGCCGCGGCCGATACGTGGCTTGCAACCCAGTAACGGCCGGGCACCCGCGACCACCGAGCGTTGTACCTGCTGATCCAGAGTGTCACGCAGATCCTGTCGGGCCATGGGGCCGATGTCGGTGCGTTCATCCATGGGATCGCCCTGCACCAGGCGCGCAGCACGTTCACGAAATGCGCTGATGAAATCATCGGCAACAGCCCGGACTGCGATGAAACGCTTGGCGGCGATGCAACTCTGGCCGCCATTGATATACCGTGATGCCACAGCGGTGTCAGCCGCCAGTTCAATGTCGGCGTCCTCAAGCACGATAAAGGCATCCGAGCCGCCCAGTTCCAGAACTGTCTTCTTGATATGCCGGCCCGCCTGCCCCGCGACTGATTCACCCGCCCGTTCACTGCCGGTCAGGGTGACACCCTGTATGCGCCGATCACCAATGACGCGCGCGGTCTGATCACTGTCTATCATCAGGGTCGTAAATATGTCATCAGGAAATCCGGCCCGCCGGAACAGATCTTCAATCGCCAGGGCGCATTGTGGTACCGATCTGGCGTGCTTCAGAACGGCCGTGTTGCCGGCGGCCAGGGTCGGGGCGGCAAAACGGAACACCTGCCAGAACGGAAAATTCCAGGGCATGACGGCGAGTATCGTGCCCAGCGGCAGGTAGCTGACATAACTGGCACTGGCGTCGCTTTCGATCGGCTCGTCGGCGAGCATGGCCGGGGCATGTTCAGCATAAAAATCACATACCCATGCACATTTTTTGATTTCAGCGCGTGCTTCCCGCAGCGGCTTGCCCATCTCACGCGTGATGAGGCCCGCCAGATCCTCGGTCTCGCCTTCAAGCAGGCGTGCTGTCTGCTGCAGCAGCCGGCTCCGTTCTTGCAATGGCAGCGCGCGCCACTGCTGGCCGCTGTCGCTGACAGATTGCAGCGTTTGCTCAAGCCTCGCATCATCCCAGACTGGATAAGATGCAATTCGTTCACCCGTAGCAGGGTTGATGCTGATGTAGTCCATAATTATGAATTTTCGCAGGTTTTAATAGTCTGAGTCTGGCAGATCAGGGTGAGTTCAAATCCTGTCCATATTTGCACGTTGCCTATCATTATAGGTGCTCTATTACTTATCTAAGGATTAGATGCCGAGGTAATTCACATGTCCAAGAAATCCGCCGAAAAGAGTCACAAACCGTTTTTAACCGACATCAAGAAAATTCGCGAACAGGCCCGTAAGCATATGCAGAGGGGTGCCGTGACCGAGGGTTACACTGCCGATCGTGATGTTGTCGTCGATATCCTCAACGAAGCGCTGGCTACCGAGATCGTCTGCACGCTGCGCTACAAGTATCACTATTACATGGCTGACGGGCTCAATGCCGAAATGGTGGCGCAGGAGTTTCTCGAACATGCCAACCAGGAGCAGCAGCACGCTGATCAGATCGCCGCACGCATTACACAGTTGGGCGGTAATCCGAATTTTTCACCTGAAGGACTGCTGACCCGCAGTCATTCGGAATATGTCGAAGGTAACAGCCTCAAACAGATGATTGAAGAAAATCTGGTGGCCGAGCGTATCGCGATCGACAGCTATCGCGAGATCATTCAGTACCTGGACGATAACGACCCGACCACGCGGCGGATGATGGAAGAGATCCTGGCGGTCGAAGAAGAACATGCCGATGACATGGCCGGACTGCTGGAAGGCTATGAATAGGCACTGGGCCGGTTCGGCGCCTGATCGTCAGGTTTGTCCTTGTCATCATCCCCGGCTTTCCCGAAATGGAAGCCCGGTTCTTCCTCACGGGTAATCCAGCCCGTGAGGGTGTTCTTCATGGCGGTATCCACCGGCATGTTGATCGGCTTCAGCCACTCATTCGGCAAAAACAGGGTAAACCCCCCGATCTGGTAACTCATGGGTACGTAGACAACCGACCGGTTCAGTTTGTTGATCTCATCGGGCAGGTCATCCATATCGCTGCGCATGACGAAACCGAGCATTTCCGCTTCCAGGCCCGGTATTTTGACCAGCACCACGTTACTGACGGTCGACTCGTCTTCATCAGCCGGAGCAAGATAGTTCGCCAGTTCCTTGAGGGCGCTGTAGACGCTTTTGATCATCGGTATATTACGGAACGGTACTTCAATAATGGTATAAGCCTGCTGGGCGAGTTTTGATGACATCAGCACGCCAAGCAGAAACAGCATCAAAATGCCCAGTACCATGCCGGTACCTGGAATGTATTCATAGACAGGAATGATCGGGGCGAACAGATTTTTGGCTATCTTGTCCGTCCAGACAAAGAAATAGTAAAGCGGATAAATGGTCAGAATAAGCGGCAGCAGTGTCAGCGCTCCACGTATCAGATACTTGGTAAATGATGTCATCATGATTACACCTCGACAGGATCAACTCGTCTGGCACAGTCCAGCGCTGTCTGTACAAGATACAGGAACAGACGTTGCTGCCGCCGCTGCTGCGGTAAATACTCAGGATGCCATTGCACGCCGATCAGGTAGGATTTATCGGTCATTTCGATTGCCTGGACAATACCGTTGATTTCCCGGGCCGATATGCTCAGGTCATTGCCGAGCTTGTTGATGGATTGGTTATGCAGAGCGTTCACCTTGCAGGTATCGGTTTGCAGAATGGCCCGCAGCCGTGATCCGGAATTTATGGAAATCCGCTTGCGGGGGTGTATCGACCAGATCTGCGGCGATTCAGTATAAAAACCACTGATGTCCTGATGCAGCGTGCCTGCGAAATAAACATTGATCAATTGTGCGCCCCGGCATATGCCGAGTACAGGCTTATCTTGTCGCAGCGCCTTATCCAGTAAGGCATATTCGAGTTTATCACGCTCTCTGTTGACAGCCTGGTAGTGCTTGGTACTGAACAGTCTGCGCATTGCAAATAGCAATGGATACAACATAAGGGCCAGCAGCCACGCCATGAGGGACTGATTACGCTCCGGTTTCTCCAGGTGGAATGTCTGGCCGTACAGATCCGGACTGATATCCGCGCCGCCGCCGATTATCAGGCCATCGAAATCGGGCAGGACAGCTTTATTTGCCGCTGTGATATGGATGGCGCGTCCGCCGGCGCGCCGCACGGCCAGCCAGGTAAACAGCCAGGCGATAATGCCGCCGCGCTCGGGTCCGGTCACGAGGATGCGCGGTTTAGAGTGCTGCAGCGTGCGCATCGATACGATCAGGCCATGAGTGCAGCAGGGGATCGAACCAGGAGTTCTGATACCTGCTATAGGCCTCGGTCAGCTTGTTAAGTAATGTAGAGTCATGTGCCAGTCGTTCGATTCTGACCCAGTTGCGCCATTCATGGGCGACGCGCCAGTCCGGATCTCCGATAAGACAGTTCGGCAGGCGATAATGAAAGGCGGGACGGGGTTTGATCAGCTCCGGCTCCTTTAGCGAGGCAAGCAGTCTGTTGCCTTCAAGGTAAACCAGTGCCGGCAACATATCGAGCGCATGATTCCGGGATGGGATATGCATGACATAATCCTCTGCCAGTTGTGCACGGTCAGGTCGGTAATCCGCCCGCATGATGAGCGCGACATACTCATCCGGATAGCGGTTGATGTAGGGCCCGATGCGGCGTGACCAGTCCACTTTCGATTTTTTACAGATCCAGTCATACAGCAGGCAGAACGCGCGCAGATAGGCAAGCAGCGAATCCGCCCCGTAACCGGGCAGCGAAGGATTGATATGCACGCCAAAGCCGTACAGTATCGATTCGCTGGTACCGCGGGCCTTCGCTTTGAACAGTTCAGCACGAATTCTGTCGATGAGAGTCATGCCTGAAAAAGGCAGTGGCGGCGTGATGATTTCATACGGGACGGCGACTGAAGCGATTCTGGCCAGCAGACTTTCGAGTGGTACCCGTAGATCAAGTTCATCGATATTGATACCGAGACGCTGGAGATATTTTTCATAGGCCTGTTCATGCAGCAGGCTGGCGTCGACTTCGACACTGAAATCGCCGTGGTCGGTATCCTTGATGACGTAATGAAACGGATTCGCCCGTAGCAGCTGGCCACCGGCCAGGCGATTGACAATCCGGGCCGAAAATTCGAGATCGACACCGGCATATTCGATCTCGTAACCGGCCCGGCGTTCCTGACCGCTGCTGTCCGTCACGACAGGGGGTAGTACGAAATCAGCCATCCTTCAGGCCCTCTTGTTGCAGTCTGCGTCTCGCGCCCCTGACGATCAGCCAGCAGGCCAACCCGGTTGTTACCAGCCCGGCGGCCAGTATCAGCAGCTGTCCCGATGTCACTGCTCCGGTTGTAGAGCGGGCCGTGACGGCACCGATGTAGGACAGCAGAAACAGCAGTGGCGCCTTCCCGAACAAAGTCGCCAGCAGATAAATCCGCAGGCTGATACCGGTGATGCCGCACAGATAGTTCAATATCTGTGAAGGAATCACCGGACTCAGTCGCAACAGAAAAACGATCATGCCACCGCGGTCATTAATGCTGTTCTCAACGGCAGCGAGGCTGGTCCGGGATCGGAACAGACGGTGAAACCGTGTCCGCAGCAGTGTTCTGGAAATGATAAACGCGATGCCGGCGCCAAGCGTCGCTGCCACGAGTGTGATGCCGAAACCGTAATACGGCCCGTAGATATAGCCTGCCCCGATCGCCAGCGGACTCAGCGGCAGGATAATGAGCGTCGCCAGTATGTAAACAGCGATGTAGACCAGGATGCTTATATTGCCGGTCTGTTGCAGCCATTCCAGCAGATATTCATGCCAGTCTGCTACCGGCAGCATGTGCCAGGCGCTGTAAATCAGCGACAGGGCGGAAACGAGCAGGAGAATCGAGCGGAATGGCTGCCGTATCAGTGGCATGATCCGTGTGCAGTACGGCAACGGCGGCGCTAGATGCCCATGTTGCTCAGGGTAACCATAATATCATTGAGGATGGCCGTGGCACGCGGATGGTTGGTTTCGAAGTGGGTGATAGTGTCCTGCACATGGTCCAGCAGGCTGTCATCGCTCATGTCGGCGTCTTCCTGCTGAAGCCGGTTCTCGATATCGCTGATCAGATTTTCCAGGCGCTCGCGTGAGGCGTGATCATCGGCGGCGAGACCGTTAATCTCGTTTTTCAGATGCTCCAGTTTCTGACGTAACTGCTCTGCTGACATGTCCTGATATCCTTTCTGGTCTGGGAGGTGAATATAATTATTATACGCGAGTTGCCCAATTCCGGCTTGCACGCGGGCTGCGGCTTTATGGCTTGCTGATGTACGCAAAGTCCTCGGCCGGGTGTAAAGTTACTATTTGATCATGACAGCTGCTTGCAGTAGTAATATAAGTGTATGACTGATGCTGTACCTTTGCCGTTACCGGCGCATTCCGGGCCGGACTCTCTGCTCCAGCAGTATCGGACCCTGTGTGCCCGATCCCGCCCCACCGTGCTGGCGACGGTCGTCGAAACTTTCGGGTCAACCTACCGCAAGGCCGGCGCACGCATGCTAATCGATAGCGACGGCCGCTCTTACGGACTTATCGGGGGCGGCTGTTTCGAAGGCGATCTCCATGACCACGCGCAGGCCGTCTTTGCCGGCGCGCCGCCGCGCGTTCTGTTTTATGACATGCGCGCCCCCGAGGACGCCTTGTGGGGTCTCAGCCTGGGCTGCAATGGTGCCGTGCGGCTGCTGCTGCAGCGGCTGCAGGAAGACGGCCGGGATCCTTTGATGGCACAGATTGAACAAGTGTTGTTGGAAGACAGCGCCAGAGTCATCGCGACGGTTACAGACGGAGTTCTGGCCGGTCACAGCTACGGTCCGGATACTGATGATGCCATGCCAGCGGTTTGGAGACCGCTGTTAAAGGAACAGATGGCTGTTACGGCCATGCTGGCGCAACCCCAGTGGATTCGGCACCAGCGGGACGGTGAGAACCTGGCTGTTTTTTATGACTACTTGCCGCCGCCGCCCCGGTTGCTGCTTGTCGGCGCCGGCGCCGACGCGACACCGGTAGTGGCCCTGGCCAGGCAGCTCGGCTGGCGGGTGGTGCTGGCCGACCATCGGCCGGCTTATGTGGTTCCGGCCCGCTTTCCGGGCGCCGAAATTCTGCAGGCCAATCCCGCCGCACTGCTGCCGGCACTCGGCCGGCGGCGCATAGATGCTGCGGTGCTGATGACCCATAATATCGATTATGATGCCCGTTTTCTGCGTGAGCTGGCGGCGCTGCCGTGCCGTTATGTGGGCCTGCTCGGACCGCTCGCGCGGTGTGAACGGCTGCTGGACATGGCGGGACTGGAGGCCGCCGCTTTCGGCGATCGTCTGCGCGGTCCGGTCGGACTGGATATTGGTGGTGCCACCCCCGAATCGATTGCCCTGTCCCTGCTGGCAGAAATTCACGCCGTGCTGCATGAACGCGATGCGGCTCCCTTGCATCTAAAACAGCAGCCGGTACAGACACGCGAACGAGCCAACTGATGGCAAAAAAGCAGGAATCACAGCCGATCCTTTACGCACTGGTACTTGCCGCCGGCAGTTCGCAGCGGCTTGGCAGACCGAAGCAGCTGCTGCAACTGGACGACGAAACCCTGCTGCGCCGATGCTGCCGGGTGGCCGGCGAGCTGTGCGACGATCACGTGTATGTCGTGCTGGGCGCCGATTTCGAGCGCATGCAAAAGGAAATCGCCGATCAGTCCCTCGAGATCGTGCATAACCCCGACTGGGAAAGCGGTATCGGCTCATCGCTGGCCGCAGGTATAGGCGCCTTGCCGAAGCAGGCTTCGGCCGTTCTCATCCTGTTGTGTGATCAACCGCTGGTGGGGACGCAATTGCTCGCGCCACTGGTGCGGCTGTGGCAACGGCGTCCCGACAGCATCATCGCCGGCGCGTACGTCGGCACACTCGGTGTCCCGGCGATTTTTCCGCGGGCCTGGTTCAAGGAACTACAGGCGCTGAATGGCGATCACGGCGCCCGTGAACTGTTGCGCAGCAATGCCGCTGATGTCGTCTCGGTCGTTATGCCGGAGGCCGGCTGGGATCTGGATACGCCGGCTGATGTCGCCGCCATCGAGACGTGGCTCGGGCGGACACTGAAGCCGGCGGCCAACGGGCATTCCTGAAGTGAGCTGCTGACAACAAAAGGAAGATGTTATGGCCAAGTTGAATGTGAACGGTAAAGACTATGATGTACCGGTCGGAGATGACACCCCCCTATTATGGGTGCTGCGGGACAGTCTCGGTCTGACCGGCACGAAGTTCGGTTGTGGCAAGGGGCTGTGCGGTGCCTGCACCGTGCATGTGGATGGTCAGGCAACACGATCGTGTGTGACACCCTTAAGCGATGCCACGGAGAAAGCGGTTATGACCATCGAGGGATTATCGTCCGATGGCCGCAGCCATCCGCTGCAGAAAGCCTGGATTGCAGAAGACGTGCCGCAGTGCGGCTATTGTCAGTCCGGCCAGATCATGGCCGCTGCCGCGTTTCTGAAAGACAATCCGAATCCCGACGATCAGGCCATTCGGGACAACATGGCCAACCTGTGCCGCTGTGGTACTTACCTGCGGATTTTCAAGGCCATCAGGCGCGCCGCGAACGACAGCGCAAAGAAGGAGGTGTGAAATGAGCCGTATTGCCAACATCTCCATGAGCCGGCGCAAATTCCTCGGCGGCAGTGCCGCGACCGCCGGTATCTTTCTCCTCGGTATGCATATGCCGCTGGGCCGCTTCGCGCAGGCCGCCGATGGTGATGGTGTCATCAATGCCTTCATTGGTATCGCCGAAGACGGCACGGTCACCATTCAGAATCCCTATATCGAAATGGGGCAAGGTACCTATACTTCGATACCGATGCTGATCGCCGAAGAACTCGATATAGACATGAATGCGATCAGGATCGCGCAGGCACCGCCCGGTGAAGCCTACCGTTTATTAATGGAGGGTTCGGCACGCTTTACCGGCGGTTCCTACAGTGTACGTTCCGCGTTCAAACCGCTGTGTGAAGCAGGGGCGACTGCACGCCGGATGCTGATCCGGGCTGCAGCCGAAGAATGGAATGTGCCGGAGACGGAGTGTCAAACCGAACCGGGTCGGGTTGTACATAGCAGCGGCAAGACACTGAGCTATGGCGAACTCGCACCGCTGGCGTCCCGGCTAGAGCCGCCTCAATCCGTGACTCTGAAAAAGCCGGCGGATTACCGGCTGCTTGGCACGCCCGTGGCGCGCACTGACAGCGCCGATAAATCCAGCGGCCGGGCAATGTTCGGCATTGATACCCGCCTTGAGGACATGGTGTATGCGGCAGTCAGGCAGTCGCCCGTTTTCGGTGGCAAGGTAAAGAATTATGACGCCGCGCAGATTGAAAGCGAGCCCGGTTTCATAACGGTTGATGAGATTCCCGACGGTGTGGCGGTGATCGCCGAAACCTTCTGGCAGGCGCAGTCGGCACTCGACAAGTTGTCAGTGGAGTTCGATGACAGTGACAGCGACAGTCGCGGTTTTTCCAGCGCTGCCTATCTGGAAGAGCTGAATGCGCATCTCGATGACGAAGGTTATTCAGCCGAAAATTCCGGTGATGCGGTATCCACACTGAAATCGGCTGCGAAGACCATCACGGCTGATTACCAGGCGCCGTTTCTTGCCCATGCCACTCTCGAGCCCATGAACTGCACGGCGCTGGTCGAGGATGACCACTGCACGGTCTGGGCGCCGAACCAGGGTGTCGACAATGTCGTACAGGCCGCTACCCAGGTCACCGGTCTGAAACCGGAGCAGATCACGGTGCACACACCGTATCTTGGCGGCGGCTTCGGACGACGTTTCATCATGGACTACACGGTGCAGGCTGTAACCCTGGCGCAGAAGCATGCGGGTACGCCCGTAAACGTCATATGGACGCGTGAAGAGGATACCCAGCATGATTTTTACCGGCCACTGACGGCGGCGCGTTATCGTGCCGCATTCGATGCCGATGGCAAGCCGGTTGCCCTGCATACCACGACCGCCGGTGATGGACCCATCCGCCGTTTTATGTCAAATCCCGATGAACCCATGCAAATGGATCCATCGGTGATGGAAGGCGTCATGCATCAGCCCTACGCCATCGCCAACAAGCGGAGTGACTATGTTTACCGGCCGGTGCCCGTGCCAATCGGTTTCTGGCGTTCGGTGGGTCATTCCATGAACGGCTTTTTCACCGAGTCGTTCATTGACGAGATGGCGCATGCGGCCGGTCAGGATCCGGTCGAATTCCGGCATTCGCTGCTCAAGGAGCAGCCCCGGTTCGCCAAAGTTCTTGATACGGCCGTCAAGATGGCCGACTGGAAGCGACAGGCATGGCAGGCTGAGGATGGCAGCCAGCATGCAATGGGTGTCGCTCTGCATCAGTCGTTCAATTCCATCGTTGCCCAGGTGGCCGAGGTTTCGATCAACGATGTTGATGAAGTCCAGGTGCACAAGGTCTGGTGTGCGGTGGACTGTGGCTTCGCCGTCAATCCGCGTATTGTGACCATGCAGATGGAAAGCGGCATTGCCTTCGGGCTGTCGGCGGCACTACTGGAAGCTGTCACGATGAAGGAAGGCAGGGTGGAACAGGCCAATTTTGACAGCTATCCGATCCTGCCGCCGCAGCGTATGCCCGAGGTAGAAGTGGAAATCGTTAATAGCGGCGCTGATCTGGGCGGTATCGGCGAGCCGGGAACGCCGCCTATCGCCCCGGCGCTTGCCAACGGACTGTTTACACTGACCGGTAAGCGCATACGCAAACTGCCTGTCGACGTGGAACAGTTGATCAGCTGAAGGTTCCTCTGCGTTTTGTAAAATCCTTTCTGCTGGTGTGTCGGCAGCAGAAACTTTCCCGTCATAGATTCGTGCTGATGGAACTCCGTCAGGACGGAATTCTCCAATTAATGTTTACCTAGAACCCATCTCAAAATTGCCCATGTCATTTCGACCGAGCGCAGCGAATGGAGAAATCCCTGTCTCGACCCTAGGGAGAGATCTTGATGAGATCCCTCGCGATGCTCGGGACGCCTGCGGCGGATTTCCCGCTTCCTGTTAGTCGCTCGAAAAGACAGTGACGACCGGAATCAATTTTGAGACAGGCTCTAATAAATCCGAGGAGAGCGATATGCGTGTGGCAAAGGGCGTCTGTATGCTGATCCTGATGCTCATGGGACATGCGGTTCCGGCCGCCGACAGCAAACAGATCGCAGTACTGGATACTGAGCTGATTATCGACAATAAGCCTGCACCGCATTCGCCGGACCGGCCCGGTGAGATAGAACGCGCCGGCTATATGACCGCACATATCCGCAAGGCGCTGGAACTGGCCGGTGATTACGAGCTTGTCAGTCTGGAACAGGCTGAGGAAACGATTACCGACGCCAAAGGCTCGCAGCGGTATCTGCATAAATGCAAAGGCTGTGTCGTCAATATCGGCCGGGCCCTGGACGTTGATTATGTTGCCACTGTCTGGGTACAGGTCGTCAGCAATCTGATCATCAATTTCAATTTTGTTGTCCGGAATGCCAGGACCGGTGAAACCGTTATGACGTCATTTATCGATATCCGCGGGAATAACAACAGCACCTGGCGTACCGGCACGAACTATCTGCTGGAAAAATTCTTCAGGGAATATCATGACCAGGTCCCCGAGAATGCCTTGAAGCAGGCGCAGTCAGTCTGGCCAGCCGGCTGATATGAAAATCTTGCCGGCAGCCATTTTACTGCTGCCGTCAGTATTGCTGGCGGCCACTGTCAATGTTGGTGATTTTGCCAATCATGGCCTGGATGACTGGCAGCGGCGTTCTTTCCAGGGTGAAACCGATTATGAGTTGGTCGACGTCGATGGTGAACAGGTACTGAAAGCCGAGAGCCGGGCGGCAGCATCGGGCCTGTATCGCAAGCAGACCGTCGATCTGACCCGGACCCCCTGGCTTAACTGGCGCTGGAAAGTGAAAAACACGCTCGGCGATATCAACGAGCGCAGCAAGTCCGGCGATGATTATCCGGCACGGGTGTACGTGGTTTTTTCCGGCGGTGTTGCATTCTGGCGCACGCGTACCGTTGTCTATGTCTGGTCCAGCAACCAGCCGGTCGGCAGTGAATGGAAAAACGCCTATACCGATCACGCTCGTGTGATTGCGCTGCAAAGCGGCGATGGCAAAGCGGGGCAATGGATTGCGGAAAAACGCAATGTACGTGCGGACTATCGGAGGCTGTTTGGTGATGAGGTTGAGCAGGCCGATGCCGTTGCGATCATGACCGATACCGACAACACGGGCGGACATGCCACCGCCTGGTACGCCGATATCCGGTTTACTGCCGACTGAATTCACCCGTTTCAATGACCACAGGCGCTCCTGCGACAATTCGTCGCATTCACAGGATGCGCTGGCACTTATAGGCTTACTCACCCTGACGAGATGAGTCTTTCTATTACAGGTGTAGCCAATGCGTGATTCAGTGAATTCCAGTTTTCCCCGTTTGATGCTGTTTGTCGGCTGCATCAGTTCCATGACTGCCATGGCAGACCATCCTGCCGTGAATCTCGATGTCGGTGCGGCGGGGCCGGTCAGCACGATTCCGGCCCGGACCTTGCCGAAGGGAATGAAGACACTGTCGCTGTCAACACAGATTGTGTCCAATGACGAACTCAGCGATGCAACCTTGAAAACGCTGGCCAGTCGCCATGAACATGGCCACAGTACTTCGAGTGTGACCGAATACGCTCTGAGCGGTGCCTACGGTGTGACGGACAATCTGACGCTGGGAGTCAGACTGCCGTATATCGATCGGCAGAATTTCCGTGCAGGTGAACATCATCACGGTGGCACTGGCGATCAGGTGGTTGCCGGGGGCGATATTAGCGGCATTGGTGATCTGGCGCTGTTCGGTCAATACCGTTTTTTTCAGTCCGAGGGAGGACGACATGCCGCCGCCGTTTTACTGGGTGCGCGGGCGCCAACCGGCACGACAGACGAACGAAGCGATCAAGGAGAGTTATTCGAAGTCGACCACCAGCCAGGGACCGGCGCCTGGGGCGGTCTGTTCGGGCTGTCCTGGAGCAGCAGTTTCGGGCGCCTGGGGGTCGACGCCAGTGTTTTGTACACCCTGCTGACTGAAGGTGATCGGGACACCTACAGCGGCGATATCATCAATTACAATCTCTCGCTTGCCTACCGGCTGCTGTCCGGTGCGGAGTCCCATGAGCACGCTCATGAGAGTATGCAGTCCGGTCATCACCACCATGAGACCGGCTTGCTGCAGTCCTTGGATCTGGTCGTGGAACTGAATGGCGACTGGCGGGATCGCGTCGAGACTGCAGGGGAAGAAGAAGGCAATACAGGCGGCAATGTCATCTATTTCTCGCCTGGCCTGCGGGCCAATCTGGCCGGCGGGTGGTCGGCCTATACCAGTGTCGGTTTGCCCGTGATCACTGATCTCAACGGTACCCAGGCGGAACCCGATTATCGAGTGATCGCCGGCATCGGCAAGACGTTCTAGATAACACTGTTTCAGTGACCGGACACGCGGAATCGGTAGCACTGATGGATGCGGGCATGTCGGGCGAAGTCCTCCGGAATGCTGCTGGGCGTCATGTCCTCGACCGTATAGTCACTGAACGCTGTGGCATCCAGCTTGAAGCGCCGCAGGTTGGTGGAAAATATCAGTTCACCTTCGTGACTCAGTAAGGCCAGTGCGAGCTTGATCAGGGTGACATGATCGCGCTGGACATCGAGCGTGCCCGCCATGCGTTTGGATCGCGAGAAAGATGGCGGATCGATAAATATTAAATCGAACCGGCGTTGCCGGTTGTCGCGTAGCCATTGCAGCACATCCGATCGTATGAGTTCGTGCCGCTCATGGGTAAACCGGTTGAGTTCCAGATTATGCTGCGCCCAGTCAAGATAAGTGTTCGATAGATCTACGGTAAGCGTGCTACTGGCACCGCCGCGGGCGGCGCAGACAGTGGCCGTTCCGGTATAACCGAAAAGATTCAGAAATCGTCGCTGGTGCGAATGCGTCTGAATGTAGTGCCGTATGGGACGATGATCGAGGAACAGGCCGGTATCGAGATAATCGGTGAAATTGACCCAGAAATGATTGTCACCCTCGCGCACGGCATGCATCTGCCCGCTCCCGCCGAGTTTCTCGTATTGACGGCCTTCACGCTGGCGTTTTCGCTGCTTGAAGAAACATTGTGATGTGGCGACTTCCAGTACCATCGGTATCACGGCGAGTGCGGCATTCAGACGCGACTGCGCCTTGCGTGGATCGATATCACGTGGTGCTTCATATTCCTGCACATGTACCCAGCGCTGATCATTCTGGTAAATATCTATGGCCAGGTTGTATTCCGGCAGATCGGCATCGTAAATCCGGTAACAATGAATGCTCTTGCTGCGTGCCCAGCGACCGAGGCGCTTCACATTCTTGCGCAGGCGGTTGCTGAAGTCGGCGGCGATGTCGGCTGCGGCAACACTGTGTTCGCCGATCGCGCAGTGCAGAAGCCGGCATTTCAGTGCGCCGTTGTAAAGCGTGTGGGATTTATACGCACGCAGGCCCAGGTAATGCGCGAAATCCGACTCGCCAGTCAGGATCGCCGCCTGCCAGCCCGGATAACAGCGTTTCAGTGTGAGACCCAGACGGCGATAAAGCAGGGGTAACGTGGCCGCCTCACCCAGCCGTTCGCCATAAGGCGGATTGGTGACAACCAGTCCTTTGCCGGCTTCGGCGGACGGGCAGTTCTCCAGGGCCCGTACTGTAAACGGGATGGCGTCTTCGAGCCCGGCCCGCGCCGCATTGGCTCTGGCAGTCTGAATAGCATGTGCATCGCTGTCACTGCCGCTGATCGAAGTTAATCGTTTCATGCCAGCCTCACGCCGCTCGCGTGCTTCGGTCAGCAGTTGCTGCCAGAGGGGTGCGTCGTGGCCATGCCAGGCCAGAAAACCGAAATAATTACGCAGCAGGCCGGGGGCGATGTCGGCTGCCATATGCGCAGCTTCGATCAATAAGGTTCCCGAACCGCACATCGGGTCCGCCAGCGCGCCGCCGGCGGCGTTGATCTCCGGCCAGCCGGCCCGCAGCAGAATGGCCGCCGCCAGATTTTCTTTCAGCGGCGCTTCGCCCTGGGTACTTCTGTAACCGCGCCGGTGCAGGCTGTCACCGGAGAGATCCAGGCTAAGCGTGGCCTGATCAGCCTCGATATGGCAGTGCAGACGCACATCGGGTTGATCGGCGGCTACCGATGGCCGCCGGCCCGAGGCAGTCCGGAACTGATCGACGATGGCGTCCTTGACCCGGCGGGTCACGAACTGGCTGTGGTTCAGTGTCGATTTTACCAGTGTGCAGTCGACAGCCAGCGTCAGATTGTTGTCGAGGTGCCGTGACCAGTCGATGGACTGGGCGCCCTGGTAAAGCTGTTCGGTATCGGCGGCAGCAAAACTGGCCAATGGATACAGGATGCGATTCGCCAGCCGTGACCACAGGCAGGCGCGATAGGCGCATTCCAGTCCACCGCTGAAGTGGACGCCGGCTCGACCTTCGCGGATTTCGATCGCGTCAAGATCTTGCAATTCCTGAACAAGCAGTGGTGCGACGCCTCTTGGCGCGGTAGCGAAGAATGTAGGCATGGATCAGGGACGGTTAAAAACCGGGCAATGTTATCATGTCCTGTCTTTGCCCGATTACCAACAATTACGATAATTAATGAATGACAACCGATCTGCTGGAACTTTTACAGGCGCGTAACGGTGTTGCCTGTTTCGTCGGCGCCGGCGGCAAGAAAACCACCATGTATCGCCTGGCGGCGGAGCATCCGGGCCGCGTCGGCCTGACGACCACGGCGCACATCGAATACTTTCCGCGCCGATTGCAAGCCATTCAATACATTGATGAGGAAGCCGCTTTGCTGGAGCATGTGCGCGCCGCAACGGCGCGAGTCATTGCCTTCGCGCAGCCATCGGAACGGCCCGGGCGTTATGCCGGTATTACCCCGGCTAGTGTGCCGCGGTTTCAGCACGCCGGCGGGTTTGATCTGCTGCTGATCAAATGCGACGGCGCCCGTAGCCGCCTGATCAAGGCGCCGAACGACAACGAGCCGCCGATCCCGGAAGCTGTCAGCACGGTTGTGCCGATTGTTTCGGCCAAGGTCTTCGGGCGGCGATTGAGCGAGAAGCTGGTGCATCGTCCGGAGCGGCTGACCGCCGTGACCGGTGTACAGCCCGATGAAAAGATTATGCCCCTGCATGTTGCGCGGCTGCTCGCTGCGCCTGACGGTGCATTAAAGCATGTCGGACAGGCACGGGTCGTACCTGTCATCAACATGGTGGATGATCCGGCCCGGGCGGCACTGGCGCGCGAGGCGGCCGCGCAGACCCTGGAAATGACCGACCGGTTTGATTACGTCGTGCTGGCCAGAATGCGTGATGAACAGCCGATCGTCGATGTTATTCGCCGTTGAACGGAGGATTAGGAAAACAGTACTCGCTGCTCAGTCCTTACAGTCATTCCTGCCTGGCGCAGCGTGAGCCGGGGAATCCGGTAGAACAAACGACTTTCGCATCGGCGAAAATCACAAACTTTTATGAATGCCGTTTCCAGCGTACCGAATATAGATCGTAACGGCGGTCGCGCAGGTTCTGGACCGTGCCGTTGTTGCGGGCAATGTTGAGGCTTTCCAGACGCAGATCGGCAAAAGCGACAGTTTCGACGTTCGGCGTGGTATCGGCGGCGATCCCGTCGCGGGCAAACACGAAATCGCACGGCGTCAGGATACAGCTCTGCGCATACTGGATATCCATGTTCTCGACTCCCGGCAGATTGCCGACATTACCGGACATGACCACGTAGCACTGGTTTTCGACGGCGCGTGCCTGGGCGCAGTAACGTACGCGCATGTAACTCTGTCGTTCGTCGGTACAGAAAGGTACGAACAGAATCTGCGCGCCCTGATTCACCAGGTGTCGGGCCAGTTCCGGAAACTCGCAGTCATAACAGATCAACACCCCGATCGGCCCGCAGTCCGTCATGATCGGGCTGATATCGGAACCGCCGCTGATGTTCCACCAGTGGCGTTCGTTCGGTGTCGGATGGATCTTGGGCTGTTCGTGAATGGAACCGTCGCGCAGGTAGATATAGCTGATATTCTGGATTTCGGTTTCGGTGACATGGGTCGGATGCGAGCCGCCGATAATATTGACGTTGTAACGCACCGCCAGATCGCTCATGAAGCTCTTCAGGCCTTCAGTGTAGGAAGTGAGTGAATCGATCGATTCAGCCGGGCTCAGCTTGCGGTTCTGCAGGGAGAGCAGTTGCAGGGTGAACAGTTCCGGGAACACGGCGAAGTCGGCACCGTAGTCGGCGACGATATCGACGAAATATTCGACGATATGGCGGAATTCCTCCAGGGACCCGACCCGGCGCTGCTCGTACTGAACGGTGGCGACGCGGATAGTGTCCTGAAGACGTGCGCCTCCGGCAGCCTTGCCACGCTTTTTTTCGTGACTGACCTGGGGGTTGTACCAGACCAGATGCGCGGCATGGCCCAGTGACGGACGGTCTTCGGGTGCATATTTGTGCAGAATGCCGATGAATTCGAAGCCATTGCGCAGCTGGAACGACAGCACCTGATCCCGGAACTGCTTGTTCAGCACCGCCTCGACATAGGCCTCGGGTGAACCGACCTCCTTGATGCGGCGCAGCAGGCCCGGCAAACGCCCGCCGAAGACGATGCCTTTCAGGCGCAGATACTGGCACAGTTTCTTACGCTCGTTGTACAGCCGCTGGCCGATGCGCATCTTGCGATAACCGGGATCAATAAAGACTTCCATGCCATACAGATAATCGCCGTCCGCATCATGACGCGAGCCGAAACCGTCGGCGGTGATTTCGTCCCAGGTGTGCGGCTTCAGTGCCACGCTTTCATCGGCGATAAAGGTGGCACAGTAGCCTACAATCCGGCCCTGGAACTCGGCAACGAACTGGCCCTCAGGAAAATTATTGATCTGGCCCTTGATCTGTGCCGGCGTGTAGGCGGGTTCATTTGTGTATATTTGCCCGGAAAGCGCGCAGATCTCGGCAATATCGCTGATGCGGGCGTTACGTATAATGAGCTGTGGCTTGGATTCGGCTGTCTTGGGCATGCGTGGTCCGGCTATCTGTGGATTGCCCGGTCATTATAACTTGGCGGGCTGGCCTGCGTTTGGACCAACGCGCCATCCAAGTTGGTATCGGCCCGAGGATTCTTCAGCCGGCATCCAGACATACGGCGTACGTCGCAGCTACTGCCAAAGATCTGACAATAGTCGCGTCATTTGGCTATAGTGAGCGAAACCGCAGACTATGGCCGGGGTTCCCATGATAGTGCAGGTTCGAATGCTGTATTCGGTTTGACTGGATGAGGATAGAGTGATGCCGAATCGTGCAGTCAATCAAGCAGCACAATCGTCGCGCCTGACTGCGTTCATCACGATACTGGTACTGGCGCTGCTGGCCTGCGTCGGACTGGCGTTCACGATGGCGGCGATTGAAATCCAGTCTGCTGTCCGTTCCTATGTCTCTAGCGAGAGCCTCTGGTCCAAGGGTCAGCAGGAGGCCGTGTATCACCTGCATCGCTATGCCGAAACCGGCAACCCGGCATACTACCGCCAGGCTGAGCAGAGCCTGACCGTACCCCTGGGAGGGTATCACGCCCATGTCGCGCTGAACGAGGAGCCGCCGGATCGAGAGGCTGCCCGTAAAGGTCTGTTACAGGGTGGTAATCATCCAGAGGATATTGCCGGGATGATCTGGCTGTATCTGAATTTTTCCGGTGCGCCTTATATGCGTCAGGCTATCGATCTATGGGAACAGGGCGATGGTTACATCCATCGTATTCAGGAAATAGGCCGGGAGCTGGACCGTGAACTGAACTCGGACAACCCGTCGCCCGTGCGGATCGCGAGTCTCGAATCCGAGCTGGAGCAGGTCAACGCGGAAGTCCGACCCATCGCGCGCAAATTCTCGAGTGTTCTGGGGGCCGGCGCACGTACCCTGCGAGTTATACTGACTGCCTCAGGGCTGTTGATGCTGGTGATATTTATTACCGGCGCCGCTGGTATTGTATTCTGGGCGTTACGCAGCATTAGCAACTCTGAGCGTAAATTCAGGGCTATTTTTGAGCAGGCTGCTGTCGGCATGGCGCAATTGACACCTGATGGACAGTTCATCGAAGTCAATGACAGCCTATGCCGGATATTGCGCACAAAGCGGGACGAATTGCTGGCCTGTAACCTTGTTGATGTCACCCATGATTCATCCCGCGAACTCTATGATGATAACGGCTCCGACACTTTGTCAGAAGCCTGGCAGCGAAACCAGTCAGCCGAGCGACGTATGTTGCGCAAGGACGGCGATGCCGTCTGGTGCAAGCTGACATTCTCGGTGATCGAAGTCCACAAGGGTATCAAAGGCAATGTCATAGCCATCATCGAGGACATCTCCCAGGCGCGGGAGCTGTCATCAGAACTCAATTATCAGGCCAATCACGATATTCTGACCGGGTTGATCAACCGTGTGGCGTTCGAAGGTCATCTGCGTCGCGTGATTCATGAGGCGCGCGAATTCAACAGGCACCATGTGCTGTGTTTTCTCGATCTGGATCAATTCAAAATTATCAATGACACCTGTGGTCATTTGGCCGGCGATGAACTGCTGCGACAGGTAGCTGATGTGCTGCAGCAGTGCCTGCGCCACAATGACATTCTTGCGCGCCTCGGTGGCGATGAGTTTGCCATCATATTTTCCCAATGCAAGATTGAAAATGCACGACAGGTAGCCGACAAGCTTCGGCTTGCCTTGGCCGACAGTACGTTTGCGTGGGAAGGAGCGACCTTCAATATCACTGCCAGCCTGGGCCTGGTTGAGATTAATGATGAGGCAAGCGAGGAATTCTTACTGCTCCGTGCCGCAGACAATGCCTGTTATGCAGCGAAAGATCAGGGCCGAAACGCCATACATGTTTATGCAGAAGAGGACCTGGTTCTTGCCGAGCGCCGTAACGAGATGGAGTGGGTCGGACGTATACGCGAAGCCGTGACCAATAATCGTCTGCAGCTGGCGGCCCAGCGTATTATTTCACTGAGGGATGAGACGGGCCTGCGTTTTGAAGTACTTGTCAGGCTGCTCGACTCCGACAATCATCTGGTCATGCCGGATACATTCCTGCCAGCCGCTGAGCGCTATAATGTGGTGACCTTGATAGATCGCTGGACTGTCAACGAAACCCTGAATGCATTGGAGCGGCACAGCCAATGGCTGCGGGATCTGGAAGCCTGTCATATAAATTTGTCAGCTCAGTCTATCTCTCGAAAGGAATTTCTGGATTTTATTCTGCACCGTCTGGAGCAATCGAATGTGCCGCCTGAAAAGCTGTGTTTTGAAATAACGGAAACGGCGGCGGTATCAAATCTGGTCGAAGCGAGAAAATTTATCGAGGCACTGCGTGAACGGGGCTGTCATTTCGCCCTTGATGATTTTGGCAGCGGTCTGTCTTCGTTCGGTTATTTGCGTTCCCTGCCCGTGGACATGATCAAGATTGACGGAGCATTTGTGCGGAATCTTACCAAGGATGAAGTCCATCTGGCGATGGTACGTTCGATCAATGAAATAGGTCGTCTGATGAACAAGCTCACGGTCGCTGAATTTGTAGAATCCCATGAAATTCTGAAAGTGCTGCGCGATCTTGATATCGACTTTGCCCAGGGCTATGTAATTCATAAACCCTGTGAACTGAGTGAACTGCTTGCGCAGAATCGCAAGGAGGCATTCCTTTCCACGCTGCCAAATTTGGATAGTATCGATAGCGTCCGCTAGGGAAACTCTGAACAAGATCCTCTAGGAAAACGTGCCGCTGCTGTGCAGCAGTCGGGCAATCAGGGCGAGCACCGCGAGGTGCGTTGGATAATAAGCGTAAAAAAACAGCCGGAAACCGGCCCAGCGCAGGCGCTTCTCGAAAGTATCAATAACCGGGATCACAGTCAGGAAGCCGAGTGCAAAAGCCGCAATCACATAGGGCACATAATTCCAGGTATTGATACAGGAAGCCAGGGCAATAACGCCGGCGCCTCCGCACAGCGTCAGCGGATGGCCGGCACCACGTGTGCGCAGCGAATGAATGGTAAAGGCTATCACGGGCATCACCGCGACCCCCTCCATATCGTAATCTACGAACCACCCGGCACCGATAATAAACGGCAATGCCCACCAATAGCCCTGTAGCCATACTTGAACTGCAAGCAGGCCAAGTCCAAGCGTGAACAGTACATTCAGTGGGTCCAGCCACGAATGACCAAGTGCAAAGGCGTAAATCGGTTGCGAGATTAGCCCGAACAGGAACAACAGGCTGATATATTTTCCGGGATTGCGTGTATACAGACCGTTACGTGCGATCATGAATGCGAACAAAGGGAATGCGAACCGGCCCATGATCGTCAGTAGCTGGTAGCGCTCATCGAATACAATGCGATCAGCATGGTCGACGGTCATCATCAGAATCGCGATAATTTTCAGCATATGATGTTCATTCAATAATTCTATTGATTATCAAAGCGGGAGGGGATTGCTGCAATGCAACTTAATAGTATAGGGAATGTCATTATTTGTAACAGGCAAGGTAGTATATCAAAGCTGTTGCGAAGGTATGATTACGCTTAGCAGGGAGAGAATATTGATGCGATTAATCAGTCTTGGATTGTTCTGGAGTATTGCCTCAACAGGTTTTGCGCAGGATACCGGTAAAAATTCAGATGCAGATCATGAGCCGCCGGGGAAACCTCCGCTGGTTCATTCCGGCTACCAGCAACTCCCGAGCAGCAGCACTATCATAGACTATCTACAACACTGGGCCGCGGCTTCGAAACATGCAGCCTATATCCAGCTCGGTGAATCAGCCGGGGGTCGTCCGATCGGCGGCTTGTTGATCTCTGCAGATGCGATGTTTCTCAAAACAGCAGAGTTGAAAACAGAATCCAGGCAGGATAATCCTTTGACTGTCACGGATTCCGCAGAGCGCCTGCGTGTGATGATTGTGGGTGGCCAGCACGGTAATGAAACCGCCAGTCCCGAAGCGGTTCAGCAGGTCATCTACCAAATGCTGGCCGGCGATCTGCGTAATTATCCGCATGATATGGATTTCATTATTATTCCGAATGCCAGCCCTGACGGTCGTGATTTGCAGAGCCGCGAGAATGCGAACGGTGTCAACACGAATACTGACTACATACTGCTGAGCCAACCTGAAGGCCGCGCGCTCCGTCAGGCGTTGACTGTCTGGCAGCCTCATACTGTACTGGACGTGCATGAATCCACTGCCTACAAGGAGGATTCACTTGCGCAGCAGGGCTACGTCACGGTCTTCGAGATCCAGTACGAGGTTGGCTTTGAGCCGAACATCGACACCCGTTTGCGACAATTCGGCGTCAATGAGTTTTTGCCCGGCCTGATAGAGAAAGCCGGGGCGAAGCATCTGCATGCCAGGCGGTATATCAAGGAAATCTATGATGTCAACCAGCCGGTCACGCATGGCGGGATAACACTGCGTAATTTTCGTAACTATGCCGGCTTTCACGACACTTTCTCGGTACTTGTGGAAGGTCGTATCGATCCACCGGACAGTAGCTACCCGACACCGTTAAACATCAAGGATCGTACTGATGAACTCTCTCGCAGCATTGAAGCGTATTTGGAACAGGTGCGTGACACCGCCGATCGTATCCGAACGCTAACCGGCGTGGCGCGCAGTGGCTGGAAAGGTCTGGCTGAAGGCGATCAGCTGGCACTGGAGTCAGAATACGGTATTGACCCCGACCAGACCGAGATCATTATTCCACTGCGCGAAATCGGCACTGATGATACTGTTAATATGGAATTCGAATATCACGGTCGGGTGGTTATGATCGACAGTCTGCTGCCACCACCAGCCTATGTGGTTACCAAGTATCAGGATCTTATCGCCACATTGCTGGATCGCCACGGTATTGCCTACAGACGGGTAGAGCAGCCGTTTCGCTTTGATGGCGTCAGCCGCAGTATCAACAATCTGGAAGTCGTGCCGCCGCCACGTGGCAAAGGGCGCTATGAAGTCAGGTTCAAGATGATGTCCGAGTCGGGGCAGATCGAGGTGGTCCCGGGTGACCTCTGGGTCGATGTCAATCAGCCCGGCGGCCGCCTGGTGCCGCTGTTACTGGAGCCACGTTCCAGCACTTCTATCTACGAGGAAAAGGACTATATCAACATACTGAGCGAAGGCCGGTTTTTTGTCATTCCGCTCGGGATTCAGCCGGCCAAGGCGTGGCAGGCGCTGTCTGACCAGGCTGCGGTTAAAGAAAAATAATACATTGAACCGGATTCTGCCAAACTGTTATTAAATCTCTTGCATAAATGCTTGGATTCCTGAGGAAAACCAAAACAATAGCGGAAAGCACGCAAATTTACCCCATTTAAGGTATGGACGCTTAGCCGACATTCAACTTAGAGTGCAGTACCGGCGGCCAGGATAGACGGAGTAAGAACCGCCATAATAATCATAATGCAAGGGAGCAGAGCAAGATGTATTGTCAGCAATGCCAGCGCATACTTGCCACACCGGATCGACTGTGCGATTCGTGCAACAAGAAGCTCAGTGAGAAACAGGGTGAACCGCACGAACCATCAGGCAACGATCTTTGGCTCAACCTCGAACCTGTAACCCTCGGCTATATCACTCATATCAGAGTCCCCTCCCTGACCGTTGTCGCTTTCCTGTTTGCCATGAGCGTTACATTTACGGCCATCCTTGTGACAGTCATGATTCGAACCGGTCTGTTCAGCTAGCATGTCACTCCTTTCCGGCTATCGCAGACATTGAGGAATATCTGGTCTTCGGCCCCCCCATTGACGAAGCATACAGAGCACAACAGAACTGAGCTCTTGAAATTTTCCATGCCGTGAAATCCGTCGATCGTTGTAATTGAGCGGTGAGCTGACTCGATTATCATTTGCCCTTTTTCGCCATATGCCTTCTCAGTGCAGTGGTATAAAAGCGCACGACATGTTGATCGGAGTCTCCGACGAGGCGGCGCTTTTTACTGGAAAGTTTACGATGAAAGAGCCGGGCGGCGTCACTCCGGCTGGCAAAGTCACCCGCCAGGTAGAACCGGATGAAGTCTTCCTTTAATTGATTTTTAAGTGTTTTGCTATCAGGTGCTGGACGGGCTCTGGATTTGCCGGGCTTCTCTGGCTCCGTGCCTATTCGCAGGGCATGGCGGGCAAGCAATAACTGTTTGTTGGCAAATGTTGGGTAGTCTTCATCGCGCTGTGTGCTGGATGTCGTAATCATTTCCCTCAGCAACATTCTTACGTGCAGTTCGGGCCGGGTAGAGGCCACAACGGCGATTGCAAGTGCCGCGCCGTATTCTCTGGGCGTAAAGTGTCCCTCATCGGATTTGTCGGGCAGATAGTTCCGCTGGAAGACCGCGTTCAGGCGATATTCGTAGGAAAAGTTTGCGCCAGTGTTCGCCACGTAATTTTGCTGTATGAAGGTACGGGCATCTTCACGGCTGACGTGCTCGATGGCCCTGTCGAGTTCGGCGACCGCCTGCTGAATATCACGGGACCGGCGTTTGCGCAGGCGGCTGCGGGCCTGACTCAGTACTTTCGCAAAATCCTTGCTGCAGAAATCAGGCGGCTTTCCCTCGAACGGATCAAAGTCCTGCAGGTAGTGGGCATAACGATCAGTCACTGGTTGTCTGACTTCAGCTAGTGTGAATACAGAGATCGTAGGATACGTGAAATTTTATGGAAAGTAATGCCAGGCTTGTGCTGTGTCCTGTCACTACGCAGACCATTCCTGGCGCGCAGGCCTCGGTGCCGGTTATTCGAAACTGTTTCTGCTGTGTCCAGTCAAACCAGAATGCGTTGATAATGCCATAATCAGGTGTACCGGCAGCGGTTCCGCCGGACAGTACAGTCGGCTCTGTGTCCGGGCTTCATTGAAAAAATGTAAGTTCATCCTTGGGTTTGTCCCTCTGATTCTTGGTATCCTGTGTCGAGTGGATCAGGTCACACAGACAAAGCAATTTGCTAATGCTGAGGTTTGTCATGGCTACACATCACGCTGCACCAGTGGAAATCGTCAACCTGAGTACATGGGCCAATGATTTGCCGGTGGAGAAATCGAAGGCGATCGTCAAGACTGACGAAATGGAACTGGCCCGGCTCGTACTGGCACCCGGAGAAGGCATTGAAGACCAGCACGTAGAAGGACCTATTGTCGTACACTGTCTATCCGGGAGTGTCGAGTTCAACGCGATGAACAGGACCCAGGAATTAGGTGACGGCGAGCTGTTGTATCTCACCGCATCAGAGCCGTTTACGCTGAAAGCGAGACGGCAGGCTTTCGTTTTGCTGACTTTTGTCTTTACTAATAGCCGGTGAATTTCTCGACCCGCAGATCAGATTCGGCAACGTTGAGTTCATCCTGAACAATGCCGGTCATCGCGGTGACCATATCCGGTGGACCGCATACATAATAGACCGGTTTCTCCAGCGGCCCGGCGGCTTCGGCGATCATCTCGCTGTCAATGCGCCCGGTCCTGCCGGACCAGCCATTTCCGCTTTCGGCAGACCGGGTAAGCGTATGGACTACAGTCAGCGCATCACTGTCCCCGGCAGTGGTGTCCAGCTCATCACGAAAGGTGATATCGGATAGTGTGCTGTTGGAATACAACAGTACTATCGGAAGATCGGCCCCTTGATCCCGTACATAACGGATCATGCTTCTGAACGGTGTGATGCCGATTCCCCCCGCGATCATGAGGGCCGGCCTCTCCATATCGAGAGTGAAATCGCCCATTGGCCCGCGTATTTTGAGCCGCTCTTCAATATTGTTCCCCTGGGCCGCCATCTTTTGCAGTGCCTCCTTGAAAGGGCTGCCGGTCATCTCGCTCGTGATGGATATTTGCCCTTTCTCAGTTGGGCTTGACGATAATGTGAATGGCCGCTGTGGTCCACGTGGATCTTCAATTCCTTCCAGCCTGACAGTAATGTATTGTCCGGGACGGTAATCTAAACCACCGCTTTCCAGATCGAAGCAGAATGTTCGCGCTGAAGGCGTTTCTTGCCGTGAATCGATGGATATCGCTTTGAGGGTTGAAGCCATGTAAAGATCACAGATCCACGTACACGTCGCGGTCCTTCACTTCAACCTCATAGGTTTCCGTATCAGTCGCCCAGGGAGTATCCTGAACCACTGTGCCATCGCGGACATCGAAATGCGCCGCATGCCAGGGACAGGTGAGCATGTAGGAATTGTTATTATAAGCGCCCAGCTCTCCTTCGTGCAGCGGAGCATCCTCATGAGTACAGATGTCGTCCATGGCGTAGATCTGTCCGTCAATCTTGGCCAGCATGACGAACTTGCTTTCATGTATGCGCATGATCATCCCGCCCTCAGGTATCTCATCAGTGGTTGCGAGTTTGACTTTAGACATTGGTTTTACCTCCTCGCGCTTTCTGCACGGACAACGCTGGCATCTCGGATACTGATTTGTCCTAAGTAGTCGACTAGTTTTCGTTATTAAGGTTCATGTGCAGGCAGACATGGCGGATCACCTGGGTGCCCGTCGTGGAAGGTGAAGCAGAATAACTTTAGCCGGTCTCTCATGATGTTGAGTACCGGTGCGGTTGACAGATGATACGCTGATCGATGCAATGCGTGGAACAGCGGCTGTCGGCTCCTTGCCCGGGCTAGAGCTATAATGCTGCTGATACTCTGCATTTGGAGAAAATTCACACAGTTGAGCAGATCTGCTGATACGCCGGATTGCGTTAATCGTGCCCTCTGCGTTTCACGGCCAGACTTCCTATGAGCATACGCATCTTTATCGAAAATCCGCCTCCCTTCAAAAGAATGGAACGCCGCATTGACAATGGTACAAAGTACATTGTCGATGGCAGCATGGAAGAAGGCGTAGAGGCAATCCGTTTCTACCTGGACTCCGGCCTGCAACTCGCCGGTTTCCACCATTCCGATATTGATCCCTACGAGTCAAGGAAGCTGCGCGGCGATGTGCCGCTGGAACGATTCAATACATTCGAATACGCCAGGTTTCTGAAGACTATGGTCCCGGACTTCCAGGGCCTGTTCATCCCGCACCGTGTGGCTGTTTACCAGTCACCCGGAGATCAGGCACGGTCGTTCACGGCGCTGGCTGAGCGCGGCATCCGCGATGTGGTCCTCGTCGGCAGGCCCAGCAGTGCACCGAGAGCCGGGGTCACTTACCATGCCAGTGTTGAGAAGGTGCTCGCTTACCTTGCGGCGCGGCACGATGAATTCGGCTTCACACTCGGGTGTATCGGTATTCACCTGCGCCGCGACGAGCCCGAGCGCATCCTCCGGAAATACCGCGCGGCAGGCGGACGTTTGCGCCTTATGGGCCAGTTCCTGGATGAGGCCGACAGGGTGGTCGATTTTCTGGGTCGTCTGGCAGAGACTTTCGACGCCGAGGATCTGAGTCTGAAAGGACTCGAATACAATGTGGGCCTTGCCATCTTCGCGCTTAAAAACCAGGACTTCTACGCGGGGCTGTTGCGCAAAAGTACTCTCGACTGTGGGGCACGGTTCCGTGGGCTGCAGACCCGCAAGGAGCGGATCGCCGAATCGCTGCGCATGAATATGGAATTCGCCGAGCAGATACTGGAGGCGGGCCATCACTATGGTGTAGATGTGGGGTTCAGCGTTCAACCGCTGATAGAGCGTACATCGGACGGCAGGCTGCATCCGGCAGTACGCGCCGCGGCGGACCTCGCTAAACAACTTGAGCGGCTTGGCTAACACTTTCGATCAGCCTGAACATTGTTTTGGTGAATCGTTCTAACTGACAGGGCAGCGATGGCACTGAACCAGTTGACGGTTGTTTCACCAAACTCAACTGCCCTCAAACCGGGAGTCACTCGATATGATTCATGACCCGGCAGGACGCATCAGCCTGCAAAGAAACTCCAGACAGGTCCGTATCCGGGCCGGTGGTGTGTTAATCGCCGACAGTCAGGGAGCGACCGAACTACGCGAGACCGGTTATCCAGTTCGGCAATACATTCCTCGAGAAGATGTTGCTATGGAACTACTGCGCCGCTCGGAAACGATTACACACTGCCCGTTCAAAGGAGACGCGACCTATTATTCAATCGAACTGGATGGTAAAACGATGACGGATGCCGCATGGAGCTATGAACAGCCATTTGAAGCTATGGCTGAAATCAGGGGCCATGTGGCATTTGATACACGCATCGTGGAAGAAACGTTCGGACCTGTAACTACTGACGCTGATTAATTCCAGTCTTTCCCTTAAGTAGGTCGTCACTCACCAATGCCTGGTGTCAGTTGAATGCCGTAACAGAGGACAATGGTGGTGAAGCAGAAAGCCAGCCCCATTATTGCTTGCCAAACCCTTTCTCTCAAACGATCCGCCAGTCTCCGCTGGTAGACTGGCGTTAGTGTTAATCATGGTCAGGTATGCGGCATGCACTGCTGCTTCATTGTGACGCTTATTATCTGTTTAGTGATTGTCAACTGCATGGTCCGCAAAAAATACGGGGCTGCGGTGACGGAACAACACTGACCCGAATCAATCAAATTCAAAGAATAGGCAATGTCCGTAAAATTTCATGAAGGTGAAATTTACAACTCAGATAACGGAAACGAGATTTCAGGAGGTTGTTATGAAATCCCGCGCTATGATTTTATGTGCCGGAATCCTGCTTTGCGGTCCTGCGGCAGCAGGACAGGTGGAGGTGACGGTGCACAAGCTGACAAGCTCCGGCGTAGCCGAGGAGATCGGCACCATCGCTGCGAAGGATACGGATTATGGTGTCATTTTTGCGCCCGATCTCCGAGGAGTCGCTGAAGGATTACACGGTTTTCATGTGCACGAGAATCCTGACTGTGGTGCGGCCAGGAAGGACGGCAAAATGACGGCCGGTGCTGCAGCCGGCAGCCATCTCGACCCCGACAATACAGGGAAACATCTTGGCCCCTATGAACAGGGCCATCTGGGAGATCTGCCGGCCCTTTATGCCGATGCCAGCGGAAAGGTGACCCATCCAGTACTCGCGCCGAAGATCAAAACCACCGATCTCAAAGGGCGTGCATTGATCGTGCACGAAGGCGGCGATAATTATCAGACACAGCCAGAACTTGGCGGTGGCGGAGACCGTATTGCCTGCGCAGTCGTAGAAGGCTGAGTCAACGTGCTTTTCTTAACCGTTAGAAGCGGACACTGAAGTACTCAACATGCCACTTGAAGGCTATAAGGAGCAGCAGAACAGGAATGAAGCTTCCGGTTTTCAAAGAGTCTCCGTGTTAACCGGGATCTGCTGGTGCCGATAAATGGCGGAAGCAGATGTTGCGCGTCGGTGAAGATTAAACACTGACAACTCAAAGACCATCGGGATGATGCCATGCCACCACCCCGATGGGTTAACCGCCTATTGACTAACTATATCGACGGTATTCTGCCAGCCGCCACCGAGCGCACGGTAGATATTCACCAGTGTCTGCGCGAGTTCGGTGTCGGATGTTGTCAGTTGCTCTTCGGCGGTAAGCAATGTGCGTTCGGCGTCGAGTACACTCAGGAAGGATTCAACACCTTCTGTATAGCGCACGCGTGCCAGTTCGGCGGCACGCAGACTATCAGCCAGTGATTCATCCAGCCGCGCATAGCGTTGACGTTCACGCAGATGCTGCGCCAGTGCGCTGTCAACTTCCTCCAGTGCAGTCAGCACCACACCTTCGTAATTGGCGAGTTGCGCTTCGGCACCGGCCTCGGCCTGGCGGATGCGGGCATGAATGGCTTCACGGTTGAACAGGTTCCACGTCAGTGCCGGCCCGAAGGAAAAGAAGTCGGCGTTACTGCCATCCAGTCCGCTGACGGTTGCCGCCTGCACGCCCAGTGCGGCGTTGAAGCTGACCGTGGGAAACAGATCCGCGGTTGCGATGCCAATCTGAGCCGTCGCCGAAGCTAGCGCCCGTTCAGCAGCACGGATGTCGGGCCGCTGGCGGATCAGATCGGCGGCATCACCAACCGGCATGAATGTCGGCAGTGTCGGCAGAGGGTCGGCGGCAGCCAGTGTCTGGCTGATTTCACCCGGTCCGCGTCCGGTCAAACGGGCGATGCGGTTGATGGCAACCGTCTGTTCGGCTTTCACTGTCGGCAAGCGTGCCTCGGTGGCCCGCAGTTGTGCGCGGGCACGGGCCACATCGAGTTCAGTTGCTGCACCTTCGCGTGCCAGTGTCTGTGTCAGGTCCAGCGTTTTTTGCTGATTATCGATGTTGCGCTGAATAACAATATCGCGTTGCTGCGCGCCGCGCAGATCGATATAGGCGCTAGCCAGATCGGCTATCACGATACGCATAACATCATCGCGCAGCCCCGCTGCCTGTTCGACATCGGCTTCGGTTGCCTCGATCGCACGGCGCACGCGGCCGAAAATATCAATTTCCCAATTCAGTGCCAGCGCGGCGGTGGATGCTGTATCGGTGCTTTGCCGGAGGCCTGGAAAGTTCTGAATGGCGGTGGAATCGCGGCTGCGTTCGATGGCTGCCTCACCGTCGACTCTGGGCTGCAGATCGGTTTCGGTTTCCGTCAACAGTGCCCGCGCCGCCTGCAGATTCGCTGATGCAACACGCAGGTCGGTATTTGCAGCTATGGCCTTGTCAATCAAGTCATCGAGTGTCGGGTCCTCAAGCAGTTGCCACCAGTCCTCGGGCGGTTGCGCCGGAGTCACCACGTCGGTTTCCTGTGCCGACGGCAGACCGGCGTCGATCGATGGTGTTTCGGGAGGTCCCTGGTAATCCGGTCCCACCGCCGCGCAGCCGCTGACGAGCAGTACGGCGGATAGTAGCGTCAGTATTGTCTTGTTCATGCGGTCGCTTCTCCGGAAGTTGTCTGGCCGCTGTCCTGATCACTGGTTTTGCGCAGACCGGCCAGCCAGCGGCATACCACGTAGAAAACGGGGGTAAACAAGAGACCGAACAGCGTGACACCGAGCATGCCAAAAAACACGGCGGTGCCCAGCGACTGGCGCATCTCGGCGCCGGCACCGGAGGCCAGTACCAGCGGCACCACGCCGAGAATGAACGCGAACGACGTCATCAGGATGGGCCGCAGCCGGGTACGCGCCGCTTCCACTGCAGCGTCCAGTCGGTTCAGGCCACGCTCTTCCGCCTGTTTCGCGAACTCGACGATCAGAATCGCATTCTTCGATGCAAGACCGATCAGCACGATAAAACCGATCTGTACCAGGATGTTGTTATCCATGCCGCGCAGGCTGACACCGGTGATCGCCGCCAGCAGACACATGGGCACGATCAGGATAACGGCGAGCGGCAGCAGCCAGCTTTCATACAGTGCCGCAAGCAGCAGGAACACAAACACGACCGCCAGGCCAAAACTGATATAAGCAGTGTTGCCTGCCAGTTTTTCCTGTAACGCGAGTTCAGTCCATTCGAAATCTATGCCGTCAGGCAGGGTTTCCGCCATTAGCTGTTCGATGCTGTCGATGGACTCGCCGCTGGAAAAACCGGGTGAAGTACTGCCCTGAATCTCAATAGCCGGATAGAGATTATAGCGCGGCAGGCGCACCGGGCCGGTATTGTCACGGAATGTAGCGATGGAACCGATCGGCACCATCGCACCATCTTCCGAACGCGTGCGCAGTTTGCTGATATCAACCGGCTCATCCCGGTATGGACCGTCTGCCTGCGCGACGACACGATAGGTACGGTTCAGGAAGTTGAAGTCATTGACGTAACGGGAACCGAGATAGATCTCGAGTGTGTCTATGACATTCTGCACCGGCACATCCAGCATCTCGGCACGGGTGCGATCGACATCGGCATAGATGCGCGGCGTATCGGTATTGAAGAATGTGAATACACTGTTCACACCTTCCATCTGGTTGGCACGACCAATGACTTCACCTGCGACTTCCTCAAGCCGAGCCAGTCCGGTGTCACCGCGATCCTGCAGGTACAGTTTCCAGCCGCCGGAATTACCCATACCACGTACAGGTGGCGGCATGATGGAAAAAGCCATCGCCTCGCTCATCTGGCTGAGTGCCTGTTGTACGTTCTGCTGAATGCCCTCAATCGTCAGTCCTGCCTCGATGCGGTCCTCGAACGGATCCAGTGGTGTGAAGATCACCGCCGCGTTCGACGCATTGGTGAATGTCGCGCCATCAAGACCGACAAATTGGACCGTATGGGCTACACCTGGCACTTCACGCAAACGATCAGATACTTCGCGTACGACAGCGTCGGTTCTTTGCAACGTAGAGCCCGGTGGCAGCTGCATGACGTTAATCAGATAACCCTGATCCTGCTGCGGAATGAAACCGGTCGGTACACGATTGAATTCAATACCAGTCAAAGCGATCAGACCGGCATAGATTATCAGCATGATTGCTGACATGCGCACAAGACGGCAGGTCAGGACTGAATAGCGTCCCGCCAGCCAGTCAAAACTGCGGTTGAAACCGTTGCCGAACGCGCGAAACGGTTTGCCGACCATACCCCAGAAGCCGCGCGGCTCGTGGTCTCCGTTATGAGGCTTGAACAGCACTGCCGAAAGCGCCGGCGACAGTGTCAGTGAAACAATGAGTGAAATGATGGTGGCTGTCGCAATGGTTAAGGCAAACTGCTTATAGAAAGCACCGGAAATGCCCGTTATGAACGCTGCGGGAATGAAAACCGCCGACAGCACAACCGCAATCGCAACCAGTGCACCACCCACTTCATCCATCGTTTTATGAGCCGCTTCGCGTGGACTGAATCCGGCGCGAATGTAACGTTCGACGTTTTCCACTACCACGATCGCGTCGTCGACCACGATACCTATGGCCAGTACCAGACCAAACAGAGAAAGGTTGTTAAGTGACACGCCCAGCGCCGACATCACCGCGAATGTACCGATTAGCGATACCGGAATGGCAAGAATGGGGATGATCGAAGCGCGCCAGCTTTGCAGGAAAAGTACGATAACGATAACGACCAGTAATATTGCTTCGAGTATTGTGTGATAGATCTTTTCGATCGATTTGGCAATAAACTCGGTTGGATCATAAATGATCTGATATTCGACACCGGCCGGCATGGTCTCGGCAATGTCCTTCATCTCTGCACGTAATTGCTGTGCGGTTTCCAGTGCATTCGAACCCGGCCGCTGGAATATCACCACCGGCAGTGCCTGATTGTCATCCAGGTAACCTATATTGTTGTAATCCTGGGCGGCAAGCTCGACACGGGCGACGTCCCGCAGACGCATGACGCGACCATCACTCCCCCGTTTTACGATGATCTCGGCGAATTCGTCTGCCTCCAGTAGCCGGCCCTGGGTTTCTATACTGAGTTCGAATGCACCTTTGGTTTCTTCCAGCGGTTCCCGGTTAATCGTTCCGGCGGCGATCTGGGCGTTGTTCTCGCGCAGCGCAGCGACCACTTCATTGGCCGTCATGCCAAACGATTGGGCGCGTTCCGGATCAATCCAGACGCGCATGGCGTAGGCACGCTCGGCGACGATGCGCGCTTCACCGACACCATCGATACGCGCCAGCCGATCGACAACCTGTGTGCGTGCATAATTGGAAACATACAGATTGTCACGGCTGCCATCCGGTGACAGGAGATGGATCACCATCATCAGATCGGGAGAGTTCTTGCGGATGTCGACACCCTGACGGGTGACCTCTTCCGGCAGCAACGGCTCCGCCAGCGCGACACGGTTCTGTACCAGAACCTGCGCGATGTCGAGATCCGTACCCTGTTCGAAGGTTACAGTCAGCGAAGTGCGGCCGTCGGCGGTATTCTCCGATTTCATGTACAGCATGTTCTCAACGCCGTTGATCTGCTGCTCCAGCACAGTCGCGACAGTTTCAGCGGCCGTCTCGGCAGTCGCGCCGGGATAATTCGCCGTGACGCTGATGCTGGGCGGTGCAATTTCCGGATACTGCGCGACCGGCAGCTTGAAGTAGGCGATCGCGCCGACCAGTACAATCAGAATTGAGATGACACCGGCGAAGATTGGCCGCTCGACAAAATAGTGAGTGAAATTCATGATCAGTTCGCCACGACTTTGTCAGCCTTATCGGCCGGTTTCATCTGCGGGTTGACCTTATTGCCGGGTTGGGCGCGCAGAAGACCCTCGACGATCACTTTATCGCCGGTCTTCAGGCCGGAACGCACGACACGCATATCACCCTGCAACGAACCGAGCTCCACCTGCTGAGGCCTGACGGTATTGTCTTCACCCACGGTCATCACCATCTTGGCGCTTTGATCCGCCAGCACGGCGGCATCCGGGATAAGCAGTGCCTGCTGCCGATCGGTGGCGGGCAGCCGCAGACGGCCGAAAATTCCGGGTCTTAACAAGCCGTCGGGATTGGTGAATACCGCGCGCATACGCAGTGTGCCGGTATTTTCATCCAGGCTGTTGTCGATAAAGTCGATACGGCCTTCGTGCGTCCACTTCTTCTCGTCCAGAAGCCGCAGCTCAGCCGGCATGGTCCCGGCCAGCTGACCATCGCTGCCCCGCAAACGCACGTACCTGAGGTATTCGGATTCGGAGACATCGAAGATGAAATGCAGTGGATCCAGGGAAACGATGAAAGTCAGTGTCTGTCCCTGATCGCCGTTGGTAATCAGATTGCCGACGTCAATCCGGCGGCTGGAGATGCGGCCGGTAACCGGTGCGGTGATGCGCGTGTAGCCGAGATCCAGTCTGGCAGTGCGCAACTGTGCCTCGGCGGCGGCGACATTGGCGCTCGCTTCCTGGCGTGTGGCGCGGCGGGTATCGACTTCTTCCTGGGAAATGGCATTCTGTTTCAGCAGGCGTTCACCACGCTGCAGGTCCAGGTCAGCAAGCTTTAACTGGCTCTGCGCCCGCGCCAGGTCGGCATCGGCCCGGGCCACGGCGGCTTCGTATGGACGCGGATCGATGACGAACAGCAAGTCGCCCTTATTGACGATCTGGCCTTCCTCGAATTCCACCGATTCCAGATAACCCGAAACGCGGGCGCGGATTTCGACCCGCTCGACTGCTTCGAAGCGGCCGGTAAATTCATCCCATTCGATGATTTCCCGGAGTTCGGGGTGGGCTACCGTGACGGTCGGTGCCTGCTGTTGTTCCTGGGCGCGGACAGCGCTGGCGTTCAAGAACAGGCCGGCGGTCAGTCCGACTCCCAGCACCAGGCTGGTCAATTCCCTGGCCGTCCGGCCGTTACGGCTTGGCGTCTTGCTGCTCATCTTGTACATCTCCCAAGGGGTGGATTCCGTGCAATACCGCACTAAAATAGTTCGCTGTATTGCTTTCTGGAAAGATTTCTGGAAAGATTAGTGCAGATTTATCTTTCTTGCAAGATAAATTTTATTTGTCATAATTCCGTAAACAACAGAGGAGTGTGAAGTGTCTGAATGCCCGAAAGATGTGGAGGCGATGATCCAGCGGATGTGCGCCTGCTGGGATCGCGGCTACCTCGAAGCTGCCGGTACGGTCATTCGTCTGTACCGGGCCCGCGAGAAGCTGTACGGCAACGCCCGCACCGTTATGGAGCAGTACGACCTCAGTCCCGGCGAATTTGACGCGCTCGCCTCGCTCCGCAAATACGGCCCCCCCTATGAACTGACGCCTTCCAGCATATGCCAGGCCAATCTGGTCAGTTCCGGCGGTCTGACCAAGGTGCTGAATAACCTGGAAGATTGCGGTTATGTAACCCGCAAGGTTCACGACCAGGATCAGCGCAGTCGTGTCATCAAGTTGACAAAAAAAGGCCAGAAACTGATCGAAGAAGCGCTTGAAGCTGTTCTCGAACGTCACGAGAAAACCCTCGCCAATACCCTCACCAGGAAAGACCGCGAAGAACTTGATCGGTTGCTGACTAAAATCAACAGCGCTGAGAACAGTTAGGCTGAAAGGTAATCGGACCATAAGTTGCTGCTCCTCTACGCATCCATATCTCCATGAAATCCGGAGCCGGTGCCTGAAATTTCCATTGCCAACTTCTGGCTTCATGACTGCTTCAGAAGGCGCTGGCCGTCGGCCGCACAATGACCTCATTGACATCAACATCCGCCGGTTGCGACACCGCGTAGAGGATGGTGCGGGCAATGGCATCCGGCGTCAGTGATACTTTTCGGAATTCCTTCAGCGCATCATTGGCAGTCAGGTCGGTGATATCACTGCGTAGTTCGGTCTCAACCACACCGGGACTGATAACCGTTACACGTAAGTACCAGAAGCGCCTGCGGCTGCTGGAAGCACGCCGGCTGATGCTCAGTGAGATAGCTGATGTGACCAGGGCCTGTCATCGTGTCGGCTATGAGAGCCCGTCACAGTTCAGCCGTGAATAAAGTCGCCTGTTTGGAGCACCACCGTCGCAGGACATCAAGCGGCTGCGCCTGGGTGTTGAAGCCTAGCGGGAAGGGTTGGGTGCGAGGTGGTTAAACTCCGGCTGATTTACCCGATATTGCATGGCTGTACCCGACCGACACGATTGAAACTCGCTTACACAAAATAATGGATGCAAAAAGCCGGCCGGCTGCCAAGCCACAGGTCCAGGGCGGGTAATGCGCGCCATGAATTGAAACAATCATGGGCATCCGGTCGCCGGTTTCACTTCCGGTTAAAGACTTAACTGAGGTCAGGATTTTCTTTCACGCAGACTCTGTTTCGGCCCTGGTTCTTGGCCTGGTACATGGCCCGATCGGCACGCCGCAGCATGGATTCGATGTCTTCGGCCAGCCTGCGCGTTATGACACCAATACTGAAAGTCATTGTTACCCGCCGACCATCGTCGAGTGTCAGGATGCTGGTCTGTATATGCTCCAGTAAACGGGTGGCCACTATGAAGGCACCACGGGTGTTGGTGTCAGGCAATGCAATCATGAATTCCTCGCCACCCATGCGGCCGATGATGTCGATGCCGCGTATGGAATTCTGGCAAAGCGAGGCCACCATGGACAGCGCCTGATCACCGACGGCATGGCCGTAGGCATCATTGATCTGCTTGAAGTAGTCCAGGTCGAATTCCAACAGTGACAGGGGTGTTCCATTACGATCGGAGCGGGACAGTTCGTGCTCCATTGCCTCGAGAAAACCTCTGCGATTAAGCACGCCAGTACTAAAGTCCGTAACGGCAAGCGCATTCAGTTCCTTTTCGAGTGCGAGGCGTGTTTCATTTTCGGCCGCAAGTTTGCGGCTAAGTGTGTAGATTTTTACGAATGCCACCGCGATCAGTAAAGTTACCAGGCCGGCCGCAAGCAATATGTAAAGCAGCCATTTCCAGTCGGCAGCTTCATCAGGTCTGGAAATAAAATTATCAGTATCGGCTTCTCCTGCCAGTACTTTCTCTGTCGGATTGATATGTGGTCCACCTTCTATTCGTGTCACGTTGAGTCCGGCATCACGAAAATAGCTTTTTTCAACAGCGGCGTAATATCCGGCGAACTGAACCTGGTGAAACCACTTCAGCTGTATACGAACATCGAAATGATCTACACCGCTCTCAGCACAGACCGGCAAGGGGCACGCTGCTCCCAGGATAACCGCTGTCAGGACGATAATGAGATGCACTGTGACCCCTCAAAAGTGGTCTCCCAAGTCAACTAGGTTTCTATCATAGCCCGTATGATTCAACAATGAATTGAGGCCGGGAGATTGATCCAGTGTGCACTTGTATACCTGCAGCTATATGATATTGTTCAATAATTGCGTTGTTTCCGGCGCTTTTGAAAAGCTGTTCGCAGCTACTGCCCGATTGTCATGTTTCTTCCACGCTGCTTCCGTCACTGGAATAACGGCAATCGAGACTCCATGCTGATGTCGCACCACCATGATGATGGAGCTGGTTGCCCAGGCGGGAAAAAGCTGCCATCTTTTTTTCAGACTGGCAAATGACGCCCCGCATTGCGATGATGTTTTTTCCAAGGAGGCCATGATGCTACAGCGAATCATGACAGGCGCGTCCCGTGTATTACAGTTTGCTGCCGGCGCGGCTATGGTAAGTCTGACTCTGGGGATGCTGCCTGCCACCGCGCAGGATGTGCCGGCGAAAACCGATCAGCCTGTGAAGATTGGCACCATCGGCGCCGGCAATCTGGGTGGCACCGTTGGCAAACTTCTGGCGCGGGCGGGACATCAAGTGTTCTTTTCGTCGCGGCATCCGGAAGAACTCAAGCCGCTCGTGAAAGAGGCGGGACCCAATGCCCGCGCCGGTACGCCGCAAGAAGCCATCGCCTTCGGCGATGTGATCCTGCTGGCCGTCCCCTACGGCGCCATGCCCCAGATCAGTGCGGACCATGCCGATGCACTCGCCGGTAAAATCGTACTGGATGCCGGGAATCCTTTTGTCCAGCGCGACGGTCCCATGGCGGAAAAGGCCCTGGAAAAAGGTGCAGGTATCGCGACCGCCGAATATCTGCCCGGCGCGCGTATCGTGCGTGCGTTCAACTCCATAAATTACCGCATATTCGCGAGTGAGGCCCATCGTCAGGTAGAGAAACTCGCGGTGCCGCTGGCTGGTGACGATCAGGAAGCTCTTGATGTCGCCGCGCAACTGGTTCGCGATGCCGGCTTTGAACCGGTTATCGCCGGTTCCCTGGAACAGGGCAAAAAGTTCGACAACGGTTCGTCGCTGTTTCTGAAAACGCTGACAGCCCCGGAAATGCGTGAGGCCTTGGATGCGGCAGCTGAATAACATCCCGGGCAGTATTCAGTAAAGTACATAAAACCGGTCGTTCAGGATGGAGGAAGGAGGCCATGCGCACTCTCTACGGAATGCTACTGCTGACTATTATCTGTCTGACCGGCCTGGTCATCGCCCCGGTCCTGGCGGCCAACGTCGAATCCCGTATCGACAGCATCACCATTTATCCCGGTCATCTGGCCGAGGTAGAGCGTATCGCCAGTATCGATCTGAAAACCGGCCAGGGCGATCTCGTCTTCGCCGATTTGCCTTCATCGATAGTCGACGGCAGCATCCGTGTGGCTGTGACGGATGGCGCTGCTATTATCGGTGGCATCGAAACGACACGCGAACCGGTGGGTGAACCGCCGCGCGAGCGTGAGCGCAAGCTGCAGGAAGCCATCGATGAACTGACACGGGATCAGCAGGATGCGCTGGATCGTGTTGCCGCCGCCAATAATGAAATCACCTTTATCGAAGGACTGGCCGAACTGCCGAAAGGCGAAAAAGCCGCCGAAGCGCTGACCGCCGGTGAAGGTGCTGAAAACTGGGCTTCCCTCTGGGAACGGATCGGCGCGGGATCGCGTGAAGCCCGCCAACGTATGCGTGAAAGTGAACGCGAAGCCGACGAACTGCAGAAAGAGATAGACACCCTCAAACAGAAACTCAATCAATTGGGGCAGTCCCGTCAGGAAGCGGTGCGTATCACGGTACCGTATCGCACCAACGACCCTGGTACGGCCGAACTGCAACTATCGTATCGCGTGCGCGGGCCGTCGTGGACGCCGCTTTACGAAGCCCGGCTGGATACTGCCGTCGGGAAATTAATCCTGAACCGCAGCGCCCGCGTCAGCCAGGCCACCGGCGAAGACTGGGAGGATGTAAAGCTCGCGCTGTCCACCTCGCAGCCTGTCCATGGTGAACGCCCTGAACTCAGCCCCTGGTGGATCGATCTGGCGCCGGAAGTAAAGTCCATGCAGAGAGACGGTAAGGAGGAAGCCATGCAAGCAGCACCGGCCATGATCACCGCCGATCAGCTGGCACGCGAGCGCGCACCGGCGCAAACGGTGAACGCGGAATTCGCGGCGACTTATGTAATCAGCGGACGAGCCACGGTACCGGCCGGCAACGAACCCCGCGAACTGCCCATCGGCAGCCATGATCTGTCAGCCACTATAGGGGTGGAAACCATGCCGCAGACCGATCCCAGAGCCTGGCTTGTTGCCGACAGTACCTGGGAGGGCGAAGGTCCGTTGCCGCCCGGCGTCGTTTCGCGTTTCCGTGACGGTGCCTATATCGGCGAAGGACACCTCCAAAGCTGGGCGCCGGGCGAGGAGCGCACACTGGCTTTCGGCATCGATCCGCGTGTGGAAGTGAGTTTCAAGCCAACCAAGGACGAAGCCGGCGAGAGCGGCTGGGTAACAACCCAGTCCACGCTGGTCCGCAGTTACAGTCTGGAAATCACGAACCATCACGACCGCGCCCTCCCGGTCACCGCCCTGATACGCATACCGGTCGCGAAGAATGAGAATATAAACGTGAAGCCGGATTATTCAGTCAAGCCGACTGAACGTAATGTCGATGATGATAAAGGTGTGCATGCCTGGAAGTTTGATCTGGAACCGGAAGCTTCGAAGAGTTTGGAGCTGGGTTACGAGATCAGCTACCCGGAAGGGCGGGACTTGAATGGAATATGAGCTGCTGCCTCCGGCATATATAGCCGGTCATCATTAACTGGCGAAGACAGGTTTGATCAAGTATGGAAGGGAGTTTGTATAGGTTATTGAATCTATCACAGACGGATATTCGACACTAATAATTACCATTATCGAGGAATGAGGTAATGTTTAACTGGGTGAATTCTTTCATGCCACACGGGCATTGCTTCCTGTGGCTGCCGGAACTGCTTGTCATGCATGTCGGTTCTGACATAGTGATCGCGCTGGCTTATTTTTCCATACCTGCGTCGCTCGTGTACCTCGTCTGGAAACGCCAGGATCTGGTTTTCAACTGGGTATTCCTGATGTTTGCTGCGTTTATTCTCTTGTGCGGCCTTACCCACGTCATGGGTGCAGTCACCGTATGGTATCCCATTTATTATATTGATGGTTCCGTTAAAGTTGTGACTGCGACTGTTTCAATGATCACCGCTCTGGGCGTATGGAAATTGATGCCCGAGGCATTGACTCTTCCAAGTCATGGCACGATGAAAGCCGCGCTGGAACGGGAGAAAAAAGCCCAGAATCAAGCCCGCGAGACGAGAGACAAGCTGCAGCACATTCTAGACGCTGCACAGGAAGGTATTTACGGCGTCGATTTGAATGGTAATACGACATTTGTCAATCTGGCAGCCGAAAGAATGCTTGGCTATTCAGTCCATGATGTGGAGGGCCAGACTCAGCACGGACTTATCCAGCACAGCCATCCCGGCGGCACTCTCTGTTCAGGCGAGGAATGCCATGTATATGAGGCATTCACACAGAATAAAACCACCCATGTTACCGATGAGGTGTTCTGGCGGAAGGATGGTACATGCTTCCCGGTCGAGTATATCAGCGCGCCAATGAAAGATGATAACGGTAATACAATTGGTGCTGTTGTCACGTTTCAGGATATAAGTGAGCGGCAGGAGTATCAGCAGCAACTTGAGGAAGCCCTGCAACAAAGGGAAGCTGCACAGCAGCAAGCTGAAGGGGACAGGGAATTCCTCAATGCGTTACTGGACAATCTGGCAGAAGGCATCGTTGCCTGTGATGCGGAAGGCAATCTCTCGATTTTCAACAGGGCAGCCCGCGAATTTCATGGTTTAACGGAGGAACCCATCCCTGCAGAGGAATGGGCAGACTTCTATTCTCTTTATAATCCGGATGATATGACGCTGTTGAGTACAGATGATCTGCCCCTGTACCGCGCCTTTCAGGGTGAAAAGGTGGAAGGGGCCGAGTTGGTGATAGCACCGGGGGATCGTAAGTGCCGCACGCTCATCTGTAATGGCCAGCCCATTATCTCTGCCTCTGGCGAAAAACTGGGTGCCGTTGTTGCCATGCATGATGTTACGGAACAAAAGGCTGCGGAATTATCGGCTTTGATGGCACAGAATGAAGTCAGAAGATCCAAGGAGCACCTCCAGACTATTCTTGATTCCACTCATAGTGGTATTTACGGTCTTGATAAAGATGGCAACATAACGTTTGTTAATGCAGCAACCCTGCTGATACTGGGATATTCATATGAAGAGGTGATGGGTAAGAATAGTCACGAACTGTTTCATCATAGTTATCCCAATGGCAAGCCTTATCCACAGGAAGAATGCGTGGTCTATAAAACACTTCATCTCGGAAATATGTATCATGATGATTCTGAGGTGTTCTGGCACAAGGATGGTACTGCAGTACCGATCCAGTTCATCAGCTCACCGTTACGGGACGACACCGGTGAAATCACTGGTGCCGTAGTCAGTTTCCAGAACATGTCCGAACTCATTCAGTCGCGCCGGAAATTGAAAGAGAATATGGAGGAACTGGCGGAGCGCAATCAAGAGCTGGACCAGTTCGCCCATGTGGCATCGCATGACCTGAAAGCACCGCTCAATGCCATCAGCCGGCTGGCTGAATGGATCGAGGAGGATTCTGCGAAGGATCTGTCCGACGAATCCCGCTCGCATCTGGAACTTATGAAAGGCCGCATCATACGTATGCGCAGGCTGCTGGATGATTTGCTTACTTATGCCCGTGCAGGTCGTAACAAGACACCGGTCGAGGAGATTAATGTCGTCGAGATAGCGCACGACATCTTCGATCTGCAGGCAGTGGAAAATTTCGAGCTGCACGTGGCAGAAATACCCGATGTGTTAGTGTTACCAAGGGTACCCTTTGAACAAGTGCTGCGTAATCTGTTTTCCAACGCCATCAAGCATCATGATAAACCGGCCGGGCATATTGATCTGTTATTTGAGCATGTAGCGAATCGTTACTGCTTCGGAGTCCGGGATGACGGGCCCGGTATTTCAGAGGAATATCATGAACGGATTTTCGGCATGTTTCAGACCCTCAAGCCGCGCGATGAGACCGAGGGCAGCGGCATGGGCCTGGCATTCGTCAAGAAACTGATTCATGCCTATAATGGCCGGATATGGATAGAGTCCAAGGGTCGGGGGGCCACTTTATGGTTCGACTGGCCGGCGCCACCTGCATGGCGCAAGGACGAGGCAACAGACTAAAATGGCCTCGCGTCTTAAGGACCCGGCCAGCATATCGATATTTATCGTGGAAGACGATGATATCGATGCAAAAGCGATGGAGCGCACCCTGGCAAAGCGGCACATCCTGAATCCGATCATCCGGGCACGTGACGGCGTTGAAGCACTGGAAAAGCTGCGCAACAATGATGTGCCGTATCCCTATATTATTCTTCTGGATCTCAACATGCCGCGTATGGGCGGCCTTGAGTTCCTCGACCATTTACGGGGTGATCCGGACCTGAGAAGCAGCGTGGTGTTTGTACTCACGACCTCCGAGGATGAGAATGATCGCATCCGTGCCTATGACAAGAATGTCGCTGGCTACGTGGTTATGCGCGGGTTTTCATCGGACTTTGTGGAAGTCGTCACAATGCTGGAGTCCTACTGGCGTATTGTAACTCTTCCGGGTACCTGATTAGCCTGTGTATTGTCGGATATGAAACTATTACTGGTTGACGACGACGAAGTTGACCGCCTGACCGTCAAGCGTGCTCTGGCTGCACAGGGCGGTCGATTCGACCTGGTCGAAGTAAGTGATACCCGCCAGGCTGAGGCCGAACTCGCCCTGCAGAAATTCGACCTCATACTACTGGACCAGTATCTGGCCAGTGAAAACGGCATTGACTGGCTCAGGCACCTGCGCTCCGGTATCTACGCCGATATCGCGGTCATCATAATCAGTTCTGAAGAAGACGAGGCACTGGGCGGTCACTGTGTGGAGGCCGGGGCTCAGGACTTTCTACCCAAAAACGAAATCACACCGGGACGGCTGGTGCGGGCGCTTGCGCAGGCGCGCATTCGTTTCAAGCTGGAAGGAGAACTGAAACGTAGCCACGAACTGCTACGTGGTCTGGCCGAGCAGGATTCCCTGACCCAGCTCGCGAATCGGTATTTCTTCGAAGAGAATCTTCGAAATGCCATCGCCCGTTGTGAGCGTAGCAATGAAAGAATTGCGTTAATACTTTTTGACCTGGATAACTTTAAGGAAATTAATGACAACTATGGCCATGATGTCGGCGACGGCATCTTGCGCGAAGTGGCCGATCGCTTGCGCCAGGCCGCCCGCAAAGGTGACATGTTGTTCCGTCTGGGTGGAGACGAGTTTGCCATCCTGCCGCAGCCCGTTGAAAGTCTGGGGGTCATATCCCGTCTGGCAGAACGGGTGCGCAAGCAATTACTGGCACCGATCCGGTGCGACAATCTGGAACTGAAGATCTCGGCCAGCATTGGCATCGCCACATGCCCAGACAGTGGCGAGACGGTCGACGAACTGTATAAAGCTGCCGATATCGCCATGTATCGGGCAAAGAATGATGGTCGCAACCGTGTCTGTTTTTATTCGACCGAATTACAGGCAGAGATGGAACGCCGTCTGCGTGTGGAATCTGAACTGACGGATGCCATAAATGGCGGCCAGATACAGCTTTACTATCAACCTCAGATTGACTGCCATTCGCAGCAGCTGGCATCGCTGGAGGTGCTGGTACGCTGGCAGCATCCGACTGAGGGTCTCAAGACCCCCGAGTGTTTCCTGTCAGTAGTCGAACAGACCGGCCAGATCAAACAGCTCGGTGAATGGATTTTACGCGAGGCCTGCAATGCCGCCATGTATTTTAATCAACAACAACAAATACCAGTATCGGTAGCCGTCAATATTTCGGCAGTACAGCTGCACGATGATGGGCTGGTCGAACAGGTGGAACAGGCGCTGGCAGAAAGCGGTTTGCCCGCTAACCTGCTGGAGCTTGAGCTGACGGAAACAGCGCTACTCGAAGAATCTGATAATGCCAGACATGTCTTCGGCCAGTTGGTTGAGCAGGGCGTGCATATCGTGCTCGATAATTTCGGTATTGGCCATTCTTCGCTTGCACATCTCAGGGATTTTCCTATTGATATTTTGAAAATCGACAAGTCATTTTTATGGGCTGCCATGCAAACTGATAGAACCCGGAGCTTGCTGCGTGGCGTAATAGCCATGGCAAAGACAATGCAGTTGAACGTGGTGATTGAAGGCGTGGAAAAAAAGGAACAGCAACAATTGTGTTATGAACTTGGGGTGGACCGCATGCAAGGCTATCATTTTGAGCGCCCGCTACAGTTTGATGAAATGATAGCAAAATACAACCGCAGGCAGGTAGGGTAAGTAAAAACTGAATTGATAGGGATGAAAGGAAATTGATTCTACGACATTTGTCTATTATGGCTATGCAGTTACCATAATCAATCCGTGACGAATGTCTTTATGAGCCAGGCAAAGGTCTTGTAAAACCAGGACGTCTAGAGTGAACTGGCTTTACAGCCGCACCGTCCGGCGGGTGCCTGGATAAAGTCCAGACAGAAGTCCTGTGACCGGCTGTGCTTACAGGGAATGCAAGCAGCCCTGTTTTGTGCCGGAAGCATATGAATGTTAATCAGTTTGTCTATACTGAAGCTGTAGAGCGAGGCGGCGCAGAATGCCCATAATCGCCGTCCCGTGTCGTTACAAAGCAACATCGATAAGCTGGTGGATTATCTGTTTCATCCACTTTTCGATCCGGTTGGCAAAGTATGCCAGGAGGCGGGTCGTATGTGTTGGCGGTTCCAGTTAAACAGTAGCTCCTCTTCAGATCGGTTCTGTTTCCGCGTCGCCTCATGAGTAAGGGAACGAAACCGCGTCGCCAGCTTCGTAGCAAATCCACAGCTAGCGACACAACGAATCCCGCTATCGTTACTTCCCTGGCAACGGCAAAATGGCTGGACATACTCGAAATCGTGCCTGCCGCCGTGGTGGCAGTGGACGCCGAGGGCAACATTGTGCTGGCTAATTCTCGGGCGGAAGCACTGTTTGGTTATACCCGTGCGGAATTGACCGGCTCATCGGTCGAGATGCTGGTGCCTGAACGGTATCGTTCAAAACATGTTGCGGATCGCCAGCATTACCTGGCTGAGCCAAGCGCGCGCGCCATGGGTGTGGGGCGTGACCTGTTTGGATGCCGCAAGGCTGGCCGTGAGGTTCCTGTTGAAATAGCCCTGAATCCCGTGACAACGGAAAAAGGGACGTTGGTATTTGCCGTGCTCGCCGATATCACCGTACGCAAGCACGCGGAGGAAGTGCAACGTCAGACTCTTCAGCGTATTCAGTCTCAATTCGATGCTGTTGGTCAGGTTGCAGGGAACGAAGCTCTGCTCTCGGGTGAGGTAGAACAGGTGGCTCACGATATTACCGAACTTGCAGCCGCAGTCACCGGCGCGGAACGTGTTAATGCCTGGCTGTTCAATGAGGATGAAAGCGAATTGCACTGCTTAGACCTCTATGAAGCAACACCTGCACGGCACTCAACTGGCATGGTGCTCTCAGAGCGTGAATTCCGTAACGAGTTTAAGGCTCTGAAAACATCACGATACGTCGATGCCAATGATCCCTATACTGATCCGAGAACAGGGGGTTATGTCGAAACATATCTGAAACCATTGCGCATCACTTCCATGCTGGATGCCGTGGTCCATGCCTCCGGGAAAAATATCGGTGTACTGTGCATTGAGCATGTTGATCGGCCGCATCAGTGGCAACAGGACGAGATCACATTTGCCTGTCAGCTCGCAGACAAGCTTGGCTTTACCATCATTAACCGGCAACGCCACCAGGCGGAGGATCGGGCACGGCGTCTTAACCGCATCTATGTAGTGCTGAGTGGCATCAATGGCGCGATTGTGCGTATTCATGAACGCCAGGCATTGTTTGAGGAGGCCTGTCGTATTGCCGTGGAGCATGGCGAGTTCCGGATGGCCTGGATTGGCATATTGCCCGAGGGGAAGAAGGTCGTAGTGCCACAGGCCTGGGCCGGATTCGAGGATGGTTTCCTCAAGCATGTCCTGGATTCAATGCAGAGCGAAGATCCTGGCAAGAGCAGCGTGAGCTTTCAGGCAATGCAGCAGAAGAAGCCAGTTGTCATCAATAATATTGCCGAGGCTGCTGATCATATTCCATGGCAACAGGAAGCACTGGCGCGTGGCTACCATTCCGTTGCCGCTTTCCCGCTTATCGTTCAGGGTGAGTCCATGGGCGTATTCAGTTTTTATGCGCCGGATCAGGATTATTTTGACGAGGACGAGATAAATCTTCTGACAGAACTGGCCAGTGATGTTTCCTTCGCGCTGCAATATATACAAAAAGAGGAAAAGGCCAATTACCTGGCGTATTACGATCCGCTCACTGATCTGTCCAACCGCACCATGTTCTGCACCCGCCTTGGTCAGTATATTTATATCACGAAGCAGAGCAAAGCAAAATTTGCCGTGCTGGTGCTCGATCTTCAGAGATTCAGGAACATCAATGATACGTTCGGCCGGCATGTAGGAGATGCTCTTATACAGCAGGTCGCTGAACGCCTGAAAAGCTGTGTCATCGATACCAGGCAAATCGCGCGTACTGGCGCCGATCAATTTGCCATGGTTTTCAGCGAAATTGAAAACACCAATGATGTTGCCAGGATACTGGTGGGCTGGATTGAACCCTGCTTCAATAAACCATTCACTGTGAATGGTGACGATATGCAGGTTTCCATCAAAGTCGGTATTGCACTGTTTCCGCACGATGGTACGGATGCTGATACCCTGCTCAATAATGCCGAAGTCGCGGTAAATAAGACGAAAACAACTGACGATCGCTATCTCTTCTTTACTGAAGAGATGACCGCGAATCTCGCCGAGAGACTCGGTCTGGAAAGCAAACTTCGGCGGGCGCTTGAAAGGGAAGAATTCGTAATGTATTACCAGCCCAAGATTGATCTGCATACGGACAAAATTATTGGCCTGGAGGCATTGATTCGCTGGCAAAGCCCTCACCTGGGACTGGTGCAACCAATGGAATTTATTCCGGTACTTGAAGAGACAGGGCTGATTCGGGAAGTCGGCAGCTGGTGCCTCCAAAAAGTGGCTGCGGATTACCTGATATGGAAGAGGCAGGCACTACCCGCACCCCGAATTGCTGTAAACGTCTCGGCTGTACAGCTCAGACAAAAGGATTTCGTGGAACACGTACAAGAGGCCATGCGCAAAGGCGGCGCCGGCTTTGGACTGGATCTGGAGATCACTGAAAGCCTGATCATGACGAACATAGACGAGAACATTGACAAATTAAAGGCGCTTAAAAGGATGGGGGTACAGATTGCGATAGATGACTTCGGTACCGGCTATTCATCGCTGCGGTACATCAGGAACCTGCCGCTGGATGCGATCAAGATAGACCGTTCGTTTATTGTCAACATGACTGACAGTACCGAGGATATGGCCATTGTTTCAACTATTATTTCCCTGGGACACAATCTTGATCTGCAGGTGATTGCCGAGGGCGTTGATGACATTGAGCAGGTTAGACTTTTAAAGCTGCTCAAATGCGACCAGATGCAGGGCTACCTGTTCAGCAAACCGCTGCCGCCTGATGAAATTGCAGTCCTGCTGAAAAGGACGAGAGACTCTTGATGAGGCCGCAGGAGTCCCTCCTGAACGCATAGCACTGCCATATGACGGAGCCGGGGACAGGGACAAAGCGCCGGAGGCCGGGTTAGAAAGGCCGCAATTCAAGCGTTACAGTCCTGAATACTGTGGTAAATTCTCGAATCCAGTGTTCCACGATAAGACATGATTTCTGTCCATGCACAGCATCGGTGCATTTCATCTCTGCAGTAATCCGGACGGCGTCTGCAAGTTACTAATATCATTGCCGTCCTGAGGCTGCCTGAATTGGCATAATGAGTGCTGACGATTCAGTACATCCTGAATTCGAGGAGCCAGTCCCCGTTAGCACATAACCGCTGTGGTCAGGCCTCCGATCGGTGTATTTAACGGCGAATGCACCACCTTTTCCCAGCATCTCACGGGGTTCATTACTCGTTTGAACCAATTCGTCTAATGACCGGAGCTGATCCATGTCCTATCTGACCCCACCTGAATTTGTCAAAAAGATGGTGGATGCCGGTGAATCCAAGGTTTTCATGGCATCACGCGATGTTCTGATCCGCGGCATCATGGCCGGCGCCATACTGGCCGTTGCTGTTGCATTCGCGGTCACCACTGCAGTACAGACCGGGCTGCCTATTGTCGGTGCCCTGGTGTTCCCTGTCGGCTTCTGCCTGCTCAATCTGATGGGCTTCGATCTGGTCACCGGGGTGTTTGCGCAGGTGCCGCTGGCCTGGCTGAACAAGCGGCCTGGCGTCACACTGAAAGGCGTATTCAAGAACTGGTCGCTGGTGTTCGTCGGCAATTTCATCGGCACGGAGGAGGATCACATCGCGCCTTGGAAGGGAACCTTCAAGGTCTATTCACAGATTACGGGACCGGTGCAATATCCGCTGGCCACGTCGGCGCATATTCTCGGCATCATCAGCCCGCCGGTGAACCCGCCGAAACGGCGTTACTGGACCGGTGACACCAGAGGACAAACCGACCCGAGAAGCTGGCGCGAAGGCGTGGAAAAACGGCTCGGTTTTTGGAGGAAAGACCGGATGCAGTGGCTGGACGACAAGTGTGGCGAGCTGACCGCGCCACCGTCGCTCGGCAATCGGGAATACTCCGCGCTGCAGGCGGCACGCGGCAGCTAAGTACTGGAATGATAATCGCGATCAGGCCTCATCGAATTTGCCGCTGCCCATGCCAGATGCCCGTTCCGCGGCCAGTATCGTATTGGCCACCAGCATGCTGATGGTCATGGGACCGACGCCGCCGGGTACCGGCGTGATGTGACCG
>CAZFUS010000001.1:0-100164 GCA_964522485.1 uncultured Enterobacteriaceae bacterium | reverse complement strand
GTAGCGCCGGATTATCCGTCACACGCAAATCCTGGCGGAACCAGACAATCGCCGGTGCGGGCATGAAAACCTCGATACTGGAGTTCAGATCTTGACTGCCGGCAACAACCATCGGGCCAATGCAGGTAACAGCAGAATAGCGCCAAGCATGCTGGCCACGAACATGAATATCAGCAGCATTCCCATGTCAGCCTGAAACTGCAACGGTGAACAAATCCAGGTCATCACACCAGCTGTCAGCGTCAGTGCCGTCGTCAGTACACCGAAACCGCTAGTGGTCAATGACTGATAATACGCCTGCCGCAATGACTCTCCGCGGGCAAGGTGCTCCTGCAGACGGCTGAAAATATAAATGCCGTAATCCACGCCAATCCCTACGCCCAGGGCCACCACCGGCAGGGTGTTGACCTTTAGTCCGATCTTCAAATAACTCATGAGCGCATACGTCAACAACGATACCAGAGCCAGCGGTAACACAATACATACAGTCGCGGCCAGGGAACGAAAACTGAACAAGCACAACATGACTATCGCTGTATAGACGTAAAGAAGAATTGGGAACTGGGAATCCGCCACCTCCTCGTTGGTGGCTGCCATAACGCCGACATTACCCCCGGCCAGACGATAATCGATCCCGGCTTCTCCGGGGTCGGGTTGGTAATGCCTGATATGATCGATAACGCTGTCGATTGTTTCTGCCGTATGGTCACGTGTATAGATGTACACAGGCATGATACTGCAATCCGTATTGAGCAAACCGCTGGAGGTAGGAATATAGGCAACCGTCTGGGCAAGCATTGACTGATTCCGCGGCAGCACATGCCATTTGAGGCTGCCTTCATTCAAACCGACATGTATATGTTTCACTGATATGGGCAAAGCTGCAGTCGACTGTACACCAGGGTGATTCAGTACGTGCCAGGCAAATCCATCCATATCATTCATTACGGCATAGTTGATACAGGCCTGCGGTTCTGTCTCGGCAAACACCGTCAACACATCGATACCGATCGAAAATTTATCGGCAATAATACGGCTGTCCACATTGTAACGGGCATCCGGCCGCAGTTCGGGAACTCCTGTCTGCCGGTCCCCGATCTCGATGGCTGTGCCATAGTAGAGACCCGGGATCAGCAGCAGTATGGCGACTGTTACTGCGGCGGCGGCGGGCCTCGCAGAGGTCATGCCGGACAGCCGCCACCACAGACTCCGCATGCGCTGCTGCAGAAGCAGTATGCGCCGGGTATAGTCTCGTGGCAGCCGTACATCCGCCAGTAACAGTGGCAACAGAAAGAGATTTGTGAGGATAACCACGGCTACGCCAAGGCTGGCGGTAATGGCCATCTCGCGGATAATGCCGATATCAATGGCCAGTATCGTGATAAAGCCAATGCTGTCACTCAGCAGAGCGATACTCCCCGGCAGCAACAGACGGCCGAAGGTATGTCGACTGGCCTGCTGTTGATCCTGTCCCAGGCAAAGACCATCACGCAGACCGCTAAGCATCTGAACACCATGGCTGACTCCCACGGCAAACACCAGAAACGGAACCAGAATAGACATGGGATCGATGCCATAGCCCAACATTGGCAGCAATCCCAAGAGCCAGACTACAGCCATCAGTGAACAGATAATGGGTACTGCTGCCAGACGCAATGATTGCGCATAAGCAGCGACCAGTCCGTAAGTGATCAACAGCGCGATAAAGAAAAATCCGATGATGACTTTGATGCCGGCTGCTATATCACCAATCAGTCGTGCAAAACCGATAATATGTATATCAACTGGACCGGTGTCACTATCAAATTCAGCACTGATTTCCTTTTCCAGATAGTCGGCGACCTGCAGATATTCCAGGCGCTTGCCAGTATCAGGGTCGAACTCCATGAGTTGCGCACTGATCAATGCTCCGCTGAAGTCATTCGCAACCAGACGTCCGACAATATCGGCCTTGAGGATATTACTGCGTACTCTATCAAGGTCCTGATCCTCAAAATTGAAATCATCAGGGATGACATTGCCACCACTGATGCCATCCTCCACGATCTCGGTATAGCGAACATTGGGAGTAAACAGTGAATGTATCTGGGTCCGATCCACACCGGGCATGAAAAAGATCCGGTCAGTGATCTGTTCCAGCAGGCGAAAAAACGCCGGATCAAACATGTCTCCATCACGTGCAATAACCGCTATCAACACCCGATCAGCACGGCCAAAAGTGTCACTGTACTGGCTGAAAACCTTCATGTAAGGATGCTGAAGCGGTATCAGTTTGCTGAAGCCGGCATCGGTGCGTAACTGGGAGGCTGAAACAATCATTACAAGCGTAATCAGCACAAAAATGCCGAGGATCAACCTGCGCCGGAGAAAAATAATTCCTGCCAGTGTGTCGCTGAATCGGTTCAAGGAATTTGTCCGTCCGATCGGGACCACCGCGCGGCGAACTCAGACAACGGTATGGTTGTGATACCGGTTTCACCGGTTAGCTGAATACTATCCTTGCCGTCCACGCCAATCGCAGTGAAGTCCGGCCTGCCCGGATAAATCCACGGACGAAAGTGAGTGCCCTCGACGGCATAAAGCAATATGCCGCCGTGTCCTGCCAGCAGAATGCCGCCGTTCTGCAGATGCATGCCAGAGGTCAGATGCGCATCCGTACCGGTCTCTATGCGTTCCCAGTGCTGACCTGCCTGGCTGCCCAGATAGGCATGACCGCGCAGACCGTAGGCCAGCAGACGATCGTCCAGTGGCAGCAAACCGAACCAGGAGCCGGCATAGGGTGAAGGCAGAGTCTGCCAGTAGCGGCCTCGATCGGTGGAGCGATACAGACGTCCGGCCTCGGCCGCAATGTATAGTTCGTCTCCTGACGTATGTACTATGGCATTGAGATGCAGATCATAACTGTCAGCCAGCTCGTCGTTTGCTTCCTGCGCTGTCGCTTTACTGTCATTGCTGTCGGCCTGAAGTCTGAATTTTTCCGGTTCCCAGCTTCGACCGCCATCTGTCGAACGCAGATAAAGACTGTAGGCGCCTACAGCCAGGACTTCGCTTTCATCCAGAAATACAATATCAAGCAGCGGCGATTCCAGTTCCGGCTGTCGATAGACGAGCTGCCAGTCCCCGCCCCCATCCCGGGTACACATGATGACGGCGTCATGGCCGACGACACAGCCATGACTGGCATCATGAAAATCAACGGCCGTCAATAATACATCGCTCGGCACGGGTAACTGCTGCCAGTCCCTGCCATCACTGCTTTTCAGTACATGGCCCCGTTCACCTACCGCAAATACAGATCTTCCCGCACGCTGTATATCCAAAAGCAGTGACTGAACAGCCAATGGTGCCTGCCAGCTTGATTCTGCAATCAGCGTGGCAGGGACTAACCCAAACAGCAGAAAACCAGAGAGGCTAATCCGGAAGCGGAGTTTACTCAGTGATAAGCCCGGCATCAGCAATGCAGCAGCCAGGAATGAATAAATCTGAGGCAATATGAACAGACTTGACGATTAGCGCATCCCCTCGCGACGCAGCGCATCGGGGGTAAAGTCGAGCTCATTGAACTGGACATCATAATCATAAGGCTGGCCTTCGTTATAGAGTCCTATGGCCAGGTAACGACCTGCCTGAAGATCAGTATGCACATCCAGTGCAGACCAGATTAACGGCACATCATAGAAATTTATGGGGAATGCTTCGGACACACGCCATAACTGGTCCCGATTATCATACTGGTCAACCACCAGTATCTGCCAGGAATCCTCATCAATATAAAAGGTACGGCGTTTGTAGATATGGCGGGCATCAGCTTTTAACGTTGCCTCAACCACCCAGACACGGTGTAGTTCATAGCGTACATGTTCCGGATTGATGTGTAGGGGTGTCAGAATATCTGAATATTCTAGCTCCGGACTCTGCAACCGGTAATTGTTATAAGGTACGTATAACTCGCGCTTACCAACAAGCTCCCAATTATACCGTTCGGGTGAACCATTGAACATGTCAAATTGATCGTTCGTGCGCATACCATCCGAAGCTGTTCCCGGATTGTCGAAAGCAACATTCGGTGCACGCCGCACCCGTCTCTGACCCGGATTGTAAAGCCAGGCCTGGCGATTTTCCTTGTTCTGATTCAGGGTTTCATGCACGAGCAAAATACCGCCCGCCAGGCGTGCAGGCGCCAGCACTTTCTGTTTAAAGTAAAGCAGGATGTTATTGAGATTATCCACTGTCATATCCGGCAGACTGTAGCGCATCCTGAACTGGTCCTGGAATTCAACCAGAGTATATGCGCCGCTTCGTGTCGGGGCCGCCTGAACTATCTGTCGTGACAACTCATTACCGCGATAACGCAACAAATGATTCCAGATCACTTCCAGACCGTTCTCCGGTACAGGAAATGGAATACCCACGGCTGCATTGACGACACCATTACCATCCGGCGTCAGGTCGGCATCAGTGGCTATCTGCCGGGTTGCCGCATAAATGCGTTCCGGAACACTGGCGCTGCGGTGGCTTGGATAGACTGGCAAACGGTAGCTTTCCGGATATTGACGCAGCAGTGCCTGGTGTCCGGCAGTCAGTTTGTCGGCATGTTGATCCATATTCTCTGCCGTAATGACAAACCGTGGCTGTTCCCCGGCATAAGGATCAATATAATGTTGTCCCCTTTGATAGCCTGTCGGCGGTCTGGTAATACCGCCCTCCCATGCAGGGATGGTACCGTCCGCATTACCAGCACGATGTGCTCCCAGGGGTGTCAGCTCCTGATCAAGGCGGGCAGCTTCCTCGGCAGTTACACGGGCAGGCAGATGATGCGTTGGAATCAGCATCAGTGCGAATATCAGCATAGCGTATCTGATTAATAATCGAGACATTATCAAAACGAGTATTGAATAGTGAAAGAGGCAAAATCACGGTCGTTCATTAAATTATAGCGACCGGCGCCGAAGAAATTCGTATAGCTAAAATCGGCCGTCCAGTTACCCAGATAAGTTGCTTTCAGACCCAAAGTAATCGCCTTGCGTCCTTCCTGAAAATTAAGCAGTGGTGACGGTGTGATGCCACCGACGTCATGGAGCCAGGCAATTCTTGGCTGCAGATTCACTGCACCAATGACATTGTTATAATCGAGCCTCGCGACCAGGCGATAGCCCCAGGAAGTCGCATCAGCGAAATGGTTGCTGGACTCGAATTGGCCAGCGGCAGTCGGTCCATGGAAAGCCGCCAACGTCTGATTACCGCTGATAAATGTCCCCGGTCCATCCAGCCGTAACGTGTTTTTGTCGGGCATGTTATGCACATGTGTAACACCTATCTCAGCCAGCAGCAGTCCCTGCTCTGCCTTGAAGACGGGTCCCAGTATCTTGGTGGCGGTTAGCTGGAACTGGCTAACATTCCTCCGGATAAAACCGGGGATATCCGTATCGGGACCAAAAGCACCAATCTGATTGAATGCCGCCAGCGGCGCAAACGGGCAGCCTCCCGTAGGACACTGTGCACCCAGGGCTGCGAAGAGCAATTCAACATCATCAACCTGCAGAGGTTGATCCCGCTTATGGGAAAGCTCGCCCTGCAAGGCGATACCTGTGTTACCCAGTTCGGTATTGAAACTCATACCGAACAGACTGATATCTTCCGGATAGCTGATGAAATAGCGGGAGCTGGCAGCATAATCTGCTGTCAGGGCGGCCGCAGCACTACCACTTGTGGCATTAACCAGGGGTGTGCGGCTGTGATAGTTGATATAGTAAAAGCCAAGTTCGGTATAATTGAACTCCGGTAGATAGGTACGCAGTGCGACACCATACTGCCCGCTGTCCTGCGGCCGCTGATCCGGCCCGCGCGGCACGCTGACTCCCGGCGGGGTGCCGGTAATGTTTGAAGGTGTTGGAATCAGATTACCGTCCGGACCTGGAACATAATCCGGTACACCACCGAAGCCAAGCATGACAAACTCGCCACCATCTGCCACAAAATCATTCGTACTGAAATACGATCCGGCAGGCTCCAGTTCTGTTCTCTCGTAATCGTACTGATAAAATGCCTCAATCGAGAGATTGCGGCTCAGCCCCAGATTACCCCACACTATGCCAACCGGCAGCAGCGCCTCCCGCAAATCGGCACCTGGCACACGCAACTTGCTGACATCGAATGGGTTTATGACATTTATACCATTTTGTATGAAGGTACTCTCACCCCAGCTGACCACCTGCTTACCAACTCGCAGCTCAAGCGGGCGACTTGCTATTTCAAAATTGGCAGACAGGTAAGCATCCAGTAACCGCAGATCCTCACCGACCAGCTCACGTGCTTCGCGGCTGAGGGTAGTCCGCTCCTGTCTGGCGTCATTATTTATCGTGTCATGAAAACCGGTACCACGCAGGAAGATGCTGAAATTTTCATAAGCGGCTTCCAGCTCGGTGGTGAACATCAGAGCGTTGCTGACAAGGCCCGGATCGTAATTCAGGTTTCCATCGTCTGCATTAACGGAAAATGCACGGCCACCATTGGCTACACCGATCAAATCTGCATCCCGATCACTCACCCGATAATTCTGTCCCCAGGAAAGTGTCGTATCAATGCTCCCGTTTATACTACGGAAATCAAAATCAACAGCGTTGACACGCCGTAAATCAGCACTGTACAGCATCAATACAATTCCCACATACATCAACAACCGGGGAATGTCTGATGTTTTATGGCATCGACCCGAATAAATGGCCATTTTTCCCCTGCCATATGCTGGATGATCGGTTCAGCCCGGTCGTTATTATTTTCAGACCGAATATATAATTACAGGAATAATAGCCCGGCAACACGTATAGTGCAAAAAACCTGGTTCGTCCTATATTTGTTCAGATACCCTTTCTGTTGTTGCAGACAACCGGTGAATCATGGTACGCAAAAAGACCTTCAGGAACCGCACCTGACAATTTAATGAAACCTGCGAAATGATAGTCGAGTTGATCTTCAGCAATGAAGCGTTTTCCTCAGCAATGATGGTGGCGGTGCGTTTGGTTCTCGCCAGATAACCCATCTCACCGAAACAATCGCCTTCGCCCAGGCTGCGTATGGTCCTGCCGTTTTTTCGCACGGCAACACTTCCGGAAACTATAATATAGAAACAGTCATCCAGCTCCCCCTCGGCAATAATCTGTTCACCAGCATCATGGCTATGCCAGCTACTGGCGCGCAGAATCTCCCATAGTTCAACATTCGGAAAGCCGCTGAAAAAATCCAGACAACTGATCGCATTGAACTGTTCCTGATTAGAAATTTCTTCCTTGGGACCTTCCAGGGCTCCAAAATTGCGACTCAGCTCGGATGCCAGATCAAGACCGGTCTTGTATCTTCGAGCAAGATCTTTGTCCAGTGCCCGGCAGACTATCCGTTCCAGAGACTCTGGCAGCTCACTGCGATAACTACGCATCGGTGGCGGATCTTCACTAAGTACCTTGTTCACCAGCCGGGAAAAATTTTCTGCATAAAAGGGGTGTCTTCCCGTTAACAGTTCAAACATCACAATACCCAGTGAGAAAAGATCTGTCTGACTATCGGCAAAATCCTCACGCAACTGCTCGGGGGACATGTAACGCGGCGAACCAATAATACCCAGTGGCTGGGTTTCCGTAGAATCGCCTTTGATGATATGAGCAATACTGAAATCACCGATCTTTATATCATGATCTTCAGTCAAAAGAATATTGGAAGGCTTTATGTCCCGATGCACAACTCCCTGGCGATGGGCATAATCCAGTGCTGTTGCACATTTGAAAATTATCTCGACGACTTTCTCGACTGGAAACAGATTCTCAATACGGCAATAATCCTTGAGGGTTTTACCACCGGCAACATATTCCATCACGATATAGCAATTATTACCATCAACACCGGCGTCATGGACATGGATAATGTTGGGATGTGTCAGCATGCCTGCGGCATGGGCCTCATTGAAAAACAATTTCCGATAGCGTGGGCCCAAATCCGGATCATCAAGCGATTCTGACAGAGCCACTTTGATAGCCACCTGACGGTCAGCGTAGGGATCATAGCCCAAATAGACGATGCCCATGCTGCCCCGGCTAATTTGTCCATGGACTTCGTACTTGCCTAGCTTCTGCGGAATCGGATTAAGCATAACTTATTGTTTTTAAATAAATACTTGGGACGCCCCAGGCCCATGGCGATCCGGTATCTGACGGGACAAATGGCCAAATCGAATGGTACTGTAAAATCACGAGACAGATAGCGAAACATTTCGCGTTTTTACGCTATTGATGGACTATGCTATCGTTCTTCAGAGGATATTCGACAATGCGGCGGGGCTACCAGCAGTGCCCGTCCTGCCCCTGTTCTTAAATTTTCAGGATAAAAACTCAGGTTGTTGTCGTAAGTTAAGCCGTCTGAAGCGGAGGTGCCGACATGACCACGACAGCAAGACAGATATTGGAAGCCAAAGGCTTCAGTATATATGCCGTTTCACCAGATCAAATGGTGATTGATGCTATCAAGATGATGGCTGATGCCCAGGTAGGCGCTCTACTGGTTATTGAGAACGATAGTCTGGCAGGAATTATTTCTGAACGCGACTACACCAGAAAAGTTATTCTGAATAATCGCTCTTCGCAAACCACCCAGGTTCGCGAAATCATGACCAGTCGAGTGGTCTATGTTAAACCTGAGCAGACCATAGAAGGCTGCATGGTAATCATGTCCAAACATCATATCCGACACTTGCCGGTGGTTGAGGACAATAAGCCCATAGGTGTCCTGTCTGTAATGGATGTCGTTAAAAATATAATCTCAGAAAAAGAGTTTATTATTCAGCAGTTGGAAAATTATATCGCCGGTGTGGGTTAATACCTGCAATCTTCATTTCATAGACTGAATAACCACCCCTGATGCGCAACCTGTTTTTTATGCTTATTGTTGCTGCTTTGGCAGTACTGGTTTATTTGTTTTTGTATTCACCCACCAGCTTACAATGGATAACCAACCAATACTCACAGACGCTCAATAATGCTCCTGCCGGCGAACAGATGGAGTTTTCAGGTCAGTATCAGGATGAAGAGACGGAACCCGAGAAAGACGCCGACGAAGAAGAGAATGCAATCAGGAAAGAAGCAGAACAATACGTCACAGAAATTACCCAACATAATGATCAACCGGTCGAAATAGATAATGCGGATGATTTCGTCGGTCGTGATGAACCATTGTCCCTGCTGCCAGACCAACAATTCGAGGAGCAGACGCTCAACAAATTAAAACAGGAAGTTGAACCTGATGCTCCACTTACAATCGTTAGAGAGCAAGAGCAGGTTGAGATGACAACTGCCAAGGATTTGCTCAGCGACAGCGGTGGCAATCTGAATAAGCCCATAAAAATTTTGGAAGGGGGTGAAGTCAAAGATACCACTATTGGCAAGCTCCTGGAGGACAGGCCCGATCCGGAGAGTCCCATATCCGTTATCAATAAAACTGAACACCTGGAAGTTACAACCTTACAGGAATTAATGGAAAATGAAACCATTGCTGGAAACGAACCCATAAAGTTCATTCGTGAACCGTACCGACTACAAGAAACGACAGTCGGTGAACTCCTGATGGGAGAAAAAAGCGTTTCTGAGAACTCTGTTTTTTACATACGCAATGTAACTCCTGGCGATATACAGGGCCTATGGGGTATTGTTCATAATGGCCTTGTCAAGAATTTTGCCAGTGGCATCGCTATACGACGTGGAGAAGAACTCAGTGAATATCAGGTTGATATCCCCACTGATGCCGATGAGCGATTGAAAGATCAGTCCAGTTCGTTTTTGGGCAGAATGATTGATCAGAAGACGCGTGAAACCTATGTATACAATTACAAAAATGGCAGCATGGGTAAAAACCCTGATCTTTTACAGTCAGGACAGGAGGTTGTCATAATCGGTTTTACCCCGGACGAGCTGTATCAAATATATGAGCATTTCATATCCCGCTCTGAATCCTGATCTTGCCCACTACTTAATCTTCTTTCATCGAGGCTTTATGCATTATCGACTTCCTGCCGGCACCGCCTGGGACGCACTGGCGGCACACCATGAAAAATCGTGCAATGTACACATGCGTGACCTCTTTGCCAGCGAACCTCGCCGGGCTGAAAATTTGAGTATCCAGGCCGGGAAACTCTATCTGGACTATTCCAAAAATCGAATTACAACTGAAACACTGGCGCTGCTGAATAATATTGCTTATGAAGCAGATCTTAAAGCCGCTATCAAAGATCTTTTGTCGGGTGAGTTAGTCAATGTAACAGAGAATCGCGCAGCGCTACATACTCTATTACGTGCGAATTCGAACAGCTATGGCACTGAATCAAACATTAGCGAAGCCGTACAAAACGAGCTAAGACGTGCGTCCATGCTGTACGATCGGCTGGTGGCCGGCCATGTGCTCGGATTTGGGAACAAGCCGATTGATACTATCGTCAACATTGGCATCGGTGGTTCGGATCTTGGCCCGCGTCTGGTCACTGATGCCCTGGGCTACGACTCGACAAACGATTTGAATGTGCATTTCGTTGCCAACGTCGATCCGACGGAAATAGAACAAACCCTGCTTGACTGCCGGGCCGAAACGACTCTGTTCATTATTTCATCCAAATCCTATACAACACTAGAGACCCGAAAAAACGCCGAGTCAGCCGAATTGTGGTTGCGTGAGCATGGCTGCCCGAGCGAACGGATTCCGGATCATTTTTTGGCCGCAACTGCGAACATCGAGGCAGCTATTCGTGCCGGCATTAAACGGGACAACATATATCAATTCTGGGACTGGGTTGGGGGTCGCTATTCAGTCTGGTCTGCGGCAGGCCTGGCTGCTTTGCTTGCCATCGGGCCAGAAAGATTTTTCTCCTTTCTGCATGGCGCCAGCCAGATGGACCAGCATTTTCACGATATGCCTTTAGAAAGCAATATGCCTGTACTACTGGCATTAATCGGCATCTGGTATATCAACTTTTTCAATTCATCCAGCCATGCGATTATTCCGTACGATCAGCGGTTGCGCCTGCTACCCGATTATTTGTGTCAGCTGGTCATGGAAAGTAATGGCAAATCTACCACGACTTCAGGTGATCCGGTCGAGTGGAATACAGCTCCTGTCACCTGGGGCAATGTCGGCACCAATGCTCAACATTCTTTCTTTCAGGCCCTTCACCAGGGATCCCAACTCATACCCATTGATTTGCTATTGCCACTGCAAAACTCTCAGGACATCAATGGTCAGCAAGCGGCTCTATATGCGAGTTGCCTGGCCCAATCACGGTCACTGATGATCGGCAGCGAAGCGGATGGTAATCAGAGTGCTTCAAACCATGCTTTTTATCCCGGCAATCGTCCCAGCAACACCATAGTGTATCAGGAACTCACTGCCGAGGTACTGGGTACCCTGCTGGCATTGTATGAACACAAAACCTATGTACAAGCGGTTCTGTGGCGTATCAACCCGTTTGACCAGTGGGGAGTCGAACTCGGAAAACAGATAACAAAATCACTGCTCCAGTCTATTTCCAATGCGGAAGAGTATCCGGACGTAGACAGCTCGACCATGGGTCTGCTGCAACGCTATCGAAGCGTATCCGGTTAGTGGATTTAAGACTGTGCTGCGAGCATGGCGGTTGTTTCTGATAATCTTTTCACCAGTGTTTGCAGAAAAACCCTGGTAAAATGCAGCTGACACTCCGTCGAAACCTGTTCAATCAGGGTAGCATTTATTTTCATCACGCTGACCCGGTTTCTCGAGACAATTGTAGCTGTTCTATGCGACTTGGTCAGATATCCCATTTCGCCGAAGCAGTCTCCTTCATGCAATAGCCCTACGTAAGCGCCCTCTTTTCTGACCTCAACAATCCCGGACAGCAGAATAAAGAAGGATTCATCGATCTCGCCCTCAGTAATGATCTGCTTGCCGGATTCGTATTCCTGCCAGCTGCATGCACGTACGATCTCCCACAGTTCCGCATCGCTGAAATCACTGAAAAAATCGAGTTCACGAATGGCATTGAATTTTTCTTTGATCTCGATCTCTGCTTCCGGCTGTTCAAGATGATCAAAAGCCAGACTTAGATCCGCCGCCAGATTGAGCCCCATCTTGTAACGTTTACTCGGAACTTTCTGCAGTGAGTGATAGGCTATTTTCTCCAGGATATTTGGTATATCAGCTCTGTAGGTCTTAAGTGGGGGCGGGGGTTCATGAATGATTTTATAAATCAGACGCGAGAAGCCATCTGCTGCAAACGGATGAAATCCGGTCAAGAGTTCATACATGACGATTCCCAGCGAAAACAGATCCGTCTGATTTGTTATCGAATCTTCCTGAACCTGTTCGGGGGACATGTAGCGGGGCGAACCTACGAAACCGGTAGGCAGCGTATTGGTGGCTGCCTCGGCACTTATGACATGAGCAATACTGAAATCGCTGATTTTTACATTACCCTCACGGGTCAGAAGTATATTGGTCGGTTTGATATCCCGATGAATAACTCCCTTGCTGTGAGCATAATCCAGTGCCTTGGCACATATAAATATGATCTCAACAACACGTTTGTAAGGCAGCAGATTTTCCACCCGGCAATAATTACGTAATGTTCTGCTACCCTCGATAAGCTCCATGACAATATAGCAGTGATCTTCATCCACGCCGGCATCAAAAATTTCAATAATATTCGGATGTTTGAGACGGCCGGCCGTATGGGCCTCATTGAAGAACATCTTGCGATAACGAGGTCCCACTTCCTTATCCCGCAGGGATTCCGCCAACGCTACCTTGATGGCAACCTTGCGATCCTGATAGGGGTCATAGCCTTCGTACACGACCCCCATGCTACCCCGCCCGATCTGGCGCAGAACATCGTACTTGCCAAGTTTTTCAGGAAGCTGTTCAGCCACGAACTCGAATCCCCTTAACCTTAAAAAGCCTGCAACCAACTCTTATACTAGATGATGGGTCATTGTTTTCATTAATAAAAAAATGGCTGTCAAACTGGATTGCCGAAGCTGCCGGATTATACCCTGCCGGTACACGGCCATCTGGCTACTCGAACAATCAACCGTCATCCGGAACGCTGACAGTATTTTGCCTTCGACAATGACTTTCTTCCATCAGCATACAGGCTTAAGATGATGATTGGGCAATTTTACAAAGAAAATCCGGGGCATGAGTATGACAGATACCCTGCTGGAAATTGAACAGTCTATTCAGGAATCGGATGGCCTGCTCACAGCACGCCATTCAGAGTATCAATTATTTAGTCTGTTCCAGCCGATTTACAGCTTCGCCCATAAACGCATGGTCGGCTGCGAAGGTCTCACCCGCTGCATAGATCCAAATGGCCGACTGATCCCGCCGGGGCGGTTGCTGGGAACGGCCCGTTCCATCGAAGACACCATCTACCTGGACCGGCTCATGCGCGCCCTCCACGTCGGCAATTTCAGCACCCGCAAGCGGGAGAACGCCTGGCTGTTCCTGAATGTCAGTCCGGTGGTCGTCATCAACAGCCGTCAGCATGGTTCATTTTTTACAGATTTGCTCCGCAAATACGATTTTCCTCCACACCGTGTCGTCATAGAAATCATGGAAACCGGCATCCCGGACGAAGATGTTCTCGAACACGCCGTCTCTCACTACCGTGAACTTGGCTGCATGGTGGCTATCGACGACTTCGGCGCCGGCCACTCAAACTTCGAACGCATCTGGCGGCTCAAACCGAACATCGTCAAGCTCGACCGCGTCATGATCCAGCGCGCAGCGCAGGAGCCCGAGATTCGGCGTAGCCTGGGTATGATCGCCGGCCTGATTCACGAGATGGCCGGTCTGGTACTGGCCGAGGGCATCGAGACTGAGGAGCAGGCTGTCATGGCAATCAATGCCGATGTCGATTTGGTCCAGGGTTTCCTGTTTTCAGAATCCTTTGACCTGAACAGTGCGCCTCAATCACAGAATAGTCAGTTCAACCGCATTCAGGAATTGATGATCCGTCACAACCTCGATGAAAAAGATGAATTCAGCCGCGCCGTCGACGATTATATCGACGCGTTCAACCGCTGCGCCAATATGCTTGCAGCGGGACTGAACATCCAGTCGGCAACCGAGGAAATGTCGGGCTACGATCGCGTGCTGCGCTTTTATCTGTTGAATGAATTCGGTACCCAGATCGGTGAGAACGTCACACCGGAACAACGTGCTGTTCAACGCGACTCCAGGCTGGCACCGCTGCTCGATGGCCGCGGCGCCAATTGGGCACACCGGCCTTACTTCAGACGCGCCATGGCCAATCCCGACAAGGTACAGCTGACCCGGCCATATCTGTCGTTAACCGATGCCTGTATGTGTCTGACGCTGACCCGCGTGGTCCAGCTTAAACGTGAGTGCGCCGTTTTGTGCTGTGATCTCGAATGGCATGAAGCGCCGGCACCGAGCCGGCTCTACGATTCTGACAGCATACCGGATCGTCGATTCGATCATAACTGAAGAACCCTCTCATGCATGCCATAATCCTCGCAGCGGGTGTCGGCGAACGGCTGGGCGCTGTTTCGAAAAATCGTCCCAAGTGTCTGCTTGAGTTTGGCGGTGTGACACTGCTTGAACGTCATTTGCATATTCTGCGTTATTGCGGCATTGGCCGCGTCACCATTGTGACCGGTTATCAGGCTGCCATGATTGAGGCCAGCCTCTGCAGTAAAGATTACCATCTGAAACTGGACAGCCGGTACAATCCCGATTTCCGTGATGGCAGTGTGGTCAGCCTGCTTGCTGCCGGGGACATACTTACCGCTGGTGAATCCATATTGCTGATGGACGCCGACGTGTTATACGACCACACTCTGATCAGGCGTCTCTGCGACACCCGGCATGCCAACTGCTTTTTACTTGATCGTGACTTTGAAGCCGGTGAAGAACCTGTCAAGCTGTGCGTACGCGCACAGCAGTTGATTGATTTTCGCAAGTGCATCGATAATGATCTGCATTTTGATCTGCAGGGGGAGTCTGTCGGTTTTTTTCGCTTTTCGGCCGAAGAAGCTGCGGCACTGGCCACGGTCGCCGCACAATACATACAAACCGGGCACCGCAATGAACCTTACGAAGAAGTCATCCGGGATCGGCTGCTTAGAGCGCCGGCTGCTTTCGGCTATGAAGATATCACAGGCCTGCCCTGGATCGAGATCGACTTCCCCGCCGACGCTGAACGTGCCGAACGGGAAATACTGCCCCAGCTGACACTGCCTGACTGAATGGCTACGCAACCCCACAGCTTCGAACAACCGACCAAGGCTGCCCTGTTACGGGCCATGCTGAAATCGCAGCGGCTCGAATTTCTGATAGAGGCTCACAACGGCCTGTCCGCGCGCATCGTTCAGCACTGCGGTTTCCGGGGCATCTGGGCCAGTGGTCTGGCCATTTCCGCCCAGTTCGGCGTACGCGACAGCAACGAGGCCAGCTGGACACAGATAGTCGACATGCTCGAGTTCATGTCTGATATCACCGATATTCCCATCCTGCTGGACGGTGACACCGGCTATGGCAATTTCAACAACATGCGCCGCCTGGTCAGAAAGCTCGAACAGCGCAGTGTTGCGGGAGTGGCTATCGAGGACAAACAGTTTCCCAAGCTGAACAGCTTCCTCGACAGCGAACAACAACCTCTCGCCGACATTAACGAATTCTGCGGCAAACTCCAGGCGGCCAAGGATAGCCAGAATGATCCGGATTTTTGCGTCATCGCCCGCTGTGAGGCATTGATCGCCGGCTGGGATCTGAGCGAGGCATTGCGGCGGGCGGAGGCTTATCGCATCGCCGGTGCCGACGGCATTCTGATTCACAGCAAGCTGGCACGGCCGGATGAAATCCTAGATTTCACACGTGAGTGGGCCGGCCGTTGCCCGATCGTGATCGTACCTACCAAATATTACAGTACGCCGACCGGGGTTTTCCGTCAGGCCGGTATCAGCATGGTCATCTGGGCCAACCATATGGTGCGGGCAGCGGTTGCGGCCATGGAACGTGTTGGCCACGAAATCCAGCGCACTGAGTCGGTTGCCGATATCGAGGACCGGATTGCCAGTGTCGAGCACCTCTTTGATTTGCAGGGTGCCGAGGAACTCAGTCGCGCACAGCTGCGCTATCTGAAACCGGCGCATGTCGAGACCCGGGCTGTGGTGCTCGCAGCCAGCCGCGGCAGCGCACTACGCGAACTCACGCATGACCGGCCCAAAGTCATGCTTCCCATCGGCGGCAGACCACTGCTGCGCCGACTGGTCGATGAATTCAAACGACATGGTGTCAACACCACAACAGTGGTCGCCGGCTACAAAGCCGATACTATTGATCCCGGCGGTATCCAGCTGCGTATCAATCCCCGGCATGACACAACCGGTGAACTCGTCTCACTGGCCTGCGCGGAAGACGATCTGCAAGGCGATCTGCTGATCACCTATGGCGACCTGCTGTTTCGCAGCTACATCCTGCGAGATCTTCTCGACAGCGATGGCGAGCTGATTATTGTGGTCGACTCGCAGCTGAGCGGCAGCTACATCAGCGGATCACCGGATTATGCCTATTGTTCACGCGGCGACGACCGCTCCCTGTTCCGTGAGGATGTCTATCTCAAGCATATGTCGGCACAGGCCAATCCCCGCTACAGCGATCCATCGGGACGCTGGATAGGCATGCTGCGTGCCCGTGGCGAGGGCGTCAAATGGCTGCATGAAGGGTTGTCCGTGCTGCGCGCCCGGCCGGACTTCGAGCAGCTGGATGTACCGGATCTCCTCAACTTCCTGGTCGACAATGGCAGGCCTGTACGGGTCAATTACATCAACGGCCACTGGCTGGACGTCAACACCCTGGATGACATCGACCGGGCCGGCGACTTCGCCCAGGGTCAGCAGTGACTGGTACGCAGCGCATACCACTTACCTTGTTCGTTGTGAGTCAGGCAACATGATCGAGGCAGCAGCTTTCGTCGAGACAGCGAAACAGGCCGGTTACAAGCGCTATGCCGGGGTACCCTGCTCGTTTCTGACACCGTTCATCAACTATGTCATCAACGCTCCGGAGCTGAGCTATGTCTCTGCGGCCAACGAGGGTGATGCCGTGGCGCTGGCGGCGGGCGCGGCGGTGGGTGGCGAGCGCAGCATAGCCATGATGCAGAATTCGGGGCTGGGTAACGCCGTCAGCCCATTGACCTCTCTGACCTGGGTATTCCGCATTCCCCTCATACTGATCTGCACCCACCGGGGCGCGCCAGAAGTCCAGGACGAACCCCAGCATGAACTCATGGGTCGGATCACCGATGAGCTACTGACCACGATGCAGGTGCCCTGGGAAACATTTCCACGCAGCGACGCAGGTATCACGCCCGCCCTGCTGCGGGCAGGTGAATATCTGCATCGCGAACAGCGGCCGTATGGCTTCATCATGCAGAAAGACACGGTGACACCCTGCACTCTGCAGCGTGATCCGGTGCCTTGGCATGGCAATCGACACCGCCAGCGTCACAGTTTCGATACCGCCGGACAGATACTTTCAAGACAGCAGGCGCTGGCGATCATCCAGGATTCACTGCCGGCATCCGGCAGCGTGCTGATCGCTACCACCGGCTACACCGGCCGCGAGCTGTATGCGCGCGCCGATCGGCCGAACCAGTTTTATATGGTCGGCTCCATGGGCTGCGCCACGTCTTTCGGTCTGGGCCTCGCACTGGCACAACCGGATCTGAAAGTCGTTGTGATTGACGGCGACGGAGCCGCCTTGATGCGCATGGGCAACATGACGACTATCGGTACCTACGGCGGTGACAACTTCCATCACATACTGCTGGATAATGAAGTGCACGATTCCACTGGTGCCCAGGCTACCGTCAGTCCCAATGTTGCATTCGCCGATATCGCCGCGGCCTGCGGTTACGGCATGGCGCTGGACGGCGATGGTCCGGCTGTCCTCGAATCATTGCTGGCGAACACAACCTGTGACGGCCCGCGCTTCGCCCACGTCAAGATTCACAGTGGTACGCTGGCCGGTCTGCCGCGGCCGGCGATCACCCCGGCCGAGGTCGTGCGGCGACTTATGACCCATATCGGCACGCATTTCTGACCACGATGGCACTGTTGCTTAATCCCGGCCCGGTCACTTTGACGACGCGCGTGCGCCAGGCGCTGCTGCAACCGGATCTCTGTCATCGTGAACCCGAATTCAGCGCCCTGCAGTCGCGCATCCGGCAGCAGTTGCTTGCCGTGTACGGCCTGGATCCCGGTCTCTGGTCGGCAGTGCTGCTGACCGGTTCCGGCACCGCGGCCGTCGAGGCCATGCTTTCCAGCCTGATTCCGACGAGCGGCCGCGTGCTGATCCTGGCCAATGGCGTCTACGGCGAGCGTATGGCCAGAATTGCGGCGACCTACAGCATACCGCACGATGTCATCAAGCAGCCCTGGGAAGCCGCGATCGATCCCGAAGCGGCCGAACGGTACCTGCAGCAGCAGCCCTGCTCGCATATCGCCGTTGTCCATCACGAAACCACCACCGGCCGGCTGAATGATCTGGAGCGTCTGGCGCAGTTAGCTGTCCGTCATAATACGAAATTACTGATCGACGCGGTCAGCAGCTTCGGCGGAGAGCCGATGGATTTCCGCCGCTGGCCCGTCGATGCCGGCGCGGCCACTGCGAACAAGTGTCTGCACGGCGTGCCGGGCATCTCTTTTGTGATCATCCGCCGCAGCGCGCTCGAACAGGCTGCAGCACGCAGTCTGTATCTGAATCTGGCCGCCTATCACGGTCAGCAGGAAGAAGGGGGTACACCGTTCACTCAGTCCGCACAGTGTTGTTACGCGCTGGCCGAGGCGCTGGCGGAATTCTTCGACGAGGGAGGGCTGCAGGCGCGCCACGAAATTTATCGTCGGCGCATGAAAATTGTCCGCGACGGCCTTGCCCGGCTGGGCATTGAACCGCTAATCGACGAAAGCGCCAGTTCCAGCGTACTGAATGCCTTCCGCCTGCCGGCCGGCATGGAATACACCCGGCTACACGATTACCTGAAAGAAGCCGGCTTCATCATCTACGCCGGTCAGGGAGAATTCGCGCAAACTATTTTCCGCATCGCGGTCATGGGCGCGATCTACGACAGCGATCTGGAAAGGTTGGTGGAAGAGGTCGGGAAGTTGATGCATTTTAAAACATAAACTGAAAGGTCGGGGAACGTTTCGATTCTCTCTATCTGATTTTCACTCTTCTCGCTGCGTCCCGCGCAACTCCAGTCTCCCCGGTGGCCGGCCCCACACGACCTGCTGCTGCCGCAAACCCTCTTCTGATCCAGATTTTCGCCGTGTCTTGCGAACCGGTACCACCGCTCACGCCACGCACCATTGCCATAACAGGCAGGTTGCGATACCGGCAGGTGTCTGATAATCCAACAGAAACCCGCGAAGACCTTGATTAACCGGTCATTTTCACTGATATAGCCCTTAAGTCGTATCCATTACGCACAATGGACGTACTGCCCGGCCAGCACTAGATTGGCTAGGTAGTTTGTACTCCTATCCGTAAAATTAACACAGACTCATGGGGATAAGTTCATGGCATTAGACGCAGCAAATATCTTTGCCGAGCAGGTCACGGTAAGCTCGCTCGCGCAAAATATCATTTACGCTTCCGGGACGGTCGGAGCGATTTTCGTGGTCATCGGTTTGCTCCTGATCGATGTCGGCGCCGTCCGGCGGGCGAATCGATTCGAATCGGTCGTAGAAAAGATGATTGGATTCTTCATCAGTTTTGCGACCTACTTCCTGATCGGTTTCGCCCTGTGGGCGGCCCAGTATTACGTGATGGAAGGCTATACCCTGATGGACTCCATCAAGGACTGGTGGGCCGGCGGCGCGATGGCCAACGAGCTGGCGCAAAACGTGGATCCCGCAGTTTTTCCGGGCGTCAACAACTTCCAGATCTTCATCTTTTTCCTTGCCTGTTTCGCGGGTATCGTCAACGTCCTGTTGCATTTCGCGGTAGCGGAACGCATCAAGCCGTCGGCCTATTTCATTACCTGCTTCGTGTCGGCCATCGTCTCCTCGCTGCTCAGCTGGTGGACCTGGGGCTCGGTCGGTTGGCTGACCAATGCCGGCTTCCACGACTTCTTCGGTGTCGGCTTCGTGTACCTGTTCCCGACCGGCATGGCCATGGTATTCACCTATCTGCTCGGCGCGCGGCCCGGCGTGTATTCGGCGCATCCCAAGGTGTCCGCGTACCGCTATCCCAACCTGCCGCTGGCGGCCGTCGGCGTCATGACCATCTTTGCGGGCCTGCCGATGGTGATTCTGTCGTGCCTGTTCTTCTTCGATCCCGAAGCGCTGGCGGTCAGCGTAACTATGGCCAATACCAGCGTCGGTATTGCATTCAATAATTACGGCATGGCCTGGGCCGGCGGCGCGATCATGGGCGCGATCATCGCCTATGGGACGCGCAAGTGGATCTATCTGCTGCTCGGTCCGCTGGCGGGCTATGTTTGCGGTGCCCCTGCCTTCGACGTTTACGTGCCCTGGCAGATGTTTCTCGTTGCCCTGGGTGCGCCGATCGCCGCGTATCTGGTGTACGAGTTCACGCAGAAGCGCCAGATCGACGAGCACAAGCTGTTCCCGCTGTTCCTCGGCGCGGGCGTTTACGGGCTGATCATGGTCGGCCTGCTCAAGGCGGGGACGCCGCGAGGCGGCTACCTTGGCATTACGGAAGGACCGTACGCCTTCCAGCACGGCGAGATCGGCATCCTGATGCAGATCATCGGCATCGTGGTCTGCCTGGGGCTGGGCGCGCTGACAGCCGCCATCCTGGCGCCGATTCTCAAGGCCACGGTCGGACTGCGCAACTCGGATGACGATCAGGCCACGGGTATGGACACGGTAGTCTGGGGAGCAGAGGCCGAACCGGACGTTCAGCTGAACCTCGAATAACCGGTAACAACTTGCCATCGTCCCTTTCGAAGGAGCGCGGGGTCCCCCGCGCTCCTTCATTCATTTCGGGGTCAGGTAAGAGAATGTGAAACGTGAAACGAAATTGGAAAGGGCCGGAAACTTTTCAGTTCCCTCTATCTAACAAATTCACTCTTCACTCTTTCCGCGTGCTGCTCTCACGCTCCCCGCGCGGCGGCCGGTTCCTGACCCTGCTGCAGGCCCGCTATGAACTTGCCAAAGGCTTCTGCCGTCATTCCCGCATCGCGAAGCATGTCATCGCGTGAACCGTGCTGGATCAGCCGATCCGGCAGACCGTAATTGGCGATCTTCGCTGTGATCCCGTGCGCGACCAATACTTCATTCACCGCGCTGCCTGCGCCACCGGCCACGACATTTTCCTCGATGGTAACCAGCTGTTCGTGACTCGCCGCCATCTGCAGAATCATGTCCTCATCAATGGGCTTGACGAAACGCATGTTAACCACCGTTGCGTCGATTACCTCGGCAACTTCCAGGGCAACGTCCAGGGTCACGCCGAAGGCCAGGATGGCAGTACCCTTGCCTCTGCGCCGCAGTTGTGCCTTGCCGAGCGGCAGGGCCGTCATCTGTTTCTGGATCTCGACACCCGGACCGCCGCCGCGTGGATAGCGCACGCAGACAGGCTGATCGAGCAGATAACCCGTATAAAGCATCTGCCGACATTCATTTTCATCGGCCGGCGTCATGACCACGGTATCCGGCAGGCAGCGCATGAAACTGATGTCATAGGAACCGTTATGGGTCGGGCCGTCGGCACCGACCAGGCCGGCCCTATCGATGGCGAACAGTACCGGCAGCTTCTGCACGACAACATCGTGAACAACCTGGTCGTAGGCGCGCTGCAGGAATGTAGAGTAGATCGCCACGACCGGTTTGAGACCGTCACAGGCCATGCCGGCCGCGATCGTGACACTGTGCTGCTCGGCAATACCGACGTCGAAATAGCGATCCGGAAATTCCTTGCAGAAGCGTTTCAGATCCGAACCTTCGCACATGGCCGGCGTGATCGCGACCATGCGCTCATCCTGAGCGGCCATGTCACAGGCCCATTCACCGAAGATATTGCTGTAGCTCGGCTTTTTGGCCTTGTTTGACGGCACGATACCGAGCTTCGGATCGAACGGCGTGACACCGTGGTACTTGACCGGATCATCCTCGGCCGGGGCGTATCCCTTGCCCTTCCGGGTGATGATATGCAAAAACTGTGGACCGTCGAGCGCCTGAATGTTGCGCAGGGTGCTGATCAGGGTCGGAAGGTGGTGGCCGTCAACCGGACCGATATAATTGAAGCCGAATTCCTCAAACAGCGTACCCGGTACAATCAGTCCCTTGAAGTGCTCCTCGGCACGGCGCGCCAGTTCCCACATCGGTGGCATAAGCGACAATACGCGTTTGCCCTGTTCCTTGACCGAGGCATACATCTGACCCGAGAGAATCTGGGCGAAGCGGTTCGAGAGCGCACCGACATTGGGCGAAATCGACATGTTGTTGTCGTTGAGAATCACCAGCAGGCCGGCATCCAGGTCTCCGGCATGATTCAGCGCCTCGAACGCCATACCGGCCGTCAGGCCACCGTCGCCGATAATCGCGATCGCCCTGCGGCCGGTACCGTTCCGTTTGGCGGCAATCGCCATGCCCAGCGCGGCGCTGATGGATGTGCTGGAATGACCCACGCCGAAGGTGTCATATTCGCTCTCATCGCGCTTGGGGAACGGGGCCAGCCCGCCCCACTGGCGGATGGTCGGGAGGCGATTGCGCCGGCCGGTCAAAATTTTGTGGGGATAGGCCTGGTGTCCGACGTCCCACACCAGCCGGTCATCCGGCGTATTGTAGAGATAGTGAAGTGCGATAGTCAGTTCGATGGTGCCGAGACCGGCGGCGAAATGTCCGCCGCTCTGGCTGACGGATTCCAGCAGCGCAGTGCGTAATTCCTGTGCCAGATCCTCAAGCTGCGCCTCGGGCAACTGCCGCAGATCGGCAGGCGAGAGCAGGGTATCCAGAAGGGGTGTAGTGCTGTGCTCAGCCATCACTCAGGCTCATCCACTCAAAATGGGCATTATCTCTGCCGCCAGAAAGGGTCGCAAGGGAATCTCTCCAGCCACTTATGGTCTGACAAATTTCAGATGGTGTTGTTTGTCTGATTATAGCAACACGGCGGCTGGCGCGGGTCTGTACATTTGTTACTGTATCCCTTAGCCTTAATCGCTTGGAAATTCAGCCATACAGATTCTTTAGGCAATATCTGTGTGATAAAAACAACGGGAGTGTCTGAATGGGCGTACCCCTGATTCAGCAATATCGTGTCGGCAAATACATCCTCGGCCGGAAAATCCGCAGAGAGAAAAAATACCCGCTGGTATTGATGCTGGAGCCGCTGTTCCAGTGCAATCTTGCCTGTGCGGGCTGCGGCAAGATCGACTACCCGGATGAAATACTGAAAAAGCGTCTGAGCTACGAAGACTGCATGAGCGCTATTGATGAATGCGGCGCGCCGGTCGTCTCAATCGCCGGTGGCGAGCCGCTGATCCACAAGGAGATGCCGCAGATTGTCGAGGGCTACGTTCAGAAAAAGAAATTCGTCTATCTCTGTACCAATGCGCTATTGCTCGACAAGCGCATGGACGACTATTCGCCCTCGCCATATCTGACGTTCTCCATCCACCTGGATGGCAACCGTCAACATCACGACGCCTCGGTCTGCCGCGAAGGTGTCTATGACAAGGTCATCGAAGTCGTACGCAAGGCGCTGGATCGCGGATTCCGCGTAACCGTCAACTGCACCCTGTTTCAGGGTGAAACACCCTCAGAAGTCGCGGAATTCATGGATACAATGATGGAGCTTGGTGTCGAAGGTGCGACTATTTCTCCCGGTTATGAATATGAGCGCGCACCACGTCAGGACGTGTTCCTGAAGCGTAACGAGACAAAACAGCTGTTCCGCGATATTTTCAAGCTCGGCAAGGGCAAGAAGTGGCGCTTCAACCAGTCGTCGCTGTATCTCGATTTTCTGGCCGGTAATCAGACTTATGAATGCACGCCTTGGGGCAACCCGACGCGCAACATATTCGGCTGGCAGAAGCCGTGCTATCTGTTAGTCGGCGAGGGTTATGCACGCTCCTTCAAGCAGTTGATGGAAGAAACCGAATGGGAAAAATACGGCACCGGCCGGAATCCCAAGTGCGCCAACTGCATGGTTCACTGCGGCTACGAACCGACCGCTGTGAATGACACCTTCACCAGCCCGTTCAAGGCGCTGAATTTATTTCTAAAGGGTCCGCGTACCGATGGGCCGATGGCGCCGGAACTGCCGGTGACTTACAGTGATGATCATCTGTCGAAGCCGCAGCTGGTGACGGAAAATAAAGGTGGGGCCGGCTGCAGCAGTCAGAAAGTCGCCTGATACCCGGCGGGACCAGTTCCTCGCCTGACCACTTTCACTCTAATCGACAGCAGATAAACCGTGACGCTACTGGAGTGGCTTAGTGCCGGTGCGGCATTGGTCTGGATATCGGTATTGCTCCTGCCCTGGCAACCCTGGCGCACGCGTGAGCATTTCAGCCCGGCTAACCGGATTCAGCCACTCGACAATATCACGGTACTGATCCCGGCACGTAATGAAGCTGACGTGCTGGCACAAACCCTGGATAGCCTGTGCAACCAGGGACCGGGGCTGAAGGTCGTGGTGATAGATGATCAGTCCACGGATGCGACCACCGCTGTCGCGCGTGCTGCCAATCTCGAACAGTTGCTGGTAATACAGACACCACAGTTGCCGGACGGCTGGAGCGGTAAGCTGTGGGCGCTGGAACAGGGACGATGCCGGATTACCACCGACTACACACTACTCCTGGATGCCGATATCAGGCTCGAAGCCGGTGTCGTCACCGGTCTCCTCGACAGGCTTGAGCACGACAATCTGGCTATGATTTCGCTGATGGCGCGGCTGCGTATGAAAAGTACCTGGGAAAAATTACTGCTGCCGGCTTTCGTCTATTTCTTCAAGTTACTGTACCCATTCGCCCTGGCGAATTTACCCGGGTCCCGCGTGGCCGCGGCTGCCGGCGGCTGTATTCTGATGCGAACGCGTATGCTGGAAAATATCGGCGGCTTCGGCGTTCTGCGTACTGCGCTGATCGACGATTGCACGCTGGCGCGTTACGTTAAATCTTCAGGCGGACATACCTGGCTGGGGTTGACCCACGCAGCCGTCAGCCAGCGCCGTTACGATAACCTGTCGACCATCTGGCAGATGATCAGCCGAACTGCATACACCCAGCTGCACTATTCTCCCTGGCGGCTGCTGCTGTGTCTGCTGTTGTTAACCGGACTTTTTATCGTGCCGTTGATCGGCCTGTTGCAACCATGGCCGGATCGTTGGCCAGCGCTCATTGCCTGCGCAGGTTTGGGTATGAGCTACTTGCCCATCCTGCGCTATTATCGACTGCATCCGCTCAGAGTATTGACGCTGCCGGCAGCCGCTTTACTATTCGGCCTCATGACACTCGACTCAGCCCGGCGCCATTACAGTGGCCACGGCAGCCTCTGGAAAGGACGTGCGTACCCCGGCACCGGATAACTGCAACCCTGACCCGGCATTCAAGTCAAACAGGAACGTTCACCCGACAGGCAGATACTAACCAACATGCTTTCAATCCGTATACTGAATACCCGGGTATACCGTTGTATTGCCGGTTTTATACCGGCAGTATCCCTGATGATGCTGTTGACGGGGTCTGTCGTTGCAGCTGATCCTGAGCAGGTTGTCCCCATTATCGACGAGTTTCATGCCGAGCTGCTTGAGGTAATGCAAAACGGCGACAATCTCGGCTACAAGGGGCGCTTTGAACAACTGCAGCCCGTTATTACCTCGCACTTTGATACCCCCTTGATTGCCAGGGTCATCCTCGGGCGCTACTGGAATGACCTGAATGACAATCAACAACAGCAGTTCATTGAACTGTTTGAAACGCTCAGTATTGCCACCTATGCTAATCGTTTCAGCAGTTTTGATGGTGAGTCGTTCCACCACGTTGGAACAGAACCGCTCAACAAGGGCCGGCAGCTGGTCAAAACTGAATTACAGAAACCGGATGGCGAGACGGTCCAGCTGGATTACCTGATGCAACATCGGAATGACAAATGGTATATCATCAGTGTCGTTGCACAGGGGGTTAACGATCTGTCACTTAAACGTGCCGAATATACGGCAATCATGAAAAATAAAGGATTCGACGGTCTGGTCAGTGAATTGCGCGGCAAAATTGCCGAACTTGAAAGTACGCCATAATTATTGACCGTCAGAACCGGGCGGAAATCTTCAGCATGACAACAGCCACGTTGCATGGTCATCGGGCATTTTTGATTATCAGTTTTGTTGTTGCATTAACTGGCTGTGCCACCAGTCAGAACAATAATGCACCAGCAGCTGAGGCTCAGACCGTCACCGAAGAGGATATCGATCCGATCGAGCCAGCCAACCGCGTTTTTTATGACGTCAATGAAACCCTGGATAGTTTTCTCGTCAAGCCCGTAGCCGAAGTCTACACCATGGCCATGCCGGCGCCGGTACGCGAGTCGGTTAGTAATTTCTTCGCCAACCTGACCTACATCAATGTCATTCTGAACAGTTTTCTGCAGGCCAAGTTTGATCAGGGCTGGTCCGACACCTCACGGTTCCTAATCAACTCGACGCTCGGGGTTGGCGGCCTGTTCGATGTGGCCAGTGACATGGGATTTGCCCGCCACGAGGAAGATCTCGGTCAGACGCTGGCCGTCTGGGGCAGCGGTCAGGGTGCCTATCTCTATCTCCCGGTCCTGGGACCGAATACTGTGCGTGATACACCGGACATCGCCAGCAGCCTGCTGACCAATCCGCTGTTTTACGTCTCCGGCACGGTACTGTATCCGGTCACCGCGCTGGGCATCATCAGCAAGCGCGCTGAACTGCTGGATGCGACGCGCATGCGTGACGAGGCGGCCATGGATCCTTATATCTTTACCCGCGAAGCTTATCTGCAACGACGCAATTACCTGATTTACGACGGCAATCCACCGCTGGAAGGATATGATGACATTTTTGATGTCGACACCGGCGGACAAGCCGAAGACGAGCCACCGGTCGAGTAAAATCCGGCCGCCGTACGACCGCGCAATCTTGTGAAGCGGTTGGCATTCTGAAGGACAGACATGTCACTGTTCATGAACCAATCGATTACCATAACCTCTATCAGCCCGGTGCTTACACATAAGGGTCAAACCCACTGAATTGCACGATTTTTCCCAGATTTTATCGAACTATTCATTGTCTTATAGGCAGCAAGATTATTTTTGCGGAGGGATTATCAATGAAAATGAAAACTATCACCTGTGTCCTGGCCGGCACGCTGGTGCTGGCTGCCTGCAACCCGACGAAACAGGATATCGGTACCCTGGCAGGTGCCGGCGCCGGTGCAGCTGTTGGCGCGCAGGTAGGTGGCGGTACGGGCAAACTGGCAGCGGTCGCCATTGGCACACTCATTGGTGGCTATATCGGTGGTTCAATTGGCAAGACCATGGATGACGTCGACCGCATGAAGATGAACCGTGCGCTGGAAACCCAGCCGACCGGCCAGCCTTACAGCTGGCAGAATCCGGATACCGGTAACGACTACGCGGTTACCCCAACCCAGACTTATCAGAGTGAGAGTGGTCCGTGCCGCGACTACACTACCGAGGCCATGATCGACGGTCAACGCGAAGTCGTTCATGGTACCGCTTGCCGTCAGTCGGATGGCCGCTGGGTCGCCATGAACTAAGCACTGTTCATATCGTCGACGACTTCCAACCAGTGCCTGACAGGAACCGCGGCTGCCTGCTGCAAATGCAGCAGGCAGCCGATATTCGCGGTCAGAATCATTTCTGGATCACCTTTGTTCAAATTCTCCAGTTTCTTCTCTCGCAGCTGCTTCGCCAGTTGCGGCTGGAGGATGGAATAAGTCCCCGCCGAACCACAGCATTGATGGCCATCGCTCTGCGGCGTTAATTCGAAACCCAGCCGCTGTAACAACCGCTCGCTGGCGCCGCTCAGACCCTGACCATGTTGCAATGTGCAGGGCGACTGAAAAGCGATACGCCCGCTACAACGGGCCAGATTTCCCAGCTGAGCCTCGCCATTGAGATATTCCGCCGGATCCCGCGCCAGCGCGGCCACACGCGCAGCCTTGTCAGCATAGTCGGGATCATCCTTCAACAATACATCGTAATCCTTAATCATGACCCCACAGCCGCTGGCCGTAACGATGATGGACTCGATGCCGGACTCGATGAAGGGCCACCAGCGATCGATATTGTGCCTGGCGAAATGCCGTGCCGCCCGCTCATCACCCAGGTGCAGACTCAATGCCCCGCAACAACCCTCGCCGCTGATCCGCTCGCAACCGATTGCCAGGCGATCGAACAGTCGCGCCGCAGCGGCATTGATCGACGGCGCCAGCGCCGGTTGGACACAGCCTTCGAACAGAATAATCCGGCGCGCCTGGGGGCGGGTTGGTCGGGGATTGGATATTTGCCGTTGCGGTACCTGCTGTTTCAGAGCGGATGGCAGAAGCGGGCGCAGCGTTTGCGCCAGCCTAAGCAATGGAGTGAAACGTCGCCGGTACGGCAGTACTCTGAGCAGCAGACCGCGCTGCAGGCGCTGCCACCATGGTCGTGGAATTTCCGCCTCAACCGCTGACCGGCCGATTTCCAGCAGCCGGCCGTATTCCACTCCGGACGGACAGGTGGTCTCGCAGGCCCGGCAGGTCAGGCAGCGATCCAGGTGCAGCTGTGTCTCGCGGCCTGCGGGCTTGCCCTCCAGCACGGACTTGATGAGGTAAATGCGCCCGCGCGGACTGTCGAGTTCGTCACCGAGCAGACGGTAAGTCGGACAGGTCGCCAGACAGAAGCCGCAGTGCACACAGTTGCGCAAAATCTGATCGGCGGCACGACCGTCCGGCGTATCACGGATGTCCGATCGGAGTTCAGTCTGCATGACCAGTTCCGTTAGTCTGAGTGTAAAGCACCCCCCGGTTCAGCACCTGCGCCGGATCGAAGGCCAGTTTGAGCCGTTGATGAATCTTCAGCAATGGTGCTGGCAAGAATGGCAGCCTCTGTCCGTGTTCGCCCCCCTTGAATAACAGGGCGTAACCGCCGGCCGCGGCGGCAGTTGTATGTATCGCATCTGCCGACGCATCAGTCCGTAACCAGCGCAGCGCTCCGCCCCAGTCGATCAGCCAGTCACCGCAGATGGCAGGTGTCGCCGCCGTAGCCGGAAGACTGAGGCGCCAGAGTGTCTCTGCCTTTGTGAAAAAGTCGAGCTGCTGTTCACGCAGCCGCATCCAGAAAGTGTCACCATCTGCCACTGTCTGCATGGACGCACAGTTTTTCGCGGCGGTCTCGACCGCACTGGCCGCGCCGGAGAAGCGGATATAGAGCCTGTTATCAACATAAGCGGCCGCCGACAGCGGCAGTGGTTGAGCGGCAAGGCGATTCATGGTTTCGACAGCCGTGTCACTGGCGAGCGCTTGGCACAGTGTGGTCTCCGCCGGCGGACACGGCAGTACCTTGAACGAAATCTCCAGCAGTACCCCCAGGCTGCCACGGGCTCCGGCCATCAGCCGCGCCACGTCATAGCCGGCCACGTTTTTCATCACCTGGCCACCGAACCTGAGATCATCGCCCTGACCGTTCAGGCAGCGCACGCCGAGGACAAAATCGCGCAGTGCACCGGCAAACGGTCGTCTGGGGCCTGACAGGCCGCAGGCTACCGTGCCGCCGACTGTGGCCGTGGGGGCAAACGCCGGTGGTTCAAAACCCAGCATCTGGTTTTCTGCAGCCAGAGTCTCCTGCAGTTCCGCCAGAAGGGTACCGGCCTGCACCGTCACAACCAGCTCGGTCGGCTGATAATCGACAATACCACCCAGGCCGGTCACGTCCAGCGATGTTCCCGGAATCGATGGCAGGCAGAAAGCTTTGCTGCCAGAACCGCGAACATGCAGCGGTTCTGCCGCGGCAGCCGCCTGCCGGATACGGTACTGGAGCTCCTGGATCAGGGTTTCGTTCATACTCTGTAGCGCTGATTGATCGTGCGCCTACCAGCGATATTTGCCGAATAGCTCCGGATTTGCCCAGTATTTGCTGTTCAGCCATTCCGGCGTGGCCTTGTACGTATCGAGTTCAAAGCGATACAAGTGCAAATCACCCTGTCCAGCCGCATAGGTTCTGTACAGACTGAAACCGAGTGCCAGCAGATCGGTCTGCTGCCAGTGACTGCGCAATCCTGACCAGCCTTCACCAATCGGTACGAAGACGAACACATGCCGGGCATGCAGATCGCGCAGTCGGCCCAGCAAGGCATCCGCCTCTGCCTTGTCGAGGTTTTCGACAACACCGAGCAGTAGAACAATGTCATAAACAGGGAGTTTATCGATCGTCTGTTGCAAATCCTGCAGCCCGCACTGCTCGAGATGGAAATTTCCCGCGACCGGTTCGAGGCCGGCAGCGAGCGTTTCCGTCTCACCTGCGATCAGAATATGTTCCGGCTGCAGTGACTGCAGCAATGCAACGAGATCGGTCCCGACATTTTCTGGTAAAACCAGAGCCATTGTCAGAACCGCTCCAGATCCGGATGCGCCAACTGACCTTGGTGTACATGCATGCGTCCGAATTCGGCACAGCGGCTGAGTGTCGGTACCGCCTTGCCGGGATTCAGCAGGCCACTGCGATCGAAAGCCGCCTTGACGGCGTGAAACTGTTCCAGCTCGGCTGGTCTGAACTGCACACACATCTGATTGATCTTCTCGATACCGACACCGTGTTCTCCGGTCACGGTCCCGCCGGCTTCCACGCAGACTTCCAGGATTTTGCCGCCGAAAGCCTCGGCACGCTCCAGCTCGCCCGGCCGGCTGACATCGTAAAGCACCAGCGGATGCAGATTACCGTCGCCGGCATGAAAAACGTTGACCACTCCGAGTCCGTATTCCGTGGACAGTTGACTGATGCGTTCCAGGACGTCGGCAATGCGTCGGCGAGGAATGGTCCCGTCCATGCAGTAATAATCCGCAGCAATGCGACCAACCGCCGGAAACGCAGCCTTACGGCCGGCCCAGAACCGGGCCCGTTGCTCATCATCGCGGGCAACGCGAATCTCGGTCGCGCCGGCCTGCTGGAGAATACGCTCGACGGCGTCCAGCTGGGATCGGGTCTCGGCTTCGATCCCGTCCAGTTCGCAGATCAGGATGGCGGCGGCGGCGGTCGGATAACCGGCATGGACGAAATCTTCGGCGGCGCGTACACCCGCCTGATCCATCATTTCGAGACCGGCAGGAATGATCCCGGCCGCGATGATATCCGCAACAGCGTTACCGGCTGCTGCTACGTCGGCGAAGGCCGCAAGCAGTACTTCATGCGCCGTCGGTTTGGGTAGCAGTTTCACGGTCACCTCAACGACCACGCCGAGCATGCCCTCGGAACCGGTCAGCAATGCCAGCAGATCGTAACCGGGCTGGTCCAGCGTACGGCCACCGAGTTCAATCAATTCGCCCTCCATGGTGACGAACTTAAGCCCGAGCAGATTATGCACGGTCAGGCCGTACTTCAGACAATGTACGCCACCTGAATTCTCGGCCACATTGCCGCCGATGGTGCAGGCGATCTGGGAGGACGGATCCGGCGCATAGAACAGACCATACGGGTCAGCAGCCTCGGATATGCTGATGTTGCGCACACCTGGCTGGACCCGCGCGATGCGACCCAGCGGGTCCAGTTCCAGGATTTCACTGAACTTGGCCAGACTCAGCAAGACCCCATCGGCCAGCGGAAGTGCACCGCCCGACAGGCCGGTGCCGGCGCCGCGTGCCACAACCGGGACGCCGTATTCGTGGCACAGACGCAGCAGTGTCTGTATCTGTTCGATCGTGTCCGGCAGCACCACACAGCCCGGCAGTTGTCGGTAGGCCGACAGACCGTCGCATTCGTACACTCTGAGGGCCTCCTCATCGACAATGAGCGCCTCGTCCGGCAGCAGCGACTGCAGTTGCCGGATGAAATGCGCACGCTGCGGGTGAGTGGCTTCCAGCGCTCCGGATTGTGATGTCTCGAGAGTCACTCGAATCGATACCCCTTGGGTACCACAACGATACCATTGTCCGACCGGGTAAACCGAGCCACATCGCGTTCAGGGTCGTAACCTATCGACTCGCCAGCCGGGATGTGAACGTGCTTATCCACGATACAGTTGCGCAGCCGCGCACGTTCGCCCACTTGCACGCCCTCGAACAGAATCGCGTGTTCCACCGTGGCTGCGTCCTCCACCCGGACCCTGGAGAAGAGAATGCTGTTGTTGACACCACCACCGGCAATTACGCTCCCGCCACCCACCACCGAATTGATAAAAATACCTTCGTTACAGGAGCGGCCCGGTACTGTCCGGGCTGGCGGGCTCTGCGACTGATAGGTGCGGATACTCCAGTCGCCCTGATACAAATCCAGCGGCGGCTCGCTCTGCAGCAGATCCATATTGGCGCTGTAATAACTATCCAGCGTCTGTACGCTGCGCCAGTAGCGATCCTGGCTGACCCGACCGGCCCGACCGCCAAAAGTATAAATATTCACCTCATGACCGGTAACGAGCAACGGCAGCAGATCATGCATGACATCATGATCCGTACCTGGACGGCTGTGCAGCTGCTCAAGGGCCTGTTCCAGTACCGCCATTCTGACTGCCAGAATGCCCAGTGCTACCGTGGCACCGGTATTGTCACCCGGGTGATATGTAACGGCTTCCAGACGCTGATCGGCATCCAGCATGGCTACCGGGAGGATATCGCCATCGGCAGGCGACCATTCCTTGCAGGCAAGGGTGACATCGCGCTGATCGTCGATATGCTGCGCCAAGAGGGCTGCATAATCCATTCGGTGAATGGTGTCGCCCGGCAGGATCAGGATATGTTCGGCGCCATTGCGTCTAAGGATAAACAGATTCTGATACAAGGCATCAGTACTGCCGCTGTAACCGGCATTACCGGCATGCATCTGCGGTGCAACGATGGTGATGTATTCGCCCAGTTCCGGATTATAGATGGACCAACCATCACGCAAATGCTTAACCAGCGAATGCGATTTGTACTGGGTGAACACGAAAACCTGGCGCAGCTCCGAATGCAGGCAATTCGCCAGGGCAAAATCGATGATTCGGTACTTGCTACCGAAGGGAATGGCCGATTTGGTGCGCTGCGCAGTAAGCGGCTCCAGTGCTCTACCCTCGCTTTCAGCCAGTACGACAACATTGATTTGACGGCTCAGAGACATAAGTAAAATTCCATTGAACACCCGGTCAGCTACCGGAAACCGGTCTGGTACCGGCGTTCGTAAAAACCCCGTTTTTTTAAATCATGAATAATCAGATAGTTAGCGAGACTGTACAGGGGATGAGTATGATATGGTTGACGGTGGAGACTATGCAACTGAATGGAACGCCAGTACAGGCATAATTCAATGAGTTCCGAAATACTGATCAATATCACGCCCCAGGAGACCCGGGTCGCCGTCGTCGAAAACGGGATCCTACAGGAAGTCTATATCGAGCGCGGTAAACGGCGCGGCATCGTCGGCAATATCTACAAGGGACAGGTCTCCCGGGTCTTGCCGGGCATGCAGGCAGCCTTCATCAACATCGGCCTGGAACGTACCGGTTTCCTGCATCGCAACGACATCATCGAGACTTCGACCGAAGACGGTGATGCGCTGCCGTCCACTGGCCGCACACTGACAATCGAGGGCCTGCTGTACGAGGGTGAGGAGGTACTGGTGCAGGTTCTCAAGGATCCAATCGGCACCAAGGGCGCGCGCCTGACCACTCGACTGGCAGTACCCTCACGATATCTGGTGCTGATCCCGGACTGCCAGTCTACCATAGGTGTTTCACAACGAATCGAGGACGAGAACGAACGCGAACGCCTACGCAACATCATCTATCAGTACCAGTCCGGGGTAACTTCGATCGCCGTCGGCAACCGGGAACCGGCCAGCGCGGAAAGTCTGCCACCAAGCCAGGATATTCGCAGCAATGGCGGCTTTATCGTGCGCACTGCGGCCGAAGGCATCAGCGAGTACAATTTACACAAGGATATTGATTTCCTGTGCCGGCTATGGAAATCGATACGTAAGCGTATGCAAAATGTAGTGGCGCCGGGGGTCATATACGAGGATCTGCCACTCTATATGCGAACCCTGCGCGATCTCGTTGACACCGAGACTGAAAAAGTGCGCATCGATTCCCATGAATCCTTCGTGCGGCTGCTTGAGTTCGCGCGCCAGTTTATTCCGGAATTCGTCGATCGTATTGAACACTACTCCGGTGAACACCCGATCCTGGATCTGTATTCGGTAGAGGACGAAATCCAGAAATCTCTGGGACGCAAGGTTGTTCTGAAATCAGGCGGTCACCTGTATATTGATCAGACGGAAGCCATGACAACCATTGATGTCAACACCGGCGCCTTTGTCGGTCACAGAAATCTCGAGGAAACCATCTTCAAAACCAACCTGGAAGCGACGCACGCAATTGCCAGACAGCTGCGATTACGGAATCTCGGCGGCATTATCATAGTGGACTTTATTGACATGCAGGATGTGGAGCATCAGCGGCAGGTACTGCGCGCGCTGGAGAAGAATATCGAACGCGATCACTCCAAGGTCACCATCAGTGAAGTCACCTCGTTGGGGCTGGTCCAGATAACGCGCAAACGCACCCGCGAAAGTCTTGAACATGTCCTGTGCGAACCCTGTCCGACCTGTTACGGCCGCGGCACCATAAAAACCGCCGAAAGTATCTGTTATGAAATTTTTCGCGAGATTCTACGTGAAGTGCGTCAGTTCGACGCCAAAAAACTCCTGGTAATTGCGTCCCAGTCCGTTGTCGATCTGTTACTGGACGAAGAATCCGCCAGTGTTGCCGAACTCGAAAGCTTCATCGGTCGACCAATCACCTTCCAGGTCGAAAGCGTCTATAGCCAGGAACAGTATGACATCGTACTGCTTTGAATCATGTGGACGTCCATAATCCTTGCCTGATCGCGGGCTAAAATTTCTGTTATGACTGCTGTCACGATAATTGAGCTGAACCATCAACCGGCCTGGGATGATAAATCGCTTATATAATGCACTCTGGTTTATTGTCGGCGGCTGTATTCTTCTGGTGGCCGTCGCCATTACGGTCGCGCGGCTGCTCCTGCCAGGGATTGACCACTATCGTGGAGAGATCGAACTCTGGGCGGGTAATTATATGGGGCTGCCGGTTTCGATCCAGTCCGTCAAGGCACAATGGCATGGCTGGAACCCTGAGCTAACACTATATGGTGTTGTTTTACAGGAACCGGACGGTCACGAAGCCCTCACCGGTTTCGACAGCGCCTCAATCAAGTTTTCCTCACTGGCCAGTCTGTATCGCTGGGAACCGGTACCGGCTGGTCTGAGTATTTCCGGTGCACAGCTTAAACTGACGCATACCGCCGAGGGCTCGATCCGTATCGGCGATTCCACGATAGCCGGTGACGACTATGCCGGTCCCCGGGATAATCAGCTCAGCCGCTGGCTTATGCGCCAGCCTTATCTCAGCCTCCGTGATACGAATCTGCTCTGGATTGACGAATATAACGCCCAGCCGGCTATCAAGCTCAGCAATGCGAACTTGCATCTGAACAGCTACGGGCGACAGACGCAGATCAGCGGCAGTGCCCGGCTACCTGAACATTACGGCGACAGCATCGATTTCGCCATCGACGCCGATGGTGACTTGCTGGGCAGCGAATGGTCGGCTGAAATCTATCTCGATGCCCGTCAGATCAAGCCGGCGGCATGGCCTCAATACAGCCGGTGGCACGAGCTTGAACTTCGTGCAGGAAGCACCGATATAACAGTCTGGAGCCAGTGGCAGGATGGTATCCTGCTGGACGCCGAGGGGCTGGTTAGCGCGGAGGACGTACTGGTTCGGGATGATAACAGCTCCAATCTGATCCGGCGTTTCAGGGGACAATTTGATTACCTCAGACACGCGGATGACCACTGGACACTGGCTGCTGCCATTCAGGAACTGTCTACCTGGAATGACGACTGGCCTGTCACCCATCTACGGCTCTCCGGTCAGCAACCGAGAACCATTGACAGCGGCTTCATCAGTTATGTCCTGATTCAGGACCTGTTGCCGTTTTTCAACGGTATCGAGATATCTGCCGTCGAAGCATCAGTTGCGGATTCTACCAGCGGCGAACTCAGCAATCTGCAGTTTGATTTCGGTTCGGACCCCGGCGTCTGGCAGGCAAGCGGGCAACTGGACAATTTAACGATTCGTCGCAGTTATGGTAATGAAGCATTTTCAGGGCTGAATGGCATATTTGCAGCCAATCAGAATGGTGGCCGCATCAAACTCGATAGCAGCAATATGGGCATTGGCGGCACTGATGTATTTATCTCACCAATCGATGCGCTGGATCTTCATGGACAACTCACCTGGAACAGCTATCAGGATAATTCCAGGCTGTATCTGCATACGGACGACCTGGAAATAGCCACGGATACACATAAGCTGCAGATAAGCGGGAATGCCGAATTTGACGACCGGGGGCTGCCAACGGTCAATGTGGCGGCCTCACTGTCCGGCGGCGATGCAACCACTCTCAAACGTTTTGTCCCCGCCGCCGCCAAAGACAAGCTCAAGACCTGGGCTCAACGCGCCATAGTGGAAGGCCGCCTGGAACAGGCGGCTCTCGTCCTGCGCGGGGATCTGGATGACTTTCCGTTCCGGGAGCGCCAGGGACAATTTAAGCTGCATGCCTGGTTCAACGGTTTGACACTCGATTACCATGAAGAATGGCCGACCATATACCAGCTTGACGGTGAATTGCTCGTTGATCGCTACCGCCTGGAAGCCCGTGTGCCGCATGCAAAAACTTACAATGCTGACATACGAAACGTCGATGCTTACATAGCCGATCTGTTTGTGGAAGATCATATTCTCAATCTCAAATGCGAAGCTGAGGGCAGTACTGAAGATGCTGTCAGTTTTTTGAGAGACAGCCCGCTTGATGAGAAAGAAAAGTCCATCCGGCGTATGCTGGAGCTGGATTATGCAGGCGATATCGCACTCGATCTCGACATGGCGATCAAGCTGTACCCCGGCGAGGATGATATAAGTGGCCAGGTCGAATTGCTCGGGAATACGGTTGTGGCACCGCAACTGGATATCAGATTAACTGATGCCCGCGGCGTGGTTAAATTTTCAAGAGACAAACTCGAATCACGTAACATCACCGCGAAATATGCAGGCCGCGATGTCGATGTGGAACTGGAAAGAAATGGAGACGCTTCCAGTGAACCAACCCTGATCCGGATTGAAGGTATTGCTGATAGTTCCCTGATCACAGAATTGCTTACCGAGCATACTCCGCCCGAAACACTTGACGATCAGGCGCTCGCCAATATTCTGCAAGGCGCGTCACACTGGCAGTTTGAATACACTGCTCCGGCAGATCCCGCGGCTGTCGAGACTATCAGACTGAATTCCGACCTAAAGGGTCTGGGTCTGGATCTGCCCGCCCCTGTCGGCAAAGTACGCGATGAAACACGAAATCTGGAAATAAAGCTGTCTTTACCCCAGAAGCAGCAGGCCGAGAATCGTATATTTCTGACGTATGGTGAGATTCTGAGTGCTGTCTATGGTTCCGGGCAGTTCGCCGCACGCTTCGGCAACAGCGTCTTGCCGGATTTGCCTACAGGCAATAATATTATTGATGGCTCCATCGACCGGCTTGATATGGATCGATGGATCACGCTGATTGCAGAGTCCGATCTGATCCTGTCGGATGCCGGCATTACAAATCCTGCCTCCATTCCGGACATCGACCTGTTTGTTGATCAACTGAAACTGCAGGATCAGACGTTCCGGAAAACCCGCCTGACATTCAGTCACACCAACGACACATCCAGGCTGGTACTGCAAGGAACCGAAGTTGACGGCTGGATACAGTTACCTGATTCGTCCCAGGAGCCAAAACTGACCGCCAGATTTAAGACACTGCAACTGGATAAAGTCAGCGATAATGATACGGACGAGCGCCAGACTCTGAACCCGCGCGATTTACCCGCCCTTAGTATTACCGTTGATAACCTAATCTATAATGAAGCCAATTTCGGCGCCTTGAACCTGCAGGCCGAGAAAGCCAGCAATGGTCTGATTATCCAGGATTTTTCTTTTAGCAAACCTTCTATGGAAATAACCGGCACAGGCAGCTGGAAAACAGTCAACAATGAGATATTTTCGCAATTCAACATCGAATTAAAAGCCGAACGCTTTGCCAGCATGCTGTCCACTTTTGGTTATGACGAAAAAGCGGTAGAACAGGGCAAAACGCATATCAAGGTTGATGCGCTGTGGCCGGGCAGTCCCATGAATTTCAATCTTGCCAGACTCGATGGCACTCTGGAACTGGACATTGGCAAGGGGCAATTCCTTGAGATTGATCCCAAAGCAGTTCGGCTTCTGGGTCTGCTGAGTGTATCAACGTTGCCGCGCAGATTGTTGCTCGATTTCAACGATATATTTGAAGAGGGCTTCGCCTTTGACCGCATCAAGGGTACTTTCACCCTACAGGATGGTCAGGCATTCACGAGTGATTTAAGCATGGAAGGGCCGGCTGCGCTTATCACAGCAACCGGTCGCACCGGTCTTGTCGATCAGACTTACGATCAAATCATCACGATTATTCCACAGATAAGCAATACACTACCAGTTGCGGGGGCCCTGTTTGGTCCGGCGGGTATTGGTATCGGTGCGGTTATTTTCCTCGCCGGAAAAGTTTTCGAGGGAATACCAGAACAAATAGACAAAGTACTCGGCTACCGGTACACCGTCGAGGGAAGCTGGGATGACCCTGTCATCAAACCGGTGCAGCCCAGTCAAGCGCGAGAAAAAAATCCACTGGAAAGCGCCAGACCTAGCCCGTAAAGCGGACGACTAACGCTTGGCAAATAATGTAAACAGGCAAATCATTACTGCTGCCACGGCAATACCAACACCAAGTTCCACCAGCAGGATACCGAGATGCTGACCGGTGACCGGTTCACTAGCGAGCACACCATAATCAAGGAAATTCCCGCCCTTCAACATGGTAATCACACCGACACTCATATAAATCAACACGCCCAGCGCCGCCAGACGTCTGATCCATTCCGGCGAAATGATCCGCTGCAGATTATCAACACCATAAATCAATCCATAAAGTATGAACCCGGCAGCAAAAATAACACCAGCCTGGAAACCACCTCCTGGACTGTATTCGCCATGGAACTGTACATACAAGGCGAACAGCAGGATATAAGGCAACAACAGCTTGGCGATGACTCTGAGTACCAGATGATGGATCATGATTATACGTCCTGATCCTTGGCATTTCGGGAACGCCGGCTGCCGCCCAGCAAAATAAGAACTCCGATACCGGCAGTGAATATCACCACCACCTCACCCATTGTGTCATAGCCTCTGAAGCTGGCCAGCACAGCCGTCACGGCATTTGGAATATCGATATCGCTGGCGGTTTTTTCCAGATAGTAGGGGTTAACATGCTGCTGTACGGGTGCATCCGGATCGGCGAAATGCGGGATATCCAGTGTGCCGTAAATCAACAGCACCCCGGTCAGGCACACCAATATTAACGCAAAGGGCGAACGCTTAGCCGGTTCACTGTGCCCGTGACCACAGGCAGCAAGTGCACCGAGAAACAGAATAGTGGCGATGCCGGCACCGACCGCAGCTTCGGTGAAAGCGACATCGACGGCATCCATGTCTACAAAAAGTGCGGCCGACAACATACTGAAAATGCCGGATAACATTGCCGTCGCAAACATATTGCGAATGTTATTGATCGCAATAGCGGTAATCGCCAGCAAGGCCAGCAATACCATGCCAACGAGCGTATCAATCATTGGCGTTTATCCTGGCAGTTCTGCGGCTTCATATTGGCGTGCATCGCTGCCTTTGCCAGCGCATGTGCAGCAGTCGGAGTAGTAAATAAAATAAAAAAAAGAATCAACAGCAATTTCACCGTAACCAGACTTAAACCAGCCTGCAGACCCAGGCCTGCCAGAACCAGCAGGGATCCCAGGGTATCGGTAATACTCGCCGCGTGAAGCCGTGTAAAAAAATCGGGAAATCTGAGCATGCCGATCGTACTGATCAACACGAACATACCGCCCGCAATCAGCAGCAACCATGACAATCCGTCAACAAACAGCTGCATCAGACATCCCTTTTTTCGTCAGACGATGCACGGCCCATATCGCCATATTCAAAAAACTTCAAAATGGCGACTGTGCCGATAAAGTTAATCAGTGCGTATACCAGCGCAAGATCCAGGAAGTCCGGCCGTCCACGAAAGAAGCCATGAACGGACAGAAATAATACGGTAATGGTGCCGAAGACATTCACTGCCAGTATCCGATCGTAGACGGTGGATCCCAGCAATGCGCGCACCAGCGTCAGCAACATGCCGAGTAACAGCAACGCAATCGCCGCCACATACATCAGTCATGCACCTCAAGTTCAGTGATACGCCGATCCATCTCGCCGGTGCCGAGACCAGTGGCGGCTTCACGAGTGAGACTGTGAACCTCGATGTAGGGTCCATCGACATCAATCGAGACGGTTCCCGGCGTCAGCGTAATGGAATTGGCATAAATGACCCGGCCAACCTCGCTCGATTGACTGGCCCTGACCCGCAACAGGGTGGGGCTGATATGAGCCGATGGTAGAATGATACGTCTGGCCACGTCCAGATTGGCCCTGGCGATTTCAGTCAGCAGCCAGCACCAATATTGCAGCACCCGCAAGCCGTGCAGGTGATAGGGATGCCCTTCATGATCAATGACATTCATGCGTTCGGCGATAGCAATAACCAGTCCCACCGATACCAGGCCCAGCGCCAGCAACAGTGGTTTAAAATAGCCTGACAAAAACAGCCACAGGGCCATAAGGATAACCAGCAGGGTCAGAGTGCGCTTGGACATAAATACTGTAAAAATGGTGAGTGAAATCAATACGCATCATACCCGCCGGTCGCAGTCCGGCCAAGTCAGGGAGGCCAAAAAGCAGCATGAATCAGCAATGGAAACCAAATGTTACAGTTGCCGCCATCATCGAACGTGACGGCCACTTTCTGTTGGTCGAGGAAGAGGCCGACGGTGGTGTGTTGATCAACCAGCCGGCCGGCCATCTGGAGCACGGAGAATCCCTGCTCGAAGCCGCCCGCCGCGAAGTTCGTGAGGAAACCGGCCATGAATTCGAGCCGCGCTCGCTTGTTGGCGTCTATTTGTACCCGAATCCACGAGTCGGCATCACTTATCTGCGTTTCTGTTTTGAAGGTAGTGCACGGCCGCCAAGTATTAAAACAGAACTTGATCAAGGCATTATTCGGACGCTGTGGCTCAATCGCGATGCAATTGGCAAGCTGGGTGATCGCCTACGCAGTTCGATGGTGACCCGCTGTATTGATGATTATCGCTCTGGTCAGCGTTACTCACTTGATCTGCTGCAACACTGCAAATAAGAACTACACGCCCTACCCTCCTGGCATCACCAACTAGCTAGATAGTCGCAGCAATCTGAAGCAGCTATCCTTGCCACAGTATGTCGAATCTACCAGTGGCATAATTACTGGGCTTTAGGCGCGGCTGCGGCATGCTGCGCGATGATACACCACCGCCGGGTTTATACTGGAACAGGCGCTGTCATCCGACAAGGCCTCGACACCGGTCTGCATGGAGACCATCGATACCAACACCGGCCGGCGCAAGATCCAGGTCTTCAACCAGGGTGACACGCTGATCATCGAGCTCGGCCATCAGCGCCGCTGAACAATAGATTGTCCCGACATCGCGGGCTCGTCTATCATGCCTGACCCCGATTCAAGTTCATTTCGCGGCCGGCATGAAAGCGTACTCTTATACTTCAGATAAAATCGTCATCGCTGTCTCCGGCGGGGTTGATTCGTCAGTAACCGCCCTATTGCTCAAGCAGCAGGGCTGCCAGTTACAGGCACTGTTCATGAAGAACTGGGAAGGGGACGATCGGCCCGGCTACTGTGCGGCAGAGGCCGACGTTGCCGACGCGCTGCAGGTGTGTGAACAGCTCGACATTCCGCTGAATACGGTCAATCTGTCGAAAGCGTACTGGGATGCAGTATTCAGCCGCTTTCTGGCCGAATATGCCGCCGGTCATACGCCGAACCCGGACATATTGTGCAATCAGTCGATCAAATTCGATGCTTTTGTCGAACATATTCTCGAAATGGGTGCCGAGCGTGTTGCTACCGGTCACTACGCGCGTATTGATGAACGCGACGGCCGCTATCGTTTATTGAAAGCAATCGATCGAAACAAGGACCAGAGCTATTTCCTGTGCCGGCTGGGCCAGCCACAACTGGCACGTACACTGTTTCCAATCGGCGAACTGAACAAATCCCAGGTACGGCGGCTGGCAGCCGAGGCCGGTTTTGTTACCCATAATAAAAAGGACAGTACGGGCATTTGCTTCATCGGGGAACGGCCGTTCCGTGATTTCCTGAGCCAGTACCTGACACCGCAGCCGGGAGAAATCCAGACGCCCGATGGCCGGACCATCGGCGAACATCACGGAGTCATGTTCTATACGCTCGGTCAGCGGCAGGGCTTGAAAATCGGCGGTGTGAGCGGCGCCGGCGATGCGCCCTGGTACGTGGCCGGCAAGGACATGGCCGACAATATCCTGATCGTCGTTCAGGGCCACGACCACCCACTGCTGTATTCTCACGACCTGGTGGCCTCAGAAGTCCACTGGATTGCCGGGGAGGCACCGGATTTGCCGTTCGAGTGCCTGGCCAAAACCCGCTACCGCCAGCCGGAGCAGCCCTGCACCGTGATGGCGCATGGCGCGGATCACATCCGGGTCGAGTTTGGCGGGCCGCAGCGGGCCGTAACACCGGGCCAGTACGTGGTGCTCTACCGGAATGATGAATGTCTGGGCAGTGCCCGGATCGATGCAACCGGATCCTGAAGCAGGGCCAATCCCTGTAAACCTGTCACGAGACGGCTAAATCAAGCATAATAAGCGCCTTTCCGGGGCTGGTACGGCTGTCATCACCATTGCGGTGGCCACCGGCTGGCAAGGCGGCGTGTCGTGGCCATACGCATTCCGGAACGGGCCGCACTGCCCCCAGAACTGAGATACGGAAACCGGTCACGCTGTATTCCGATGTCCAGCGGAACAACCGGTTTTCGTGAAAGCTCTGGATACCTCCCGTTGCTGAAACATGCCGGGATGTATCGGAGCCTGACAGGCAGATTTTTTCTCTTGATCGGCCCAATCGCTGGGCTGATCGGGAGACGGTGATGTCATTGCTCACCGCCGGAAAAACGGTACTGAATCCGGATTTCCCAGACGATTTACGCTGAATTTGATCCAACTCTGGAGCTGCACATGAGCAACAGCTATAACGCCCGCACGACACTGAATGTCGGCGATAAAAACTACGAAATCTTCAGTCTCAAGGCGCTGGAAGAAAAGTACCAGGTTTCGCGCCTGCCCTACTCGCTTAAGATCCTGCTGGAAAATCTGCTGCGCACCGAGGATGACATCAATGTCACCAAGGCTGATATCGAGGCACTGGCTAAATGGGACGCCAAGGCCGAGCCCGACAAGGAAATCGCCTTTTCACCCGCACGCGTATTGATGCAGGACTTCACCGGCGTCCCCGCAGTGGTCGATCTGGCCGCCATGCGTGATGCCATGAAAAACCTCGGCGGCGACCCTGCCAAAATCAATCCGCTGGCACCGGCCGAACTGGTCATTGACCACTCGGTCATGGTCGACTTCTTCGCGCGCCCGGATGCAGCGGAAAAGAATGCCGAAATTGAATTCGAACGCAACCAGGAGCGCTACACATTTCTGCGCTGGGGCCAGGAAGCCTTTTCGAATTTCAAGGTCGTACCACCGGATACCGGCATCTGCCACCAGGTCAATCTCGAGTATCTGGCACGCACCGTGTTCACCACGGAAACCGATGACAAGAACCAGGCATATCCGGATACGCTGGTCGGCACCGACTCGCATACCACGATGATCAACGGTCTCGGTGTACTGGGCTGGGGTGTCGGCGGTATCGAAGCCGAAGCGGCCATGCTCGGCCAGCCGATCACCATGCTGATCCCACAGGTGGTCGGCTTTAAATTAACCGGCAGCCTGCCGGAAGGCGCCACCGCCACAGACCTGGTACTGACCGTCACCAACATGCTGCGCGAGAAGGGTGTGGTCGGTAAATTCGTCGAATATTTCGGTGACGGCCTGACCAACCTGCCGCTGGCCGACCGCGCCACCATCGCCAACATGGCGCCGGAATACGGTGCTACCTGCGGCATCTTCCCGATTGATGAAGAAACCCTGACTTACCTGCGTCTGTCCGGCCGCTCCGATGAACAGGTCAAGGTTGTCGAAGCCTATACCAAGGCGCAGGGTATGTGGCGCGAAGAGGGTGAACCGGATGCCGACTACACCGACACCCTGGAACTCGACATGAGCACGGTTGTGCCAAGCCTCGCCGGGCCCAAGCGGCCCCAGGACCGCATCCCGCTTACCGAGGCCAAATCCACTGTGCTGCACCACCTCGCTGAAATGCAGGATCAGCGTTCCGGTGGTCCGACCAAGCGTGAAGAGATTGCCGAATTTGAGGGCGAAGGCGGCGGTACCGCCGTAGCGGCCGAGGAATCGCATTACACCGGCGTCATACATGTCAAGGACGAGGACGGCAATGAATATGATCTCAGCGATGGCGCCGTTGTTATTGCCGCGATTACCTCCTGCACCAACACCTCCAATCCGTCGGTCATGGTCGCGGCCGGCCTGCTGGCCAAAAATGCCAATGAAAAAGGCCTGACCCGCAAACCGTGGGTCAAGACAAGCATGGCACCGGGCTCCATGGTCGTCAGCGATTACCTGAAAAAGTCCGGGCTGATGGCCCACCTTGAATCCCAGGGCTTCCATGTCACCGGCTACGGCTGCACCACCTGCATCGGCAATTCCGGCCCGCTGGCAGAAAGCATCAGTGATGCAATTAACGAAGGTGAACTCATCGTCGCCTCGGTTCTGTCCGGCAACCGTAACTTCGAGGGCCGCGTACACCATGAGGTGAAGATGAATTTCCTCGCTTCGCCGCCGCTGGTGGTCGCTTATGCCCTGGCCGGCCGTACCGATCTGGACCTGAACAAGGAACCGTTGGGCCAGGACCAGTCCGGCAAGGATGTCTATATGAAAGATCTCTGGCCATCACAGCACGAAATCCAGCAGGCGATCGCCTCGACCATCGATTCCGCCATGTTCCAGAGCAGCTATTCGAGCGTGTTCAAGGGTGACGAACGCTGGAACAGCCTCAAAACACCGAATTCAGAACTCTACAAGTGGGACAATAAATCCACTTATATCCAGAATCCGCCCTACTTTGAAGGCATGGGCAAGGAAGCCGAGGGTTTCGAGCCGATCCAGGGCGCACGCGTCCTGGCGCTGCTCGGCGATTCCATCACCACCGATCACATCTCGCCGGCCGGCTCTATCAAGGCCAACAGCCCGGCGGGCAAATACCTGATCGACAACGGCGTCCAGCCCAGAGACTTCAACTCCTATGGTGCCCGCCGCGGCAACCATGAGGTCATGATGCGCGGAACCTTCGCCAACATCCGCCTGCGCAATAAACTGCTGCCGGGTTCCGAAGGTAGTGTGACCAAACACATACCGAGCGGCGAGGAAATGTCAATCTATGACGCCGCCATGAAGTACCAGAAAGACGGCACACCGTTGATCGTCATCGCCGGCAAGGAATACGGCACCGGTTCATCCCGCGACTGGGCGGCGAAAGGCACCAAGCTGCTGGGCTGCCGCGCGGTGCTGGCAGAAAGCTATGAACGCATCCATCGCTCGAACCTCGTCGGTATGGGTGTATTGCCGCTCACCTTCAAGTACGGCGAAAGTGCGGAGAACCTGGGGCTGACCGGCGCGGAAACCTACGACATCGAGGGCCTGGAAACCGGCGCTAGAGAAGTCACCGTCATCGCCAAATCCGACGATGGCAAGGAAAACCGTTTTCAGGCCAATGTCCGGGTGGATACGCCAAAGGAATGGGAATACTTCAATAACGGCGGCATCCTGCAGTATGTCCTGCGGCAGCTGGCTGCCTGACCTCGCTTTTATAGAGTACGTACGCTTGGTAGAACGGGTCCCGACAGGGGCCCGTTTTTTTCATGTACCGCCGTGAACTCAAAACATAGACTCTAGTCCCATGAATCAGGTGTACTGATTCAAACGAGGATGTTCCAGCTGTTCCACAGCCGGCTGCACGCAGCCAGTCTTGAATGGCGCTCATTGCTGTAATCTATGCGCACACTCAATTACAATCATCTGTATTATTTCTGGACGGTTGCCCGCGAAGGCACGATTGCCCGCGCGGCAGAAATGCTGCACCTGATGCCGCAGACAATCAGCGGCCAGTTGAGTGAATTTGAATCACGGCTGGATACCAAGCTGTTTACACGATGCGGCCGCCGACTGATTCTGAGCGATACCGGCCGTCTCGTCTATGATTATGCCGATAATATTTTCCGGCTTGGCAATGAGCTGACTGATGTTCTGAAACGCGGTATGCAAAACAGCGGTCAGCAATTGACGATCGGCCTGGTCAATGTGGTATCGCCACTGGTCACCTATCGCGTCATCCAACCGGCTTTCGAGTTGGATAACATCAGCGTCAACTGCCGCAGCGGCAATATTGAGCAGTTGTTGACGGAGTTATCCCTGCACCGGCTTGATATGCTGCTTTCAGATTCACCATTGAATGCCAACGGCAATATCCGGGCCTTTAATCATTATCTGGGGGACAGCAGTGTGGCGTTTTTTGCGGCACCGGCACTGGCTGAGGCCTGTCGTGAGAATTTTCCCGCCAGCCTGGATCAACAACCGTTGCTGCTGCCAACGATGAACAAACCGTTGCGGCGTTCACTGGAAAAGTGGTTCCGCAAATTGGAACTCAGTCCGCGCGTCTGTGGCGAATTCGAAGACAGTTCATTACAGCGCTATATGGCCGAGGCCGGCGCAGGTATATTTGCCGCGCCCACCATCATCAAGAATGACCTGCTCAAGCGCTATCAGGTTGAATGTATTGGCCAGGTCGACAGCATCCGTGAATCCTTTTATCTGATTGCCTCGGAGCGACGGTTGAGACATCCTGCTGCAGTAGCGATTTACGACATCGCCCGCAGCGGACTGTTTCGATCCACCGGCCGCGCCGGCAAAGTGTCGCGCGCGGCCGCCACTGACAGGGATGCCGCCGCGGCCTGAGAACCTGTGCATCTTTCAAGTTGCGATTCCGATACACGCCCGGCCTCGCTTCCGATAGATCAATACTTAAGTGATTGATCCGTGCCAGACCCTTTTTGGCCTCGATTAGCACGCTGTTCTTTTAACAGACTGCTAATCTACTCCGAGGCGATAATGCCGCCTTTGGCCAGCCGTGCCGGATCCAACAGCCGGTCGAGATCTGCTTCCGATAACTCTGTCATCTCACGTGCTACATCCTTAATCGGGCGACCCTGAGCGTAGGCGGTTTTAGCGATTTTCGCACCCTGTTCATAGCCAATGACTGAATTGAGCGCAGTCACCAGAATGGGATTCAGATCCAGCGCTGCCTGGAGACGCTGCTCATTAACCGTGAAACCGCTGATGGCACTATCCGCCAGCGCACGGCCAGCATTTGCCAGTATCTCCATACTTTGACAGAGATTGTAGGCGATCACGGGCAACATAACATTGAGCTGGAAATTGCCCGCCTGACCAGCGATCGTAATCGTGTTGTCATTGCCGATAACCTGGGCGCAGACCATGCACACCGACTCAGGGATTACCGGATTGACCTTGCCCGGCATGATACTGCTGCCGGGCTGCAGACTGGGTAATGCGATCTCGGCCAGACCCGCGAGCGGCCCGCTGTTCATCCAGCGCAGATCATTGGCGATCTTCATCAGGCTCACGGCCACGGTCTTCAGCTGACCGCTCATTTCGACAGCGGCATCCTGTGAACTCAGTCCCTCGAACAGGTTATCCTTGGGCGTGAAGGGTATGCCCGTTTCCGTTTCCAGCGCCCGGGCAACCAGGCGGCCGATGTCGGGATGCGCGTTGATGCCGGTACCGACAGCGGTGCCGCCCTGAGGCAAGGCCTGCAGCCGCTTCAGTGCCGCCTCAATACGTTCATTCCCGTGCCGGATCTGCGCTTCCCAGCCGGACAGTTCCTGGCCAAGTGTCACCGGCATGGCATCCATCAGGTGAGTACGGCCGGTGGTGACCACGGTATCCAGTTCCCCGGCGCGTTTACCGATTGTATCGGCCAGATAACTTAACGATGGCATCAGTGCTTCGTGTGCCAGCAGACAGCCGCTGACATGGATTGCCGTCGGTATCACATCGTTGCTGCTCTGACCCATGTTGACATGATCATTGGGATGAACGACTTGACCGAGCCTGTCACTGGCCAGACGCGCGATTACCTCGTTGCTGTTCATATTGGAACTGGTGCCGGATCCGGTCTGGAAGATATCGATAGGAAAATGCCGATCATGGTGTCCATCAGCAACTTCCCGCGCCGCTGCCTGAACGGCTTCGCTCATGGCTTCATCCATAAGTCCAAGTTTGGCATTCGCGGCCGCAGCGGCAGACTTGATCAATCCCAGGGCACGGATCATGGCCCTCGGCATCGGCAGGCCACTGATAGGAAAATTGTCAACTGCGCGCTGTGTCTGGGCACCATATAGCGCGTCCACCGGGACCTGCACTTCCCCCATGCTGTCCTTCTCGATCCGGTATTGGCTATCAGTCATATATTCAGACCTCTAAAGTTCAATTAATCCCGTAATAAACTGCCTGCGAATGTACGCTGATAAAAGCAGCCAGTCAGCTTTTTCTTATTTGCGTGCATTTGCGGATTCTTGCGTCTTTATTTTCCGGCCCGGCCATTGTTCACCGGCAGCCCTTGCTTGAACATCGTCAACTCACCTGGTTGCATAACAGTCCATTCTTCATTATTGGTCAGTGCCCGCGTTGCGATCACTGTAACGATGTCATTGGGAGTGGTCTCGTGAGCGAAGTCCACCGTCATTTCTGCATCGATCAACCTGGCCTGTCCGAAGGGAGCGCGTCGAGTCAGCCAGCAGAGCGAGTTACTGCAGAAGGCATACAAATAACGGGCGTCACCCAACAGAAAGTTGAACACCCCGTACCGGTTGATCTCGCGCGATAATTTCTGAATATAATCAAACAATATCCGCTTGCCGCGTGGCGGTTGTGAAAACCGGCGCCGAATCCGATCCAGTATGATACAGAAGGCATACTCGCTATCAGTCGTTCCGATCGGATGATAATAACGCAGCGGGTATTTTTTGATGCCACGCAACTGGCCATTATGGGCAAAGACCCAGCTGCGGCCCCAGAGCTCGCGCACGAACGGATGTGTATTCTCCAGACATACCCGTCCGCGATTGGCCTGGCGGATGTGGGAGATCACCAGACAACTCTTAATCGAATAATTTCGGATCAGACGCGCAATCTCGGAGTCGGCGCTGGGTCGCGGATCATGAAAAATCCGGCTTGCACGACCCTCATAAAAGGCTATCCCCCAACCATCCCGATGCGGACCTGTCTGTCCGCCACGCTGCATCAGTCCGGAGAAGCTGAAGCATATATCGGTGGGGGTATTGGCGCTCATGCCGAGTAATTCACACACGATAAATTATCTATTTGTATTTTCTCGATTATTTCTATTTTACCCGAGCCGGGGTGCGAGACACAGTCCCTGCCATCCGAATGCTGGCAAAAACCGGGCAATTATGATTTCATAAAAGCATGAAAATGCCATTTACCCGGAACTCAATGCTATTGTGGAGTACACTGTTGCCCGTGCTTGGCCTGGTGCTGTCGGGCTGCGAGGGTGAGGTGCCCAATCCCGAAACGCTGGATACGGCGCAACCTGCTATCGTCCTGTCGTCGGGCAGTGCCGGTCAGGATGACGTCGCGCCCGAACAGCCATCACCCCGGCCGCTACCGCCGGCAAATGCAGAAACCCCAACCAATAACACGGTCAATCCGCAGTTTTCCGTGGATAATACACAGTACATGTTCGATGTATCGAATCACAGCCGCGAAGAGCTGTTGACTGTACTGAAGCGGGCAGACGAGATCGCAACTACATCTTCTTCCGAACTCAAACAGCTCAATATCGCACTCATTCTGCATGGATCGGACGTCGCCTGGTTCAGCAGGCAGCATTACGACAAAAATAAGGAACTGATCGATCTGGCCGCAAAGCTGGATGCGCTGGAAGTGATTGACATGAAAATCTGCCAGCAGTCCATGCAGAAACACGGCATAGCGGATGAAGATATTCCCGCTTTTATTGAGCGTGTCCCTTATGCGCCGGATGAAATCACCCGTCTGCAGGGTTCGGGTTATTTCACGCTCTGAAACTCCCCTTCAGTCAATCACAATACCGGTAAAACAGTAAAGCCTGAAGGGCATGAAGGTAAGGTATGTCTGCGCAGGAAAAAACCTTATACATGACATTATTGATGTCACCGGACATGGCAAATTTTTCCGGTAACGTACATGGTGGTGCGTTATTGAAGATGCTGGACCAGGTCGCCTACGCCTGCGCCGCCCGCTACTGCGGAACCTATGTGGTCACCCTGTCGCTGGACCAGGTGAGTTTCAAGGACCCGATCAAGGTCGGTGAATTGGTTTCATTCCGCGCCCATGTCAACTATGTAGGGCGCACCTCGATGGAAATCGGCGTCAAGGTCGTGACCGAAGATCTGCGCAGCAAGAAGAAGCGTCATGCTGTGTCCTGCTATTTCACCATGGTGGCACTCGATGAAAATGGCAAGCCGACACCGGCGCCGCCGTTACAGTTCAACAACGAATTCGACAAAAAACTGTATGAAGCCGCAAAAATGCGTCAGGAAATGCGACGCGAGGTCCAGCGCCGCAACAAGGAAATCACCGCCGGGATTCCAAGCTACAATCCGGATCTGCCTGACCCCATAACAGAAGAATAGTTTCTGCGACAAAAATTCAGAAATGCTGAAAAGCTGAATACTGCCACACCTGATCCTCATGCCCCCAGTTCAGACTATCGCCCCGCTCGATAACGCCAATGGCTGTCAGCTGAATCGCCAAATCCCGGCTCAACCGCTCGACCTGAGCGACGCGATCCGGCGCCACGGTGAAACATAGTTCGTAGTCATCACCGGCTGTCAGCGCCAGCCGTCGCGCGGTTTCAGCATCGACCTTCGCCTCCAGTGACGAACTGATCGGCAGGCGATCGCTATCCAGTCGCGCACCACATCCACTGGCATCAAGAATATGCCGCAGATCACCCGCCAGGCCATCGGAGATATCAATCGCGCTACTGGCAAGTCCGAGCAAAGCCTGACCGAGTTCCAGGCGTGGCTGAGGTCTGTTCAGGCGCTGGCGGCAATAGTCGCTTTCGCAGTCATCCAACAATGCATAGCCGGCATCACCGAGACTGCCGCTGACATAAATCAAATCACCGATACTCGCACCGCTGCGGGTCATCGCCTGCCCCGCCGGCAACAGGCCCTGCGCCTGAACGGTGATCGATAACGGACCGCGCGTCAGATCTCCACCGACCAGACTGACGCCATATTGATCGGCAAGTTCGAAGAAGCCGCCACTGAAGTCACCCAGCCAGTCGGCATCAACCGACGGCAGCGTCAGGCTCAGCGTAACCCAGCGCGGCTCCGCCCCCATCGCTGCCAAATCGCTGAGATTAACGGCCAGTGCTTTCCAGCCGATATCCATGGCAGCGGTTGTCACCTGAAAATGCACGCTTTCAACCAGCGTATCCATTGCCAGCACCAAATCGTAGCCGTCTGGCACGCTGATCACGGCGGCATCGTCGCCAATGCCTACACTCGGATTCGATGCATCCGGAGTCTGTCTTTTGAAGAATTTTTCAATGATCTCGAATTCGTTCATTGCAATAAAACACGGTCCGTGAACAAACGCGAATAAACTTACTAGAAAATCCATGACAGATAATTGAAAAAAACTGCACCGTCTATTTCTATTTCCTATCCTCTATTAACTTTCATCGGCGTTCATTTGCGGATAATGGTCATCCCTGATCAAATTCATGTTTCCGTAACCGGTGCGCCGCTTTATCAAGCACACTATTGATATATTTGTGTGATTGGTCGGCGCCAAACATTTTCGCCAGTTCCACGGCTTCATTGATCACCGCCCGTGATGGCATCTCCGGCTGATACATAAGCTCATAGACACCGATATGCAATACCGCCTGCTCAACCGGATCAATTTCGCGCAGGGGCCGATCCAGCAGCGGTTCAATCTGCGCATCCAGTTCCTGACCCTGTTCACACGCGCCCTTGACCAACTCCCGGAAGTAATGCCGATCCGCCCGCTTCAAAGCGGCGTCATCGGCGTAGCGGTTGAGGATCTCGGCAACCGACTTGCCACTCATACGGACCTCATACAATGCCTGCAGCGCCGTACGGCGGGCCCGGGTACGTGCCAGGCGCGAAAACGGCCGTGGCAGCAAACTCATTGCCGCACACGACGCAACAAGGAGATCATCTCCAGTGCCGTCTGAGCCGCTTCACTGCCTTTGTTATCACTATCGCCGGCACGGGCCAGCGCCTGCTGTTCCGTATCCACCGTCAGTACACCGAACCCGAGTGGCAGACCGTAATCCAGGCTGACACGCATCAGGCCCGCAGCACATTCAGTACAGACAAAATCGAAATGCGCGGTCTCACCGCGAATCACCGTTCCCAGGGCGATCACGGCATCGAATTCACCACTTGCCGCAATCTCGCGGGCGGCCAGCGGCAGCTCGAAAGCGCCGGGAACCTGCAGCAATGAGATACGCGCTTCGTCTATGCCATATTCAGACAAGGTAAGGCGTGCGCCTGCTACCAGGCGATCGACAATAAAATCATTAAAGCGGCTCGCAACGATGGCAACATATGCGCCCTCCAGATCGAGACCGGCTTCCGCCTTGCCGCGGCGCTTGTGCTGGTTCACAGGGATTCAGTCATGAATGTATTCCACCACTTCCAGACCGAAACCCGAAATGGCATGGATGCGCTTGGGTGCACTCAGCACACGCATCTTGCGCACACCGATATCCGAAAGTATCTGGGCACCCAGACCAATGACACGCAGATCGCGGATATTCGGTCTTTGAATCATAACCTCCTCACTGGCACTGCGGGCCAGATCCTCAATCTGCCGCACAATTTCCTGGTTGCCGATCTGATTGCAAAGGATCACGACCACACCAGCGTCGGATTCACCGATACGTTTCAAGACATCACGCAGCGGCCAACCGAACTGATCACTGACGGCACCGGTCAGATCCGAGACCGGATTCTGGATATGAACCCGCACCAGCGCCGGTTTCTCGGCGTCAATCTCACCCTTCACCAGCGCCATGTGCAGATCCTTGTCAATACTGTCCTCGTAGGAGATGAGCCGGAAAACACCAAACTCGGTATGCAGCGGTGTCTCGGCCACCCGGCTTACGGTCTTTTCGTTGCTGATACGGTAATGAATCAGATCGGCGATGGTACCGAGCTTGAGACCATGTCGGTCGGCAAAAGTCTCAAGATCGGGGCGGCGTGCCATGCTGCCATCTTCATTCAGGATTTCAACAATCACACCGGCGGCAGAGGTAAAACCGGCCAGTCGCGCCAGATCACAGCCGGCTTCGGTATGACCGGCGCGCGCCAGAACTCCGCCTGAATGAGCCATCAACGGAAACACATGGCCCGGCTGAACCAGATCCGAGGGCTTGGCATCCGTGGCAACGGCCTTTTGTATGGTCACCGCACGATCGGCCGCGGAAATGCCAGTGGTAACGCCCTCGGCCGCCTCGATGGAAACGGTGAAATTGGTACCATGACTGGTTGGCGCGTTGCTCGCCATCAGCGGCAGGTTCAGCCGCTCACAGTGATCGCGGGTCAGAGTCAGACAGATCAGGCCGCGTCCATAACGGGCCATAAAGTTGATATCCTCGGCCCGGATACAGTCGGCCGCCATCACCAAATCGCCCTCGTTCTCACGGTCCTCGTCGTCCATGAGGATCACCATGCGACCAGCGCGCAGGTCTTCAATCAGTTCTTCGGGTGTATTGAGCGACATGGTATCCGGGTTAGCAAGGAAACTGGAGCAAGCTGTGAATTATAACCTTTCACCGCTGTCCGGTAATCACCTATCAGGGAGACGCCCCTCGAGCTGGCGTTCCAGATAGCGGGCCAGCATGTCCACTTCCAGATTCACTTCACTGCCACGCTCCAGCGCACCGAGTGTCGTCACCGCGCGGGTATGCGGTATCAGGTTGACGTCGAACTCCGCACCCGCAACTGTATTGGTGGTAAGGCTGACGCCATCGACGCTGATCGATCCCTTGCGGCATAGATAGCGGCTGAGATCGCGCGGTGCCTGTATGCGCAGAACGAGCGATTCACCCAGAATTTCGCGACCGGTGACCACGCCGATACCATCGACATGGCCGCTGACCAGGTGGCCGTCCAACCGATCACCAAACCGTAGAGCCTGTTCCAGGTTCACAGGATTACCGGGTCGCAGATGCGCCAGTGTCGTACAACGCAGAGTTTCCGCCGACACGTCTACAGTGACCATACCGGCCTGCTTGCTGATAACCGACAGACACACGCCCTGGACCGCCAGACTCGCCCCGATCGCCATGTCCGCCAGATCCAGGCCGGCGACTTCGATTATCATCGTCTGATCATCTTCCTGACGATCTATCCCGGCAATCGTGCCAATCGTTTCGATAATTCCGGTAAACATCGAATTGCCTCGGCTAATGTTGATCTAGGGGCGGAAAGTCAGACGCCAGTTATCACCGATGGCGCGCCGGTCGATCATATTCAACTCCAGCCGCGCGTGCATGCGCTCGATACCGCTGATGGCAAACAGAGCCCGTCCGTCCATACCGAGCAGCGCCGGCGCCATGTAAATCACCAGTTCATCAATGAGACCCGCCTGCATCAGTGCACCGTTCAGTACCGGGCCGGCTTCGACCAGGACTTCGTTGATGTCTTTTGACTCAGCCAGCCAGCGCAGGGTCTTGTCGAGCTGTTCGTGACGGTCGCCGGCCTCGATACGAACGATGCCGGCGCCCGCCCGGCGCAGACTGTCTGCTTCAGGGCTGTCTTCCCGCTTAGCGGTCACGATCAACGTTTCTCCCGGCTGTTGCAGAACCCGGGCCTCTGCCGCCGTGCGCAGACGACTGTCCATGATCACCCGCAATGGCTGCCGCGGTGCCGGTTCATCACCGGGACGCGCCGTGAGCTGTGGATCGTCCGCCAGGACGGTCCCGATACCGGTCAGGATGGCCGAACTGCGCGCACGCAGACAATGACCGTCCCGGCGGGCCGCCGGGCTGGTGATCCAGCGACTTTCCCCGCTCGCCAGAGCGGTACGTCCGTCCAGACTCATGGCCAGTTTGGCGCGCACGAACGGTCGGCCGCTCTGATGGCGCCTGATAAATCCCGGGTTCAGCGCGGCCGCTGCTGACGCCTGCAGACCGAGTTCAACCTTGATGCCGGCCTGTTCTAGACCGCGCAGCCCACGTCCGGCCACGGCGGGGTTCGGATCCTTCATGGCCGCCACGACGCGGCCGACACCCGCCGCCGCCAGCGCCTGATAACACGGCGGCGTACGCCCACTGTGCGCGCAGGGTTCCAACGTAACGTAGCAGGTACTGCCGGCTGGATCCCCACTGACCGCATTCAGGGCATTGATTTCTGCGTGGGGCTCGCCGGCCCGCCTGTGCCAGCCTTCAGCAATAATATGATCGTTGCTGACCAGCACACAGCCGACCCGCGGATTCGGGTCGGTACTGTACAAACCGCGCCAGGCGAGCTGCAGGGCGCGCGCCATGTAATGGTGATCCTGCGCTGTCCAGATCAACGATCATCACCGTCCGAAGGCAACAGCTTGAGCTGGCTTTCCTTGAACTCAGGCGGCAGTTCATTCTCCAGACGTTCGATCTCCTCCAGAAAAGCGCGCACGTCTTCGAACGAACGATAGACGGAAGCAAAACGCACATAGGCGACCTGATCCAGTGCCCGTAACTCTTCCATGACCCACTCGCCGATTTTCAGCGACCGGATTTCGCGATCACCATGCGCCTGGAGTTTCTGCTTGATCTTGGCCACGGCGATTTCAATCTTTTCCATCTCGACCGGTCGTTTTTCCAGTGCCTTGAGGATACCGCCGCGAAGCTTGTCTTCCTTGAATGGCTCACGCCGGCCATCAGACTTGATGATGCGCGGCATGTTGAGTTCGGCCGATTCATACGTTGTAAAACGGGCCTGACAGTCGTTGCAGGAACGCCGGCGGCGAATCTGATCACCTTCACCGACCAGACGGGAATCGATCACGCGTGTATCCAGACTGGCGCAGAACGGACAGCGCATGATCCGCCTCGCTAGGATCCGAAACAGGAACACCGGTGGCAGCAGCCAGTCACCGGTTCCAGAATCAGAAATGTATGAACGGTTCTGTTGCTTATGCCGATACCCGTGCTCAGTTGCCGTACACCGGAAAGCGTTTGCACAGATCGACCACTTTGGCCTTGATCTGTTCGATGGTGGCTTCGTCATTAATATTGTCAATGATCTGGCAGATCCACTCGGCCACCTGTCTGCTCTCGGCTTCCTTGAAACCGCGGGTGGTAATCGCCGGCGTGCCAATGCGTATACCGCTGGTCACAAATGGTGACTGTGGATCATTCGGCACAGCGTTCTTGTTGGCGGTGATATTGGCTTTGCCGAGGGCAGCGTCGAGTTCCTTGCCGGTAATACCTTTATCAACAAGGTCAACCAGAAACAGGTGATCATCGGTACCGCCGGAGACAATTTTCACACCTTTATCAATAAAGGTCTGTGCCATGACTCTGGCGTTTTTCACCACCTGCTCCTGATACGTCTTGAATTCCGGCTCCATCGCTTCCTTGAAGGACACCGCCTTGGCAGCAATGACATGCATCAGCGGCCCACCCTGATAACCCGGGAACACCATGGAGTTGATCTTTTTTTCAATCTCGTCATTCTTCTTGCCGAAGATCATACCGGACCGCGGACCGCGCAACGTCTTGTGCGTAGTGGTGGTACAAATGTCGGCATAAGGTACCGGGCTCGGATAGACGCCGGCGGCGACCAGACCCGCCACATGGGCAATATCGGCCAGCATGTAGGCACCGACTTTATCGGCGATCTCGCGGAATCGTTTCCAGTCCAGAATACGCGAGTATGCCGAAAAACCTGTCACGATCATTTTCGGCTTGTGTTCCAGCGCCAGCTGTTCGACCTGATCGTAGTCGATCTCGGCGGTATCAGGCTTGATGCCGTACAGCACCGAATTGTAAATCTTGCCTGAGACATTGACCTTGGCGCCGTGAGTCAAATGACCGCCATCGGACAGGCTCAGACCCATAATGGTGTCGTGCGGCTGCAGCAGCGCCAGATAGACAGCGCCATTGGCCTGGGAACCCGAATGTGGCTGAACGTTGGCCCAGTCCGCTTTAAACAGTTCCTTGGCCCGATCGATCGCGAGCTGTTCAACAACATCGACATATTCACAGCCACCATAGTAGCGCTTACCCGGATAGCCTTCGGCATATTTATTGGTCAGAACGGAACCTTGTGCTTCCAGTACCCGCGGGCTGGTATTATTCTCGGAAGCAATCAGCTCGATATGCTCCTCCTGACGGCGGCGTTCACCCTCCATTGCCCGCCAGAGTTCATCATCGAAGCTCTTGATCGTCATGTCTTTGCTGAACATCTTATTCCTCTCTTCAGTAGTGATATTGTTATTGCACGAACTCTGCCGGGTTCCGGTTTGGCTTGCCTGGCTGTTATATCTGCAGCCACATTGCATTTTTGACGAGCGCGCAGGCTCGCCAAAGGCGGCAGATTAGCAAAATACCGATGCCCTTGCATCGAAGCGATTAAAAACCATCCGGCCAGGCGCCGGCCTGCTGGAACCAGCCGTCGGCTACAGCCACGATTACACTACAACCCTATGATTTAATTAGGATTATTATTCGCTTCCCTTATTCACCCGCTGGCTCAGATCGAGCAAAGGTTTGATCATGTCCAGGGGTAACGGGAAGGCGATCACGGAACTCTTATCACTGGCGATCTGGGCCAGGGTCTGCATGTAACGTATCTGCATGGCCTGGGGGCTGCGGCCCAGTACCTCGGCAGCCTGCATGATCTTTTCCGCAGCCTGGTATTCACCCTCGGCATTGATCACCCGCGCACGGCGTTCGCGTTCGGCTTCAGCCTGGCGGGCGATGGCACGGATCATGCTCTCGTCGATATCGACATGCTTAATCTCGACTGTCGACACTTTGATGCCCCAGGCATCGGTCTGCTCGTCGAGGATTTGCTGAATATCGGCATTCAGCTTATCGCGTTCCGACAGCATCTCATCCAGTTCGTGCTTGCCGAGTACCGACCTCAATGTGGTCTGCGCCAGTTGGCTGGTCGCCACATGATAATTCTCGATCTGGATGATGGCGCGTTCCGGATCAATCACCCGGAAATACAACACCGCATTCACCTTCACCGAGACATTATCCTGCGAAATGACATCCTGACTGGGAACATCCATGGTGATGATGCGTAAATCGACCTTTTCCATCTGCTGGATAATAGGAAATATGATAATCAATCCGGGACCTTTAACCGAGGTGAAACGTCCGAGCGTGAATACGACACCGCGTTCATATTCGCGCAGGATAAAAATTGCCCACCAGATGAATATCAGAACAATAGCTACAAGAAACGTTGCAATTGGCATGTTATTTCTCCTCGCTTTCGTAAGGCTCGACTTCCAGCATCAGCCCGTGCCGGCTGATGACACGTATATTGTCACCGGCACGCACGGGCCGGCGAGTACGGCAGCGCCAGGTCTCGCCGTGCACGAACACCCGGCCTTCGTCGTCAAAATCCTCCAGCGCCCGGCCCTGACTGCCGATCATTTCCTCGGCACCCGTCACGACCTTGCGACGGTGAGAGCGCAATACCAGTCCCAGTGCGAACATCATCAATACCGCGGTTGTTACGGCGGTGGCACCGATCAGCCAAATCGAAATCTCATAGCCGGTCCCTTCGGTCTCAAACAAAATGATCGAGCCGAACACGAAGGCTATAAGACCACCGATACCCAATGCACCGAAACTGGGCATGAACAGTTCACCCGCCATGAAGGCGATGCCCAGAATAATCAGCGCCAGACCGGCATAGTTCACCGGCAGAACCTGAACAGCATACAGTGCCAGAATCAGGCTGATGGCGCCGATCACACCCGGCAGAATACTGCCTGGATTGGCCAGCTCGAAGATCAGGCCGTAGAAACCCAGCAGCATCAGAAGATAGACAATGTTGGGATTGGTAATCACGGCAAGCAGCTCGGTGCGCCAGTCAGGCTCAATAACCTCGACCTGCATATCGCCGGTGGCTAACACGATCTTCCGCTCATGTACCTTGACCTCATAACCGTCAATCGCCGCTAGCAATGCCTCAACGTCTTCAGCTACAAGGTCGATAACACCCTGCTTTTCGGCCTCTCCTGCCGAGAGGCTGGCTGCTTCGCGAACTGCCTTTTCGGCCCAGTCAGCGTTTCGACCACGCAGTTCAGCCAAACTGCGAATATAGGCGACGGCGTCGTTGACCATCTTTTTACTCATGGCGTCTGTACCCGGCTGCGGGGCACTTTTTTCCTTGTCCTGGCCCTGATCCAATTTGTCAGCGTCGGTTTCTTCATTCTTTTCGTTCTTTTCGTCCTTTTCGTCCGTTTTGTCTTTATCGCTTTTGTCCCTTTCGGGTTCTTCCATCCCCGGGAAACCACCACCACCCATCTGCACCGGCGTGGCTGCACCCAGATTGGTACCCGGCGCCATGGCTGCAACATGGGCGGCATACAGCATGTAAGTGCCTGCACTGGCGGCACGTGCACCCGACGGATAGACATACATCACTACCGGCACAGCTGAATCGATCAAGGCCTGATTGATCACGCGCATGCTGTTATCCAGACCGCCGGGAGTGTCGAGTTTGATGATCACCAGATCGGCGTCCCGCTCGACAGCTTTGTCCAGACCCCGCTGGATGTAATCGCTGATGGCCGGACCGATCGCGTCCGCCACCCGCAGTTCAACGGCCAGTTGCCGTTCACCGGCCTGCGGCTCTGTATCTTCTGCCACAGCCAGAACGGCGCCACTCAGCAGCAGGCCGAACCATACCAGCCAGCGTAGTTGAATCGATTGAAATCGGTTGTTATACATGCAGTTCCTAGTGTAACGCGTGTACCGGTGAAAAGCGCCAGCGGCAGACGACTATTCCGGTACCCGGGAAAATTCGTTAGAGTTTCAATCTTGTTCTGCCAACCGGATGAATCCGTGGTAATGTCCGAACAAGACAAGTTCATGACCCGGGCCAATGCCCTGCTCGATCGCATTGAAAACCTGCTACCACAGGCACCTCCACCGGCAACCGGCGAGGCTCCCGCCTACCGCTGGATACATCGGGGCTACCGTGGCTATCTGCAGCCTGTCAGCCGGATTGCCCCCATCAGGCTGGACGATCTGTTGTGCATCGAGCGCCAGAAAACGGCCCTGGTGCGCAATACGTGCCAGTTCCTGGCCGGATTGCCTGCCAACAATGCGCTGCTGTGGGGGCCGCGCGGTACCGGTAAATCCTCGCTTCTGAAAGCGCTGCTGCACGACTATGCTGATACGGGACTGCGACTTATAGAAGTTCAGAAATCGGATCTGGACGACCTGCCAGATATTCTGGATCACCTACCTGACACGGAACATCGCTATGTTATTTATTGTGATGATCTGTCGTTCGAAGCGAACGACTCCGGCTATAAATCGCTGAAAGTCATGCTGGATGGCAGTCTTGATCGTATACCCGACAATCTGCTGGTTTATGCTACATCCAACCGCCGGCATTTGATTCCGGAATACCAGCGAGATAATCAAGACAGCGCCATTATCGATGGTGAACTGCATCACGGCGAGGCCGTGGAGGAAAAAATATCCTTGTCCGAGCGCTTTGGACTGTGGCTCGCCTTTCATCCGTTTTCGCAGGACGATTATCTCTACATCGTGGATCACTGGCTGCAACATTTCGGCGTGATGAATTCAAGTGAAGAAACCAGGCGGCAGGCGCTGCGCTGGGCACTGGAGCACGGCTCACGCAGCGGTCGTTCGGCCTGGCAGTTTGCACGTGACTGGGCCGGGCGCACACGTCTGGATAATGATCATGCTTGAGTCGCATGTGGAGATGGCGGAAATCGAGCGTGTCCGATCCGATGCGGATTGTCTCTATAACCAGGCGCAAGTCGAGGCCGCGGTTGAAGCCATGGCTGAAAGCATTCACGATCAGCTGGCCGGGCACAACCCGTTGATCCTGAGTGTCCTGATTGGCGGACTGATACCGACCGCCTGGCTGCTCGCTAATCTCGATTTTCCACTGCAACTCGATTACATCCACGCCACTCGCTATCGCAAGCGAACACGCGGCGGTAAATTACACTGGCTGAAAGCGCCCGGCGACATGAGCGGGCGCCATGTGCTCATCGTTGATGACATACTGGACAAGGGTCATACCCTGGCCGCGATTGTCAAAGCCTGCAGCGAGGCCGGAGCGGCCCAGGTTTTTACCGCTGTTCTGGTCGACAAGCAGGTCAAGCGCGATACCGGACTTAGGCAGGCAGACTTTGCCGGTCTCGAAGTTCCTGACCGGTATGTATTCGGCTGTGGCATGGATTACAAGAGTTATCTGCGCAACGTCACCGGTATCTACGCAGTCAGGGACAGCTGAAGAGGTAAAGTAACGGATGACACAACTGGCGATTATCGGCGGCTCGGGACTGACTTCATTACCGGACCTGACCATCACCGGTCAGCAGGTTTATAACACACCTCATGGTGAGCCTTCCGGCGTACTCACCTATGGGAATTATGCCGGCCATGAACTCGTGTTTCTGCCTCGACACGGCAATCCGCATACTATTCCGCCGCATAAGGTGAACTATCGCGCCAACATCCGGGCGCTGTATGCCAACAACATTCGCAAAGTAATTGCAGTTAATGCCGTCGGCGGCATTACTGATGAAATGTATCCCGGTCGCCTGGTCATTCCCGATCAGATCATCGACTACACCTGGGGGCGCGGCCATACCTTTTTCGAAGACGGCCTGAACCATGTCACGCACATCGATTTCACCCACCCTTACAGTGAACCGCTGCGCCGGTTACTGATTCGGGCCGGTGATCATGCAGCGCTGGAAATCTACGGTGCCGGCACCTACGGCGCAACACAGGGCCCGCGGCTGGAAACCGCTGCCGAAATCGACCGTCTGATGCACGACGGCTGCGATCTGGTCGGTATGACGGGTATGCCGGAAGCGGCACTGGCCCGGGAACTGGATATGGAATACGCCAGTTGCTGCGTAATCGCCAACTGGGCAGCGGGCCGTTCACCCGGAGCGATCACCATGGAAAGCATTGCCCTGAACCTGGAGTCCGGCATGGAGAAAGTCCTGCAACTGCTGGAGGTAGCGATCCCGATGCTGGAGCATGAGCCGGCCTGAAGCGGTCATCGTCAGAAGGCGCTGTTCAGCCGTCAGCCCGCGTTACCTGGACAATCGCGCCGAACTGGGGATGATCGAAATAATGCAGTTCCTTCAGTTTCAGCCGTCGCGATTGCTGCAGACGTGCGTAACGATCGGTCCCAATGGGATAAACCAGGTCAACATCGACATGCAGATAGCGGGTCTTTCGTAACCTGACCGTGCCCTCGATCTGACCGTTATCGGAAGCAACCAATACCGGCTGGGCGCGTACATCTGGCAGTCCGTCCTGTAACCAGGCCCGGTGAACCAGGGGACGATAATGCTGTGACGAACGCAACACCCGATAGACACCGGCCATTCTGAAACCGCTGGAAGACACCGCGGTAAAACCGTCTGTATCCGCATCATCCGGCCGGATCGCCGCTTCCCAGTCCGGCCGTTGATCCTGCCGGATCCGCGTTTCGCCCGCAGACAAGTGTTCGAACACGATCACCTCAACCTGATAGCGGTCCTGTGCCATGGATGCCGGCATGAAACCGCTCAGTAAAAGCAGCAGAAGGCAAGCCAGCGGGCGTTGAGCCGTCATCAGGCAGCATTCCGGACGGTGAGTTTATCAAGCAGTTCATGCAGTAACTGTATCCGGCTGTCGACATCGGGCAACTCGGACAGGATGCGCAATTTATCCGGGCCATCGAATCGATAAGCCTGTGGCTGCTGCTTCAACAGACTCACCAATCGCTGCGGATCAATCGTGGCAGCCTGTTCATTGAACTGGATACGGCCGCCGCGTTCGCTCAAATCGATTCGGCGTACGCCCAGTGGTCTGGCCTTGAGCTTGATCTGTGTCAGCCGGAACAGGTTGGCAGCGGGCGTCGGCAGCATACCGAAACGGTCGATCATTTCCTCACGCAAGTCATTCAATTCTTCAGTGTCATGGGCGCTTGCTATGCGCTTGTAAAGCATCAGACGGGCATGTACATCCGGCAGGTAGTCCTCGGGCAATAGTGCCGGCACATGCAAATTGATCTCGGTGCCGGTATCCAGTGGCCGATCGAGCTGCGGCTGCTTGCCTGCCTTCAGCGCGGCCACGGCACGCTCGAGCATCTCCATATAAAGACCAAAACCGATCTCATGGATCTGACCGCTTTGTTCCTCGCCGAGAATCTCACCGGCACCACGGATCTCGAGATCGTGCGTCGCCAGTGTGAAGCCGATACCGAGTTCTTCCAGTGACTCAATCGCTTCCAGCCGCTTGACCGCGTCAGCGCTGATAAGCTTGCGCGATGGCACGATCAAATATGCATAGGCACGGTGATGCGAGCGACCCACACGTCCACGCAACTGATAAAGCTGTGCCAGTCCGAAACGATCGGCACGATTAATGATGATGGTATTGGCGCTGGGTACGTCGATACCCGTCTCGACAATGGTCGTGCAGACCAGCACGTTGAAGCGCCGATGATAGAAATCCAGCATCACCTGTTCCAGCTGCTTTTCCGGCATCTGGCCATGGGCGATGCGAACGCGCGCTTCGGGCAGGAGATCTTCAATCTGTTTGGCGGTCTTATCGATAGTTTCGACTTTGTTATGCAGGAAATACACCTGACCGCCACGCTTGATCTCACGCAACAGGGCTTCACGCAGCAGGCCGTCATCCCATTCACGCACGAAGGTTTTCACGGCAAGACGTTTCTGCGGCGGCGTGGCTATGATCGACAGGTCACGCAGGTCCGATAACGCCAGGTTCAGTGTGCGCGGGATGGGCGTTGCAGTCAGTGTAAGAATATCGACATCGCTGCGCAGCGCCTTGATCTTTTCTTTCTGGCGCACGCCGAAACGGTGTTCTTCATCAATAATTACCAGGCCCAGCCGCTTGTACTCGACACCCGACTGCAGCAGTTTATGCGTGCCGATGACAATGTCACCCCTGCCTTCTTTCAGGGCCTTGAGTGACGTATTGTGTTCCTTGGCCGAACGGAAGCGTGACAGCAATTCGATCTGGACCGGCCAGTCGGCAAGACGATCCCTGAACGTTTGATAATGCTGCTGGGCCAGCAGGGTCGTTGGCACCAGCACCGCAACCTGATAGCCGTTCTGCACGGCAATAAAGGCCGCACGCAGCGCTACCTCGGTTTTACCAAAACCGGCATCACCGCAGACCAGCCGGTCCATGGGTTTACTGCTTTTCAGATCAGCGAGTACTGCTTCAATCGCGTCCTCCTGCCCGGCTGTTTCCTCGAACGGGAAGCCCTGCACGAACGCCTGATAGGCTTCATCATCGATGGCCTGACTCACTCCCTCGCGCGCCGCGCGGCGGGCATACAGATCCAGCAGTTCGGCAGCAACGTCGTGTACCCGCTGCGCGGCCTTGCGCCGGGCTTTTTCCCACTGACCACTACCGAGCTTATGCAGCGGTGCATGCTCGGGATCGACACCCGTATAACGGCTGATAAGGTCCAGACTTGTCACCGGCACGTAAAGTTTGTCGCCGTCGGCGTACTCCAGCATGATGAATTCCGCCTCGATGCCGTTGACTGTCAGTTTCTGCAGGCCGGTATAGCGGCCGACACCGTGCTCCTCATGAACGACGGGTGCAGCCTCGGTCAGTTCTGTGAGGTCACGGATGATACTGTCAGGGTCGCGCTGGGCACGCCGGCGCAATCGTCGCTGCTGGGCGCGCTCGCCGAACAATTGCGACTCGGCGATCACGGCGAGACGCGGATCGTCCAGCTGCGCACCCTGCTCCAGTGGCGCCACGGTCAGTGCCAGGCGGCTATGGCTGTCGAGAAAGGCCTGCCAGTCATCGACCAGCATCGGATTCAGATCATAATGATTCAGTAATTCCAGCAGGGTTTCGCGTCGGCCGCCGGATTCGGCTACCAGCAACAGGCGACCGTCGAAACCGTCGACAAAGCGCTGGAAGATTCCCAGCGGGCTGGCAGCACGGGCATCGATCGGCAGCTGCGTCGGCACGGAGGTGGCGAATTCCACAGCACCGTCAGGGCCACCGACGGCGTGAATACGCACACGACTGCAGTTTGCCGCCCGTTCTGCAAGTGCCGCCGGTGCAAGGAACATCTGATCCGGTGGCAGCAGCGGTCGCTCGACGTCATGGCGGCCGGACTCATAACGTGATTCGACGTCGGCCCAGAAATCCTCGGCTGCCCCGGGCACATCGTCGATCTCGACGAGCACGGCATCGTCGCGCAGGTAATCAAACAGAGTCTGGGTCTCTTCGTAAAACAGTGGCAGATAATACTCGACACCGGCCGGCGCCAGTCCCTGGCTGACATCCCGGTAAACCGGGCAGTTGTTCGGATTGCCGCTAAAACGCGTGCGCCAGCCGGCACGGAAGCGGGCGATGGCATCATCGACCAGTGGCACTTCGCGTGCCGGCAATATCCGCACGTGCTCGATAACTTCCAGTGATCGTTGGGTTTCCGGATCGAAAACCCGGATACTGTCAATCTGATCATCAAACAGATCGATACGCAGTGGCTGACGTGATCCCATCGGATACAGATCGATGATCGATCCACGGACGGCCACATCTCCGTGCTCCATTACCTGGGAGACGACACGGTAGCCGCTGTTGTTCAGCCGCTGACGGAAGGCCGTAAGATCGAGCTGCTGGCTAACCTGCAGGTCGAGGCTGTGCGCCTGCAGATATTCGCGTGGCGGCAACCGGTGCATAACCGTGCTGACCGGTGCCACCAGAATTCCGCGCTGCGTGTCCGGTAAGCGGACAAGGGTGGCCAGGCGCTCGGAGATAATGTCCTGATAGGGTGAAAACACATCATAAGGCAGGGTCTCCCAGTCCGGAAAAAACAGGACGGGTATGTCGGCAGACCCAGTCTCGTAAAACTGCAGTTCCTCAACCAGCCGCTGGCCACTGAGACTGTCAGGGGTCAGCACCACCAGCGGTCGTGCCGCTGTCTGCGCCAGCCTGACCAGGGCCAGCGCCCGGCTGCTGCCGGGCAGGCGCGCCCAGTCAGTGGTCTGTCCCGGCGCAGGCGGCGCCGGTGGCTGCAGTGGACTAATCCGGCTCACACGGCATTCTCGGCGGCAATTTCCTCTTCAATCGCAGCCAGAGCTGCAAGCGGCTCGACGGCCTGTGTGATAGGCCGACCAATGACCAGGTAATCAACGCCTGCCTGTACCGCCGCGGCCGGGGTCACGACCCGGGTCTGGTCGCCGGTCTCACTGCCAAGCGGCCGGATACCGGGAGTAACGAGCCGAAAGCCCGGCGGCAGCTCGGACCGCAACTGGGATGCTTCCTGTGCCGAGCACACCACCCCGTCGAGACCGCAGTCGCGGCACAGAGCCGCGAGCGCCAGCACCTGGGCTGCTATGCCGCGTCTGAAACCTATTTCTTCAAATTCCTGCTGCGACAGGCTGGTCAGAACGGTCACGCCGGTCAACATGGGCCGATACGATTGTTGCGCAAGCGCTTCAGCTGCAGCGCCGAGCATCCGCCGGCCGCCACTGGCGTGGACGTTGACCATCCAGACGCCCAGATCAGCCGCCGCCCGGCAGGCAGCAGCAACAGTCGTGGGGATGTCATGAAACTTCAGATCCAGAAAAACGCCAAATCCTCGCCCGGCCAGCTCGGTGACCAGGGCGGGACCAGCGGCAGTGAACAGTTCCTTGCCGACCTTGAGTCGGCAGCGTGCCGGGTCCAGCTGTCCTGCCAGATCCAGCGCCGGTTCAGCGGCCGGGTAGTCCAGAGCCACGATCACCCGCGGCCCGTTATCAGCCTGTTTATTCACCCTCTACTCCGTGAATCGGCTTGATAGTGTTCCACTGTTTACAGCTCGGACACTGCCAGTGCAGCGACTTGCCTACAAACCCACAGTGCACACATTTGTAAACCGGCCGATTTTCCAGCAGCTTGCCGGTCAGGTCACGGATGGTAATCAGGCTCTCGCGGGTCGGACCACTCGCCCGGTCCAGCGCATACTCCAACAGGCGCTCCAGACCACGTACGGAAGGATGCTTGCGCAATTCACTGGTAATGAATTCGGCGGCGGCCTCCTCCCCGTCGCGCCGGGCGATCAGATCGGTCAGTGTCAGCGTTGCAGTGATTCCGCCGTGACGATCGACGATAGCGCGCAGATAATTCATGCAGTCGTCCATACGGTCCAGCTCGCGATAACATTCAACCAGCAACGGAATGACTTCAGGCAGATAATCCGGATCCTGTTTCTCGATGCGTTTGTAGGCGCGGATGGCGTAACGCATCTTGCCGGCCTCTCTGATGATGCCGGCCTCGATGAAACTGGCACGCACGCAATTCGGATCGATGTTCAGCGCGTGGCGCACATTATCCCGGGCTGCCTTGTACTGGCCCTGACTGGTCAGCAGTTCGGCCTTCTCACAGTAATATTGCGCCACCACCGGATCGAGCCGCTCGCCCGAGGTCATCTCCAGGCGCCGGGCTGTGGCTATGCAGTTATCCCATTCTTTTTCCTGCTGGTATATATCCAACAGCTCACGAAAGGCCTGCACAGAATAGCTGCCGGTTTCGACCAGTTCCTCGAACAGGCTTTCGGCGCGATCCAGCAGACCCGAGCGCATGTAGTCCATGCCCAGTTCCAGCAGGGCGAGTGCCCGTTGTTCACGATCCAGCGTCGGCCTGGCGATCAGGTTCTGATGAATACGGATGGCGCGGTCGACTTCGCCGCGGCGCCGGAACAGATTGCCCAGCGCCAGATGTGTCTCGACGGTTTCACTGTCAACTTCCAGCATCTTGATAAAGACTTCGATAGCCTTGTCCGGCTGTTCATTCAGCACGTAGTTCAGGCCCTTGAAGTATTCCGGATGTATGCCACGCCGGTTTCGGTGTTCGGCGCGCGTATAATGCCGCCTGGCCAGGCGCCAGCCGGACCAGGCGGCCACCGGCAACAGCAGAATGAGCAGGTAGATCAGGCCAGATTCAGTTATCAAGGCGTATCCTTGACCGGTATAACCCGCAGGTTATTGAGTTCGCGTGAAACAAGTGAAGCCTGGCGCGCCAGTTTCACGTTTTCACGCTTGAGTGCATACAACAGCGGGGTACAGGCCAATACACCGAGCATGGCACCAACGATCAGCGCAAGCACCATGAAAAACGAAAACGGCATGTCGATACTGCCAGCGTAATAGTTGAAATGAATGAACTGATCATTTCTCAGATGAAATGCGAGGCCGATAATGAATATCAGCAGCACCAGAATCAGTTTCAGAAGTCGCGACATGGAACCTCCTCACGGACAACCCGGATATCATTCGAACGGATATGACAAACCTTACGCAGGAGGCTGCGGCAAGACAAGTGACAGATGAACGGCTTCCATGGCCCGGCACCGGCAGGCCGGAACGGTAGCGCCGGCCGGGGGTTAATTCGCCTCTTGACTACTGGCCTGGTGATGCATGTCGACCCGTTCGCGCATCTGCTTGCCGGGCTTGAAATGCGGAACGTATTTGGCCGGCAGTGACACCGGGTCACCGGACTTGGGATTACGACCGACTCGCGGCGGCCGGTAATGCAGGGAAAAACTGCCAAAGCCGCGGATTTCGATACGCTCGCCGGATGACAATGTATTCGCCATGTGCTCAAGAATGCTCTTAACGGCCAGTTCGACATCCTTGTAAGCCAGCTGGGCTTGGCGGCGTGCCAGCGATTCAATCAGTTCTGATTTGGTCATCGTTGTGCCCTCGAATGCCATTCCGGTTACCCGACTGACTAAACGGCTGAACGGCTATTGCCGCCTGTCGGCACGGTAACCATCCAACTGTAATCCCGGATATTCATGTCTTACGGGAAGCCGGTTGATAAAACCGGGCCCCAGCCCCTTAATCAATTATTGTCCAGATGCTCTTTCAGAATATCACCCAGTTTGGCGCCACTGGATTCGTCCGGCGAATACTCCTGTACCGCAGCGGCCTCTTCATCACTTTCCTTGGCCTTGATCGACAGACTGATAATGCGCTTCTTGCGATCGACATTGGTGATCTTGACTTCGAGATCCTCGCCTTCCTTAACCTCGTGGCGCGCGTCGTCGACCTTCTTATCCAGAGAAATTTCGCCGGCTTTCAGGTAACCATCAACGCCATCGGCCAGCCGGATAACAGCGCCTTTCGGGTCGACTTCCTCAACCACGCCGTTAACGATAGCACCCTTGCTGTACTCGGCAACGTAACTGGTAAACGGATCCCGCTCAAGTTGTTTGATCCCCAGCGAGATACGCTCACGCTCGGCATCCACCGACAGCACGACAGTTTCAATTTCATCACCCTTGGAATACTTGTGAATGGCTTCCTCGCCGGTTTCATTCCAGGAGATATCAGACAGATGTACCAGACCGTCGATACCACCGTCGAGACCGATGAAGATACCGAAATCCGTGATTGATTTGATGGTGCCGGTCACGTGGTCACCCTTGTTATGGGTGGCAGCAAAATTTTCCCAGGGATTAGGCTGGCACTGTTTCATGCCGAGCGAAATGCGGCGGCGCTCCTCATCCATGTCGAGCACCATGACTTCGACTTCCTGGCCGACGTGAACCAGTTTGGACGGATGCACGTTCTTGTTGGTCCAGTCCATCTCGGAAACGTGAACCAGACCTTCGACGCCTTCTTCCAGTTCGACGAAACAGCCGTAATCAGCCAGGTTGGTGACTTTGCCGAGCAGACGTGCCCCTTCGGGATAACGGCGGGTGATGTCTTCCCAGGGATCGGCACCCATCTGCTTGAGGCCCAGCGATACGCGGTTGCGCTCACGGTCGAACTTGAGCACTTTGACATCGATTTCATCGCCGATGGACACGATTTCTGACGGATTCTTGACCCGCTTCCAAGCCATATCGGTGATATGCAGCAGGCCGTCGATGCCGCCCAGATCCAGAAACGCGCCATAGTCGGTCAGATTCTTGACGATACCCTTGATCACTTCACCCTCGCTCAGACGTTCCAGCAGGGCTTCGCGCTCGGCGCTGTTTTCATTCTCCACGACGGCGCGGCGCGATACGACCACGTTGTTACGGCGGCGATCGATCTTGATGACCTTGAATTCCAGTGGCTTGCCTTCGAGGTAGGAAGTGTCTCGGACGGGGCGTACATCAACCAGGGAACCGGGCAGGAACGCACGCACGCGTTCAATGTCAACAGTAAAGCCGCCCTTGACCTTTTCGGTAATCGTGCCGGTAACGGTTTCACCGGACTCATTGGCTTCTTCAAGTTTCTGCCAGGCTTTCAGACGCTTGGCCTTTTCGCGCGACAGCCGGGTTTCCCCGTAGCCATCCTCAACTGCATCCAGCGCTACATCTACCTGGTCGCCAACGGCGACTTCGAGCTCGCCCTTTTCATCGTAGAACTGTTCAATGGGAATCAGGCCCTCCGACTTCAGACCCGCATTGACAATCACGGTATCGTCATCGACATCCACAACCGTCGCACTGACGATTGTGCCCGGTCGCATCTTGTTCTCGATCTGACTCTGTTCAAATAACTCGGCGAAGCTCTCACTCATTAAAAAGGTTTCCTAGAATTTATGTCCCGTCCGGCGCCGTTCAAGCTGTCAACCGGCGCTGACGTTCAGTCGTGTTGGCTGATGGTTGATTTAAAAATATTTATGAAGACGCTGATGAGGCAGGCAAATCGGAAAATCTCTCGGTTACCCGCGCCCTGATGGTCTGCATCACGCTGTCGATATCAACACCGGTAGTATCGATAACAAAAGCGTCCGGCGCGGGCTTTAACGGGGATATTTTTCGCTGGCTGTCCCGGGCGTCCCGCTCGGCTATATCGGCCGAAAGCTGGCGGAGATTAACACCAATTCCTTTTTGCTTCAACTGTTTATATCGCCTGTGGGCGCGCTCCTCGGGGCTGGCCGTGATAAAGAATTTGATCGGGGCGTCCGGAAAGACCACGGTACCCATGTCGCGGCCGTCGGCGATCAGCCCGGGCGGCTGCCGGCAGGCGCGCTGACGCGCCAGCAGAACGCGGCGCACCGCCGGCCGGATGGCAACCTCCGATGCCAGCCGGCTGATACTCTCGGCGCGGATGGCGGCGGTCACGTCCTCTCCTGCCAGCAACACCCGGATTGGGTCCGCGAGGTCACCCCGAACAAATTCCAGCTCCATGCCGGCGGCAAGGTCGCTGAGCCGTGCCTCGTCGGCCGGATCAGCCGCGGCACGCTGCGCCACCAGGGCCACCAGCCGGTAAAGCGCGCCACTGTCCAGCAGATGCCAGCCCAGCCATTCGGCCAGCCGGCCACAGATCGCGCCCTTGCCGGTACCGCTGGGACCGTCAACGGCAATCACTGGGACTTCATTCATAGAAAATTGTTATTTTAATTTAGTTTTTAATAACCGTCTGGCTGGACATCATAGTCAATCATACAGCGCCGGGGAATTATGGCGACCCCCGGCCACTTTCACAAATCCCCCTGAATGGATTGCTATCACCCGCAACTACATTCTTCCCAACTGAAGCGAATCGCCTACGATTACTTGGACGCGGGAATGAACATCCGGATAATTTATACTTAGGCCGGTATTCATGACGTCGCGTCGATCATCAACAACATGAAAATGTTTGATGAACATCTCGTGTTTTACCATCCGGACGCGACGTTACCGGGCAAAAAACTGAACCCGTTTCCGAAATTCCATCGCAAGGTGTGGCGGGACTGCTAGACAGGCAGACGTCGTGTTGACTTGCTACAGGTCTCAGGCGGGGCGTGTCTTGACCTGGATATCAAGCCCTACACCACGGGCTGCATCGATAAAACCCGGGAATGATGTCGCGACATTGGCGCAGTCGTCGATCTCGACCGGGCCATTGGCAACGAGTCCGGCTATGGCAAAGGCCATTGCAATCCGGTGATCACCGTAACTGCTAATATGACCACTACCAAAACGACCGCCATGAACCACAATACCGTCCGGCTGCGGTTCGGTACGAATGCCCAGCACCGCCAGGCCATCGGCCATGGTCTGTATACGGTCGCTCTCCTTGACGCGCAGTTCCGCAGCGCCGCTCAGGATGGTCGTCCCCTCCGCTGTGGCGGCAGCCACCATTATGGCCGGAAATTCATCGATCGCTATGGGCACCAGCGCTTCGGGGATCTCAATACCGTGTAACGGCGCATAACGCACCCGCAGATCAGCCACCGGTTCCCCCCCCAGCTCGCGCAGTTCGAGAATCTGGATATCGGCCCCCATGGACCGGAGGATCTCGATCACCGCCGCCCGCGTCGGATTGACGCCGACACTTTCCAGCAGGACATCGGATCCCGGCGCCAGACCGGCGCCAACCAGAAAGAACGCCGCCGAGGAAATATCCGCCGGCACTTCCAGATCGAATGGTCTGACGCTGCCACCATTTCTGATATGCAGGCCACCAGACTTATCACGCGCCAGCGGCCAGCCACAGGCCGTCAGCAGGCGTTCGGTATGATCACGGGTTACAACCGGTTCGTGCAACACAGTCTCGCCGTCGGCATACATTCCGGCCAGCAGCAGACAGGACTTGAGCTGGGCACTGGCAACCGGCAGTGGGTAGTCGATGCCACGCAATGGACACCCGTCGATGTACAGCGGCAGCGTTCCGGTATCACTGGTTGTAATGTCAGCCCCCATCAGCCGCAGTGGCTCCACCACGCGGTTCATTGGCCGACGCGTAAGCGATGCATCGCCGGTGAGTTCACTGGCAAATGCCTGCCCGGCCAGCAGACCGGCCAGCAGTCTTGCCGAGGTGCCGGAATTACCCAGATACAGCGGCGTGGCCGGCGGCCGGAGGCCATGCAATCCGCAACCATGGATAAGAATTTCATCACCAAGCCCGGCAGCGTCGGGCGTCTCGATCGATACGCCCATGGCACGAAAGGCGGCGATCGTCGCCCGCGTGTCCTCACTGTGCAAAAAATCCCGGGCGTGACTCTCACCGTCCGCGAGCGCACCCAGCATGACCACGCGGTGGGAAATGGATTTGTCACCGGGCACGCGCAGGCGGCCAGTCAGCGCGCCGCCCGGGGTCACGCTGTACGTCATGCACTGGGTAGCGGTCATGCGCCGTCTTTGTCCGTGGTAGCTGGGGATGGTGTACCGGCGACGGTCCGCCCCGCCGCGCGCAGGTCACTGTAGTGATCGCGGGCCGTTTTGGCACGCGTGAACATTTCCAGCACCGCGTTCCGGTCAGCGTCGCGTATGGCATCGGCCAGCAACTGCAATTGTTGCTGGAAGCGTTCCAGGGCTGTCAACAGTTCATCGCGGTTCGCGAAACAGATGTCATGCCACATATGCGGATTGCTGGAAGCGATCCGGGTAAAATCGGCAAAGCCCCCGGCCGCGAAGCGGAAGATATCTTCATGCTCACCCATGCCGGCAAGACAGTCGACCAGTGCATAAGCCAGCATATGCGGCAGATGGCTGGTAGCAGCCAGGATGGCATCGTGCTGGCGCGTCGGCATGTGCACCACTTCGGCACCGCACTGCCGCCACATCTGATCGATCTGATCGACGGCGTGTGGATCGGTTTCCGTTACCGGCGTCAGAATCACACGGTGCCGATCAAACAGTTCAGCAAACGAGGCTTCGACACCGCTTTTTTCAGTGCCCGCGACCGGATGTCCTGGCACAAAGCGGCTGAACTGACTGGAACTGAGCGACTCGCGGGCGGCATTGATAACATTGCCCTTGACGCTGCCGACATCGGTCACGATCGTATGATCGTTCAGTGCATCACTCATATCGGCCAGCAGGCGAGGGGTGGTTTCCAGCGGTGTCGCCAGAACAACGACATCGGCACCAGCCACCGCCTGTGGCAGATCGGTACAGATCTGATCAATCACGTTCAGTGTCTGCGCACGTTCCAGCGCCTCGCGGCTGCGGCCAACGCCGATAACCCGGCCGACACAGCCGGCACGCCGCAGGGCGCGAATGAGCGAGCCACCAATCAGGCCGACGCCGATTACGGTCAGGTGTTCAATGTGGAATGGATCTCCCAAATCTCTTTCCTAATGTATAAATACAGTCCGCGAATGAATGCCAATAAACGCTAATGGATGTCATGGCTGGACAATAACTGTTCTATTTTTTATCTACAGCCCTTCTTTTCTATGTTTCTATTCGCGTGCATTTGCGGATAATTTTTTCGGCAGAAGCAGTTAATTAATATTCCTGCCTAATCTCCCAGCACTTTCGCAAGCGCCGCGAGAAACCGCGCATTCTCCTCCTTCAGGCCGATGGTGACGCGCAGATGATTGGGCATGCCGTAGTTGTCAATTGGCCGGACAATCACGCCCTCCCTCAGTAACGCATCATAAATGGAACGCGCCGGCTGTTCCATGTCGATACAGATAAAGTTGCCGAGTGATGGCAGGTAGTGAATGCCGAGGCTATCGAAGCCTTCGATCAGTTGCTGCATGCCGGCCTTATTGATTTCCAGGCTGCGTTCAACATGCCTGCTATCACGCAGGGCTGCCATGGCTGTCTGCATGGCAATTGCATTGACATTGAACGGCTGCCGGACACGGTTAAGCAGATCGGCGATCTGCGGATGCGAGATCCCGTAACCGATGCGCAGGCCGGCCAGACCGTGAGCCTTGGAGAAGGTGCGCGTGACCACCAGGTTAGGCACCTCGCTGACCCAGATACTCGCATTGGGATAATCAGCTGCCTGGGCATATTCAAAATATGCCTCGTCGAGTACCAGGATGACGTGCCCGGGAAGCGATTCAATCAGTTCGCGCAGTTCCGATGCCGTACCCCAGGTTCCAGTGGGATTGTTCGGATTGGCGACGAACATGACCCTGGTCCGTTCGGTTACCGCCCGGGCCATACCCCGCAGATCGTGGGCGTAATTGTCCGCCGGCACGACTACAGCCTTGCCGCCAACCGCCTGGGTCACCAGCGGATACACGGCAAAAGCATGTTCGGAAAACACGACCTCGTCACCCGGTCCCACAAAGGTACGCGCAATGAGTTCGAGCACATCATTGGAACCGTTGCCAAGCGTGATCTGATCGGCGCGGATGCCATGATGCTCGGCCAGCTCCGCCCGCAGCGCGTGACCGCTGCCATCCGGATAGCGACCGATATCCGGCAGATCCATCAGTGAAGCACGCGCCGCCTCGCCCGGTCCGAGCGGATTTTCGTTCGAGGCGAGCTTGATGATGTCATCCAGTCCCAACTCGCGCTTGAGTTCCTCGATCGGTTTGCCGGGGTGATAAGGCGTCAGACCGGCGACACCCGGAACCGCCAGATGCGAAAAATCGCAATCGAGCCAGTCCACGCGACCGCCGGTTTCCTTATTGACTATCCACTCTTTACTCACCAGTCACACCTGGACCCAAGCCATTCATTTGAGATTCGAGAGAATCGTTATAAATTTTCACGCCCTGAGACGCGGGACCTCCGGTCCCTGCACCCCGGGTCCCTTTCTTTTGCACGGCCAAAACGATCAATACTTCCGCACCTGAAGGTGCGGGTGCCTTTCTCTTGCCTGTCCAAAGAGAAGGACACCCCATGATCGCGCTCCGTTTCACGGAGTCCCCTGCGCGCAGCCTGGGTCCCGGCGGGTGACCCACGGGCCCTCCCTGTCCCGAGGGTCACCGCGCGCCGTCCGTGGCGCGCCCCTTCGGGCTTGTCTCCGGGCCCTGCAGTCTGTGCTCGGCGCGATCGAGGGGCTAAAAAAACCGGCCCCAGAGGCCCGATCATACGCACATCGTCGTATCAACCAGACCTGAAGTGATCCAATCCAAATCCCGTTGTGACGCGCCCAAGCATCGCAAGGCTTTGACCGGCGCCCGGAGGGGCGCGGCAGGACGCCGCGCCTCCGCCCTCGGCATACGGATGTGCCGTGGGCGGAGCGCCGTAACAAAGCCGCGAAGCGCAGGAAATGCGCGGCACTCCGGGCGGCTTTTTCTTTCGTCCCTTTCTTTTGGCCGCGCAAAAGAAAGGGACCCGGCCGGAAGGCCAGAAATCATAAATCATCGCGGCTGAAAGCCGCTCCCACATGTCATAAAACTGCTCGCGGATACGATCCCAGCAGCTTCAAAATGCCCGCCTTGGCCTCCAGTGCCTTCAGAGCCGCCGCTACACCCTCATCCTGAGCATGCCCCAGGATATCGATGAAAAACACGTAATCCCACAGGGCCATGCGCGACGGCCGCGATTCCATGCGAGTCATATTGATATTGTTATCGGCCAGCGGCTTGATGAGATCGTATAAAAGGCCGGCGCGGTTGGGACCCGAAACCAGCAGCGAGGTCTTGTCATCGCCCGAGGGCGGTGTAGTGTGCCGGCCGATGATCAGAAAGCGCGTAGTGTTATCCGGATGGTCTTCGATGTTCCGCGCCAGATAACCGAGTTTATAAATCTCGGCCGCAGCTTCACCGGCGATGGCGGCACTGTCCGTTTCGGCCGCGGTCCGGCGCGCCGCCTCGGCGTTGCTGCTGACAGCCACACGCTCGGCTGCAAGCATGCTTTCATCCAGCCAGCGCCGACATTGCGCCAGTGACTGCTGATGCGAGTAGACGCGTTTCACCTGCGACAGATCGCTGACCTTGCCGAGCAGGTGATGATGAATACGCAGTTCCACTTCGCCGCTGATCTTCAGCGGTGAATTGATCAGCATATCGAGAGTATGATTGACCACGCCTTCAATGGAGTTCTCGATCGGCACCACGCCGAAATGACAGACACCGGCCTCGACCTCACGGAATACCTGGTCGATACTGCCCAGCGACTCCGTGGATATTGAATGACCGAAATGCTTGAGTGCGGCGAGCTGTGTAAACGTACCTTCAGGTCCGAGATAGGCAATCTTGAGCGGCTGTTCCAGCGCCAGGCAGGCCGACATGATCTCGCGGAACAGCCGTGCCATTTCTTCCTGCGATAACGGGCCCGTGTTGCGGGATACGATACGCCGCAGTACCTGCGCCTCGCGCTCGGGCCGGTAACAGCCGTCGTTATTACGATCAGCATTCTTGACCCGCGCGACTTCTCTCGCCAGCCGTGCCCGCTGACTGATGAGTTCCAGCAGTTTCGCATCGATCTCATCGATCTGCGCGCGCAGTTCCTGCAGTTTTTTGGGTTCGTCAGCCATAGCGCCTGTCGTCCGGTTCAACCGATTGCTGCCGGATGCCTGATAAACACCGGGCAGATTTCGTACCGCGGCCTCGATTACTGCTTAAGCATGTGTTCTATTATTCACAGCCAGCCCTTGCACTTGAAATAAGCATAAGGCGCCAGCCCCGCCAGCACCATCAAAACAATCGCAAACGGATAGCCGAATGCCCAGTCCAGCTCCGGCATCAGTCTGAAATTCATACCATAGATGCTGGCGATCAGGGTGGGCGGCAGAAACACTACGGCCGCTATCGAGAATATCTTGATGATCTTGTTCTGTTCGATGCTGATAAAACCCTGGGCCGCATCCATGAGGAAGTTCACCTTCTCAAAAACATAATTATTGTGCGGTATCAGTGATTCAATATCAGTCTGGATTTCCCTGACCTGCACAGCGTGCTCACTGCTGAGCTTTGCCCGTCGCAGCAGAAACGTCAGAGCTCGCTGGGTATCCATCAGACACAGGCGAACCTTGCCGTTGATATCTTCCTGTTCAGCCAGATCGTCGATGGCTGCCTCAAGATCCGCCTCCGGGTCTTCCAGTACACGCTGGGCGATTTGCTCCAGTGTCGAATAGGTCCATTCGAGTGTATCGGACAGCGACTCGACCTTGGTATCAAACAGATTGATGAGCAGTGTCATGGCATCCGGTACCAGTGTCGGATCGCGGCGCGCCCGTAAACGCAGCAGCCGGAATACCGAGAGGTCCCGTTCGTGCAGAGTAACCAGGCAATTATTGTGAACAATAAAGGCGACCGAAATATTGCGCGCCCGATCGTCATAATCAACCAGAAAGAACGAGGTGATATGCAGACCGCTTTCATCAAGATAGGAACGCGCACTGGCCTCAAGCTCTTCCACATCCGCGGCATCGGGCAGTTCACGCCGTGACAGTCCCTGCACGAGATCCCGTTCCTCGTCAGTCGGGTCAATCAGATCAATCCAGACAGCCTGACGGAAGACCTCACGACGGTCGCCGAGCTCCAGATCCACGAGTCTGCCGTCTTCGAGCGTATAAGCCCTGAGCATGCTCTACCTCATGATTACGGATTGGCCGGGCCAGAGATAGCGCTCCTGCCCGGGTACTATGGCGGCCCGCTCAGGCGTGCCGACGTTCGAACTCACGCATGAAATCGATCAGTGCGTCGACGCCCGCTTCCGGCATGGCATTGTAGATGCTGGCGCGCAGGCCGCCGGTGGCACGATGTCCGGCCAGGGCCTTGAGCCCGGCATCTTCGGCCATTTCCAGAAAATGCGCCTCCAGCGATGTATCACCCAGCAGGAAATGGACATTCATGTCCGAACGGCAGGCCGGTTCGATGTCGTTGCTATACAGTTCACTCGCGTCGATCATAGCGTACAGTTTCTGTGCCTTGCGGCGATTGGTTTCAGCCATGACCTCGAGCCCGCCCTGATCCAGCAGCCAGCGGAATGTCAGACCGGCCATGTACCAGTTGAAGGTCGGCGGTGTATTGAGCATGGAGTTTTCTTTGGCCTGCAGTGCATAGTCGTCCAGGCTTGGAATCGCCGTGCGGGCCTGACCAATCAGGTCTTTACGCACGATGACGATGGCGAGTCCGGCCGGACCTATGTTTTTCTGGGCACCAGCAAACACGAGTCCGAAACGCGAAACGTCCAGCGGCCGGGCCAGCAGATTCGACGTCATGTCGGCGACCAGCGGCACATCGCCGGTTTCGGGAATGTCCTTGAACTCGACACCAAGCAGCGTTTCATTGGCACAGTAATAGACATAGGCGGCATCCGGATTCAGTCGCCAGCTGTGACGTGCCGGAATGGAACGGAATCCGCCGGGCGCGCTGTCGGCAGCCACGTTGACGTTGCAGAACCGTTCCGCCTCCCCGCATGCCTTCTGGGACCAGTGGCCGGTGACAACATAATCGGCGCTGTCGCGGCCACGCAGCAGATTGAGTGGCGCCATGGCGAACTGGCCGGTGCCACCACCCTGCAGGAACAGGACGGCATAATCGTCGGAAATCTTCAGCAGCGCCCGCAAATCGGCTTCGGCACGGGCGGCAATGCGTTTGAATTCGGGCGTGCGGTGGCCCATTTCCAGCACCGAGATGCCGGTGCCCTGCCAGTCCAGCAATTCCGCACGTGCCTGTTCCATGACTGCCTGCGGCAACATGGCCGGCCCGGCACTGAAATTCCAGGCACGTCCGGGCCCGGGTCCGTTCAGGGCATAGCGTGATCCCAACACTTGCTGCAGCACACTACTCACGATCCTCTCCTTCATTAACGTTATCGTTACCATCATCGACCGGTACCTCGACTACCCCGTCGATGGCCTCTTCTACCTGATTGATGCGTTGCAGGCCGGCCAGGCGCTCACCCTCACCCAGCGAAACCAGACGCACACCCTGGGTATTGCGGCCCAGACGCGAAACATCCCGTACCGGTGTGCGGATCAGGGTGCCACGATCACTGATCAGCATGACCTCGTCATCCTCGCTGACACAGATGGCGCCGACGACTTCTCCGTTACGGTCCGTAGTCTTGATGGATATGACACCCTGACCACCGCGCCCCTTGGGCGGATAGTCGGTCGCATCGGTGCGCTTGCCGTAACCGTGCAGAGTCGCCGTCAGAACCGTGCAGTCCACACTCGGCACCAGCAATGAAATCACCCGCTGGTCCGGACCCAGCTTGATGCCACGCACACCGCGCGCAGTCCGGCCCATGGCACGTACGCTGCCTTCATTGAAACGCACCGCCTTGCCGGCGTTACTGAATAGCATGACATCCTGCTGACCGTCGGTTAGCTCAACGCCGATCAGCCAGTTATCCGGGACCAGATCAATGGCGATAATCCCGGACGGCCGCGGCCGCGAGAATGCTGTCAGAGGCGTTTTCTTCACCGTGCCGTCGGCGGTTGCCATGAACAGGAATTTGTCTTCGCTGTATTCGCGGATCGGCAGCAGCGTATTGATGCGCTCGCCCTCTTCCAGCGGCAGCAGATTGATGATCGGCTTGCCGCGCGCGGTACGCCCGGCCTGCGGCAGTTCATAGACCTTGAGCCAGTAGAGTTTGCCGCGGCTGGAGAAGCACAGCACCGTGTCGTGGGTACTGGCGATGAAGACCTTGTCTATGAAGTCCTCGTCCTTCATCGTCGTCGCCGCCTTGCCACGGCCGCCGCGCCGCTGCGAACGATAGTCGGAGATCGGCTGGCGCTTGGCATAGCCGGCATGCGACAGCGTGACCACCACATTTTCTTCGGTGATCAGATCTTCCATGCTCAGGTGCTGGGTGTCCTCGATGATCTCGGTGCGGCGCGTATCACCAAAGCGTTCGACAATATCCTCGAATTCCTTGCGGATAACCTCCATCAGTCGCGTCGGCCGGGCGAGAATATCCAGCAGATCGGCGATGGTATCCAGCAGTTCGCCGTACTCCTTCAGAATTCTGTCCTGCTCCAACCCGGTCAGACGCTGCAGTTTGAGGTCAAGAATGGCCTGCGCCTGGGTATCGGACAGGCGGTAACCGTCGTCCTGCAGACCGAATTCCGGCGGCAGATCATCCGGCTTCGAGGCTTCCGAACCGGCACGCTTGAGCATTTCATTGACCATGCCCGAATTCCACAGTGGTTCGAGCAGAGCCTGTTTGGCCTCGGCCGGCGTTGGTGACTGCTTGATCCGCTGGATGACTTCATCGATGTTGGCCAGCGCCACGGCCAGACCTTCCAGCACATGCGCACGCTGGCGCGCCTTGCGCAGTTCATATACTGTCCGCCGGGTGACGACCTCGCGGCGATGGCGGATGAAGGCCTCGAGCAGCTGTTTAAGATTCAGCACCCGCGGCTGGCCGTCTTCCAGAGCCACCATGTTGACACCGAACACCGTCTGCATGGCAGTGTGCTGATACAGATTGTTCAGCACCACCTCGGTCACTTCGCCGCGCTTGAGCTCGATGACCATGCGCATGCCGTCCTTGTCAGACTCGTCGCGCAGCTCCCGAATGCCGGTCATCTTCTTGTTCTTGACCAGCTCGGCGATCTTTTCCAGCAGCCGTGCCTTGTTGACCTGATACGGCAGTTCGGTGACGACAATGCGGGCCGCGCCGTTGTCGTCTTCCTCGATCTCGGTGCGGGCCCGGATCAGCACCCGGCCGCGACCGGTGCGATAGGCCTCGTGAATACCGGTGGAACCATTGATGATGCCGGCAGTAGGGAAATCCGGCCCCGGGATCTGCTGCATCAGCACTTCAATCGGTGTGGTCGGGTCGTCGATCAGCGTAATACACGCACGCACCACCTCGTTCAGGTTGTGCGGCGGAATGTTGGTCGCCATGCCAACGGCGATGCCGCTGGCGCCATTGACCAGCAGATTCGGAATCCGCGCCGGCAGTACCGACGGCTCGCGCTCGCTGCCATCGTAGTTCGGCACAAAATCGACGGTTTCCTTGTCGATGTCAGCCAGCATTTCGTGCGCGATGCGTGCCATGCGTACTTCGGTGTATCGCATGGCCGCCGGCGCATCGCCGTCGACCGAACCGAAGTTGCCCTGGCCATCGACAAGGACATAACGCAGCGAGAACGCCTGCGCCATACGCACGATGGTGTCATACACGGCGGAATCGCCGTGGGGGTGGTATTTACCGATGACGTCACCGACCACGCGCGCGGACTTGCGGTACGGTTTGTTCCAGTCGTTGCCGGCTTCGTGCATGGCGTACAGCACGCGCCGGTGCACCGGCTTGAGGCCGTCGCGCACGTCCGGCAGCGCACGGCCGACGATGACGCTCATGGCGTAGTCCATGTAGGACTGCCGCATTTCGTCTTCGATATTGACGGGGGAAATACTGCGCGCGATACCGGGTTCAGCCATAGTGTTCTGTCAGTCCAATTACGGGATCAGTAACCAGTTCATAATTCTTCTTAAGGGCGCCGGACGGCACCCGTACGGAGACTGCCTGGCGGCTTATCAAAAGTCTGGAATTTTACCATAACCGGCGCCCTGAAGGCGCTCTCGGTCGTACAAGCTGCGATGATCCGTTCAGGACTGCATGAGGCGGGCGAGCGAGACGGTGTCCGGCTGCTTCAGGACGCCTTTTTCGGTCACCAGTGCATCGACCAGCCCGGCCGGCGTAACGTCGAAAACCGGATTCCAGGCATTGATGCCCGGCGCCGCCGTGGACTGGCCGCCATAGCCAAGCAGCTCGGCAGCACCGCGGTCTTCAATCACGATGTCCGCGCCACTGGAAGTAGCCAAATCCACGGTACTGGTCGGGGCCACGACCATGAACCCGGCGCCGTGACTGCGGGCGGCCAGCGCCAGCGCGTAGGTGCCGATCTTGTTGGCAATATCGCCATTGGCTGCCACGCGATCCGCGCCGACAATCACCCACTGCACGTTGCCCTGGCTGAGCAGCGCCGCGGCCGCGCCGTCGGCGATCAGCGTCGCCGGCACGGCGTCCCTGACCAGCTCCCAGGCAGTCAGCCGCGCACCCTGCAGCCATGGCCGGGTTTCGGTGGCGTACACCTGCCGGAGGTCGCCACGGCCGCAGAGCGTGCGTACCACACCCAGCGCGGTACCGAAGCCGCCGGTGGCGAGCGAACCGGTGTTGCAATGAGTCAATACAGCATTGCAGCGACCAATCACATCGGCTCCGCTTGCGCCCATCGCGCGGTTGGCGGCGACATCCTCGTCGTGGATAGCGCGGGCTTCAGCGAGCAGGGCCGGCTCCGGATCGCCATTGATGCCTGGAAACCGGCGCTGCAGACGCGCCAGCGCCCAGTGCAGATTCACCGCTGTCGGCCGGGCCGCCGCGAGGGTGGTCAGATCCGGCTCAATGGCCTCGCGCCAGGCCGGGCCGGCCGTAAGCCAGGCAGCCCGTGCCGCGAGGACAACGCCATACGCCGCGGTTATGCCGATGGCCGGCGCGCCGCGTACGACCATGTCATGGATAGCCCGGGCTACCGCCGGGGCATCATGCAGCGTCAGCCACGTCTCGTCGTACGGCAACCGGCGCTGATCGAGCAACTGCAGCCTATTATCTTCCCAGACCATTGCCCGGATGGTGTCGGGCATGCTGTCCGCTGCAGCGTCGCGATTGACAGACACGGAATTCATGAACGGATCCGGCAACAGGGACTCGGGACAGGCGGTTCGTTAGAATGTGGTAATAACATAAAACCTATTATACCTATGAATGCCAGTCTACCCGTCAACATTGACACGCTGATTACCGCGCGCTGGATCGTACCGGTACAGCCGGATCACGTCGTGCTGGAAGATCATGCCGTTGCCATCAACGACGGCCGGATTGTCGACCTGCTGCCCGCAGCCGAAGCCGCCGGGCGCTATCAGGCAGGAGAAACCCATGAACTCGGCCGCCACGTACTCATACCCGGTCTCGCCAATGTTCATACGCATGCAGCCATGACACTGTTTCGCGGTATGGCCGACGACCTGCCTCTGATGACCTGGCTGCAGGAGCACATCTGGCCAGCCGAGCAGCAGTGGGTGTCGCCGGATTTCGTCGAGGACGGCACCCGGCTGGCGATCGCGGAAATGCTGCGCGGTGGCACCACCTGTTTCAACGACATGTATTTCTTTCCGGATCACGCCGCCGTCGTCGCCGCCGAAATCGGCATGCGCATCAATGTCGGCCTGATTGTCATCGACTTTCCCACACCCTGGGCGCAGACCGCCGAAGAGTACATTCACAAGGGCCTGGACGTGCGTGACCGGTTCAAACACAATCCGCTGATAAGCTGTTCATTCGCGCCGCATGCACCGTATACGGTTTCGGACGCGCCGATGCAGAAACTCGCCACCTATGCCGATGAACTCAATCTGCAGATCCACATGCATGTGCATGAAACCGCTTTCGAGGTCGATCAGGCGATAGAACAGCACGGCCAGCGGCCGCTTGCCAAACTGGAATCCATGAACCTGCTGAGTGAACGTCTGATTGCCGTGCACATGACCCAGCTTGATGAAGCGGAGCTCGATCTCGTCGCCCGTTACGGCGTGCATGTCGCGCACTGCCCGGAATCCAACCTGAAGCTGGCGAATGGCTTCTGTCCGGTACAGGCGCTCCTCCAGCGTGGCGTCAACGTGGCGCTGGGCACCGACGGTGCGGCCAGCAACAACGATCTGGATATGCTCGGCGAAGCGCGCACGGCGGCGCAGCTCGGCAAGGCGGTCGCCGGCGATCCCAGCGCGGTGCCGGCCTGGCAGGCGTTGCGCATGGCGACCCTGAACGGCGCCCGGGCACTGGGACTGGATAATGAAATCGGTTCGCTGGAAATCGGCAAGGCTGCCGACATCGTCGCTGTCGATCTCATGCAACCGGCAACCCAGCCAGTCTACGATCCGGTCTCGCAGCTCATCTATGCCGCCAGCCGCCAGCAGATCAGCGACGTCTGGGTGAACGGCAGACATCTGCTCGAAGACAGCGAACTGACCACCATCGATGAAGAGCGGCTGATCACACTGGCGGATGACTGGAGGGTGAAGATACGTGAAAAGTGAAATGTGAAGAGTAACAAGCAGCTACCGCTCTATTTTCCCTTTTCACATTTCACTTCCGACTTTTCACCCTTTTCCATCCCACTGATTCACGATCGCGCAGAACAGTTCCGCCGTCCGTTCGGCATCATACGCCGCCGAATGCGCGCGATCGTTTTCCCATTCGATACCGGCGGCTTCAGCCGCGCGCGCCAGTACGGTCTGGCCGTAGGCCAGGCCTGCCAGCGATACCGTGTCGAAAGTGCTGAACGGGTGAAACGGGTTGCGCTTGATGCCGCAGCGTTCAACCGCGGCGTTGAGGAAGTTCAGATCGAAAGCGGCATTGTGACCGACCAGAATGGCGCGTTTGCATCCGTGCTCTTTCATGGCCGTGCGCACGGCAGTAAAGATACGTCCGAGTGCATCATTTTCCGGCACCGCCGGGCGCAGCGGATGAAACGGATCGATGCCATTGAACTCGATCGCCTCGCGTTCGATGTTGGCGCCATCGAACGGTCTCACGTGATAGGCCACCGTGCGCTGCGGATGCCACTGTCCCTGATCGTTCAGAGACAGAATCACCGCCGCAATCTCCAGCAGCGCATCGCGGGCCGAATTGAAACCACCGGTCTCGACATCGACCGCCACAGGCAAAAAACCGCGGAAACGCTGCCTGGCCGTCGCCGGAGCCGTATCCTGTGCCTGGCTCAGTTGATTAGTTTCCATGCAATCTCGCTTCCCGCGCCCAGCGGCACCACCTGCTGATTGCCAAACGGCAGACTGGCGGGGACAGTCCACACTTTGCGTTCGAGGGTAACACTGTCGCTGTTGCGTGGCAGGCCGTAGAAATCGGCGCCGCGTTCGCTGGCGAAGGCCTGCAGCCGGTCGAGGGCGCCGCTGGTCTCGAAAACCATGGCATAGAATTCTAGCGCACTGTGCGCTGAGTAAACGCCGGCGCAGCCGCAAGCATGCTCCTTTGTTTCGCGAGCGTGCGGCGCACTGTCGGTACCGAGAAAAAACCTCGGACAGTCGCCGGTTGCCGCGTTGACCAGCGCTTCACGGTGATGTTCGCGCTTCAGCACCGGCAGGCAGTAGTGATGCGGATGCAGACCGCCGGCCAGCAGTGCGTTGCGATTGAACAGTAAATGTTGCGGCGTAATGGTCGCCGCCAGCCGTTCCGGACCGTTTTCGACGAATGCGACCGCCTCGGCCGTGGTAATGTGCTCGAAAACAACCCGCAGACCGGCAAATTCATCCAGCAGCGGCGCCAGTATCTGGTGGATAAAGACTCCTTCGCGATCAAAAATATCCACATGACTGTCGGTCACCTCGCCATGCACCAGCAGCGGCAGATTGACGTCCTGCATGGCCTCCAGCGCCGGGTAGACCGCGGCTATGGAGCGCACGCCGGACTCGGCGTTGGTGGTCGCCCCGGCCGGATAGTATTTCACGGCATGGACGAAGCCGCTGTCGGCGGCGGCGCGGATTTCCGCAGGCGGCGTCGCTTCGGTGAGATACAATGTCATCAGCGGTTTGAAGTCCACGCTGGCAGGCAGTGCGGCGAGTATCCGGTCGCGGTAGGCAGCCGCCTCCGCCACCGTTCTTACCGGCGGTTTCAGATTGGGCATGACGATCGCTCGCGCAAACTGGCGGGCGCTGTCCTGCAGAACGCCGGACAGTACTTCGCCATCGCGCAGGTGCAGATGCATGTCATCCGGGCGGGTTAACGTCAGGGTTTGCATGATTGCAATCGGAATGCCAGATACAGAGTCGCGCAAAGGTACCACATGACCCCGTCCCGGGATACCGACAGGCTACAGTCAGCCATTTATAGAGTGTTCGTATATTTCATAGCGGAATCGAATTAAATACGCTCCTGTCCAAATTATATAATCTGCAGCCAGACACGCTGTGAGGAGAACGACCATGGCATTACGCATCAATGACACCGCGCCTGATTTCGAGGCGGAAACGACCGAGGGCAGAATCCGGTTCCACGACTGGATCGGCGATTCGTGGGCCATCATCTTTTCGCATCCCAAGGATTTCACTCCGGTATGCACGACCGAGCTGGGTTACATGGCCAAACTCAAGCCCGCGTTCGATAAACGCAACTGCAAGATCATCGGACTGTCGGTGGACCCGGTGGACAATCACAGGAACTGGTCCAAGGACATCGAGGAAACGCAGGGTACCGCGCCCAACTATCCGATGATCGGCGACACCGATCTCAAGGTTGCGAAACTGTACGACATGCTGCCCGCGGATGCCGGTGACAGTGCCGAGGGCCGGACACCGGCCGATAACGCTACCGTGCGCACGGTGTTCATCATCGGTCCCGACAAGAAAATCAAGGCCATGCTTATCTACCCGATGACCAGCGGCCGCAATTTCGACGAAGTGCTGCGGTTGCTCGATTCAATCCAGCTCACGTCCGAACATACGGTCGCCACACCGGTGAACTGGAAACCGGGTGAGGACGTGATCATTCCGCCCTCGGTCAGCGATGATGCCGCGAAAGAGAAATTCCCGGCAGGCTGGAGGACGCTGAAGCCGTATCTGCGGATGGTCAAGCAACCAGGTAAATAAAGTCCGCAAATGCACGCAAATAAACGCGAAGAGATAATACCCTGACTTTTTACGTTCATTCGCGTTTTTCGCGGATTTATTAGATTTTTTCATGCTTGGCAAACTGATCGTCTTCATCGGTGTACTTCTGGTCCTGGTCGGGCTTGCCCTGACCTATGCGCCGTGGCTGATCAACTGGTTCGGCAAGCTGCCCGGTGACATCCATATCAAGGGCGAGCACGGCGGTCTGTTCGTTCCGATCACATCGATGATCATTCTCAGCATCGTACTGACTGTAATTGTCAATTTTTTCTTTCGCCGTTAACCGGGGTTCGTCATGTCCGCCAAAGGCATCCACCACATTGCCCTGACCGTCAATCAGTGGGAAGAAGCACGGGGCTTTTATTTGCGCCTGTCCGAGGAGATCGGCGTCAAACCCTTCATCGACACCAAGGGTGCGCCGCACGCGGATAACGACTGCCGCGTGCTCATCCTTGCCGGTGACGGCTTCATGTATTCCATCTGGGAAGCCAGGCCGGAATTCAAGCAGAACAACCATCGGTACTACAGCGTCGGCCTGCATCACTTTGCCTTCGCCGCCGGCTCGCCCGAATCCGTCGACCGCCTGTACAAGATATTGCAGGACATCGGCGCGGATATTATCGATCCGCCACGGGAATATGATTACGTGCCCGGCTACTACGCACTGTTCTTTCGCGACCCGGACGGCATGAAACTCGAGTACGCCTACGTACCCGACTGATGCAATACCTGACATTTCGCCTGGCCGAATGTTCAGCCGCATCGACGACATGCCCGTGCGCCGGCACGGGATGTGTGAATCCGATTAATCGCCGAATAATCGCACCGTCCGGGGAAACCCTGATTTCAGTCACGTATCCGGAACCAACGCCGTCTGTCCCGACTCCCAACTACCAGACATTAGCAGTCACTGTTCGCAGGGGAATAGGAAAATGAATCGACGTCGCTTTCTGATCGGTGCGTCCGCCGTGGCACTGGCACCAGTCGTGCTGCACCGCCTGTCCACACCCGTCATTGCCGAACATGGCAATATCGAAAAGATGAACAAGAGCGAGGACGAATGGCGCAAAATTCTTACCGAGGATGAATTCTACGTACTGCGCGAGGAAGGCACCGAACGGCCAGGCACCAGTCCGCTCAATCAGGAAAAACGTGAAGGCACCTACGTCTGCGCCGCCTGCGCACTGCCGCTGTTCAAATCGGAGTGGAAATATGAAAGTGGCACCGGCTGGCCAAGCTTCTGGACGGTCATGAAAGACCATATCGGAACCAAGGAAGACAACTTCCTGATCTACACGCGGACGGAATATCACTGCGCCAGATGTGGCGGTCACCAGGGCCATGTATTTGACGATGGACCCGAACCGACCGGTGAAAGATGGTGTAATAATGGAGTGGCACTGGATTTTGTGCCAGCTTAGCCAATGTTTTTCATCTGGAGATACTGTTTTATACATTGCTCATGAATTTCATCTGTAACTAAAAGCATACTGGCTAATTCTATTGTGCCTATCTATTGAAGTATCTTTGGCATTTTTAATCTCCAGTAATACTTTCCCATCCTCAGCTTGTCGATAGACTCGATAAAACAATTTATTTGATTCGGTATCAAACTGCGTCCGGTCTTTAATGATTACTTCATTCATTTTCTTCTGCTGGATAATGCTGTAAATCACCATTGCCGCCTAACCCACCAATCTCGGAAAACTCTCCCGTAATCCATCCACGACAAACTGCATGGCAAGGGCCGCGAGCATGATACCCATCAGGCGTGTAATGACGTTGGTGCCGGTTTCGCCCAGTACTTTTTGAATCCTTGTGGCGCTGAAGAACATCAGTAAAGTGATCACCAGAACGAGGAAGACCACGGCAAGCACGATCCCGACGCCGTAACGACCGCCCTCGTGGGCGAGCAGCATGACGGTGGCGAGTGCGCCGGGACCGGCGATCAAGGGTATGGCAATCGGAAACACGGAAATGTCGGCGCGCTGGGCGGCCTCGCGCTGCTCGTTGAGCGTGGTCATGCGCAGGCCCGAACTGCGCACGAACAGCATGTCGATCGCGATCAGGAACAGCAGGATGCCGCCGGCGATGCGGAATGCGGCCATGCCGATGCCGAGCAGGCCGAGCAGGCTGGTGCCGATGATCGTGAAGACGGTAAGAATGCCGCCGGCGACCAGAACACCCTTGATGGCGGTCTGGCGACGCTGTGCCGGCGTTTCCGTCGCCGTCAGTGCCGAGAACAGCGGCGCCAGCGCGAACGGTTCCACGACCACCAGGATCAGGATAAAGGCATGCAGGGTAAATTCGGCTATTGCCATCATATGGCCGTCATCAGGCGCACTCCGTCGCGTCAAGGTTGTAATGTCGTACTGGCACTTTAATATGGCGGACCCAATCTGTCAGCAGATCCGTCCGAACACGATGCAATACCGTACGCTAGGCAATACCGATGTCCAGGTCAGTCTGTTGTGTCTCGGCACCATGACCTGGGGCGAACAGAACACCGAGACAGAGGCTCACCAACAGCTCGACTACGCCGTGGCCGAGGGCATCAACTTCATCGACGCCGCCGAGATCTACCCGGTTCCGCCGCAAGCCAAGACCCAGGGCCGCACCGAGCAGTATCTCGGCAGCTGGCTTAAACAGCGGCGGGACCGCGACCAACTCGTTATCGCCAGTAAGGTCTGCGGCCCCGGTGACTGGGTATCCTACATGCGTGACGGCCAGCCGCGACTGGACCGGCCCAACATCGAGAAGGCGCTGGACGCCAGCCTGAAGCGGCTGCAGACGGACTACATCGATGTGTATCAGCTGCACTGGCCGGAACGCGACACCAACTATTTCGGCAAACTCGGCTACAGCCACAGCCCGAACCGGAACGGCGTGCCGATCGCCGAGACGCTCGGCGTGCTGAACGATCTGGTTCAGACCGGCAGGATCCGCCACATCGGCGTCTCCAACGAAACACCCTGGGGTGTGATGGAATATCTCCGTGTAGCGGAACGCGAGGACCTGCCGCGCATCGTTTCCATCCAGAATCCCTACAGTCTGCTGAACCGTACCTTCGAGGTCGGGCTGGCCGAGATGGCGCACCGCGAACAGACCGGCCTGCTGGCCTACTCGCCGCTGGGTTTCGGTGTACTGACCGGCAAGTACCTCGACAACCGGAAACCGAAAGGCGCGCGCCTGACCCTGTTCGATCGCTTCGTCCGTTATACAAATCCGCGCGGCGTGGCCGCTACCGAAGCCTACGTAAAACTGGCCGGAAAGCACGGCCTGAATCCGGCGCAGATGGCGCTGGCCTTCGTGAATTCACGGCCGTTTCTGACCAGCACGATAATCGGCGCGACGTCCATGGAGCAATTACGGCAGAATATAGCCGCTGCGGACATTACACTGTCCGCCGATGTGCTGGAGGAAATCGAGACGGTTCACACCCGCCGGCCGAGTCCGTGCCCTTAAATATCAAGTTGTCTGCTGCTCAGGATTCAGTATGGAATTATCAACACTTACCGCTCTGTCACCGGCTGATGGTCGCTATGCGCACAAGGCCGATATCCTGCGATCGCTGTTCAGTGAATACGGCCTGATCCGTCACCGCGTCATTGTCGAACTCGCCTGGCTGGATACGCTCTCGGCCAATAACCTGCCCGACATCCCCAAACTGAACAAAACCGCGCGTATGCGCCTGCAGGCAATCGGCGAAAACTTTGGCATGAAAGCGGCCGAGCGCATCAAAACCATCGAGGAAACCACCAATCACGACGTCAAGGCGGTCGAGTATTACCTGCGCAAGCAGATCAGCCGCGACCCCGATCTGAAGTCGCTGTCGGAATTCATTCATTTCGCCTGTACATCGGAAGACATCAACAACCTGTGCTATTCGCTGGCGCTGAAGACGGCGCGCGACGAAGTATTGCTGTCAATGCTGAATCAGCTCATCGACGGTCTGCGCGGACTGGCGCTTAAATACGCCGATGCCACCATGCTGGCACGTACCCACGGCCAGCCGGCGACGCCGACGACCATGGGCAAGGAGCTGGCCGTGTTCGTCAGCCGGCTCGAACAGCAGCGTGACGTCTTTGCCGGCGTCAAACTATACGGCAAACTGAACGGCGCAGTCGGCAATTACAACGCTCATACGGTTGCCTATCCGGATGCCGACTGGCCCGCGATCTGCCGCGACTGCGTGGAAAAACTCGGACTCGAGTTTAATCCGCTGACCACGCAGATCGAACCGCACGACTGCATCGCCGAATACGCGCATGCGCTCATGCGCATCAACACCATCCTGATCGACTGCTGCCGCGACGTCTGGGGCTACATCTCTCTGGGTTACTTCAGGCAGCGCGCCGTCGACAGCGAAGTCGGTTCCTCGACCATGCCGCACAAGGTCAACCCGATCGATTTCGAAAACGCCGAAGGCAACCTCGGCATCGCCAACGCCATGCTGGATCATCTCGCCAGCAAGCTGCCAATCTCGCGCTGGCAACGCGATCTGACCGACTCCACCACACTGCGCAATATCGGCACCGGCCTGGCCCATAGCATGATCGCCTGGCAGGCCTGTGAAAAGGGTCTCGGCAAACTCGAAACCAATCCACAGATACTGGCGCGCGATCTCGGTGACGCCTGGGAAGTGCTGGCGGAGCCGGTGCAGACAGTCATGCGCCGCCATGGTATTGAACAGCCTTACGAGAAACTGAAGAAACTTACACGCGGCCAGCCAATCACCAAGGACGTGCTGCATGACTTCATCCAGAAACTGGAGCTGCCGGAAGCGACCAAGGAACAGCTGCTCAATCTGCGTCCCGAGGACTACATAGGCCATGCCATCACGCTGGCGCAAAGTGTCAAGACTGAAAGCTGATGGTTTATGGCTTATAGAAAGCGAGTCTGGTTGCGGGCCAAAAGCTTTCAATCTGCGAATAAATACGAATGCACTTGAAATACCATCGGCCATTCGCGTGCTTTGCGTTCATTCGCAGACGGTTTATAACAGTCGCCGTAGTCCGCCGTTGTCAGAAATATCATGAGTGGTAAAACCCGGGCCGAAGCAACCTATCCCGATCCACCGTCCCTGCTCGGCGGTCTGAGCATCGAAGCTTTCCTGCGCGACTACTGGCAGAAACAGCCGCTGCTCATCCGCGGTGCCTGGCCGGCATTCCATCCTCCGGTCACGGCGGATGAACTGGCGGGGCTGGCTTGCGAACCCGAGGTCGAATCGCGCATCGTGCTCGAACGCAACGGCGAGTATCCCTGGGAAGTGCGGCATGGCCCGTTTCCGGAATCGGTCTTCGCCGAACTGCCTCCGAGCCACTGGTCACTGCTGGTGCAGCGGGTCGAACGCCATGTGCCGGCGGCGGCCGAGCTGCTGCGCCAGTTTCTGTTCATTCCCGCCTGGCGTATCGACGATCTGATGATCAGCTTCGCACCGGAACATGGCAGCGTCGGCGCGCATATTGATCAATACGATGTTTTTCTGCTACAGGGTGGCGGCCGACGTGAATGGCAGATCAACGATCGGGACTATACGGAAGCCGATTTCATTCCCCGCCTGGATCTGAAAATCCTGCCCGACTTCGAAGCGACACAGCGCTGGGTCCTGGAACCCGGTGACATGCTGTACCTGCCACCCGGCATCGCCCATCATGGTGTCGCGCTGGAGAACTGCATGACGCTTTCGATCGGCTTCCGCGCGCCGAGCCGCCTGGATCTGCTGTCGACATTCGCCGATGACAGTCTGCTCGACGGCCGCGACCGACGCTACACGGATCCCGGGCTGACATACCAGGATTACAGTCACGAACTGACCGATGACGTTCGCACCTCGCTTCGCAATCTGCTGCGCGAAGCACTGACTGACGACTCCGTACTGGATGGCTGGCTGGGCCGGCAGCTGACCCGCGTCGAGACTGAACCGCTGCCCATGTCAGTGGAACCCCCATGGGACGAAACAAAGTTCCGGGCCGCCTGCATCGACAGCGGCGAGCTGTACCGAAGCCTGGATGCGCGGTTCCTGTTTCAAGCGGCGGAAAGCAGCGCGGTACTGTATGCAAACGGCGAAGCGTATGCCGTGGACCAGCAGACCGCAGCCTGGATCGCCGAGAATGAAATTCTCGATGTCAGCGACATCGACGAACTGCCGGCCACCGCGGTTGAATTATTGCGCATTCTGTTCAACCGGGGTCTTCTGGAGTTTGATGAAGATAACCCTGATCGTGACTAATAAAATTAAGATTGGTGCTTGATCAAGTTCATATTTCCAGCCTGAAAGCCGCTCCCACAATGGCGAATGGCGGCCGGATAGAGACAGACAGTCAAAAACCAGATGACTGAGCATAAGATTCATATCTGGTGCGCCGACTGGCCGGCCGATTCGGCCATCATCAGCGACATCCGCCACCGGGTCTTTATCGAGGAGCAGAACGTGCCGGAGTCACTCGAATGGGACGGACTGGATGGTGACGCTCTGCATGTTCTCGGCAATCTGGACAGCGTCGCGGTGGCAACCGGTCGCCTGCTCAGAACCGGCCAGATCGGCCGCATGGCCGTGCTGCCGGCCGCACGCGGCCGCGGCCTGGGCAGTGCCCTGCTATGCGAACTACTGACGCTTGCTCACGAAACCGGAGTCAGCCGGGTTTTTCTGCACGCCCAGATCCGGGCAATGAACTTCTACCGCCGTCACGGCTTCACGGCCTTCGGCCCGGAGTTCCTCGACGCCGGCCTCCGTCACAGGGCCATGGAACTCGAACTGCCGGCACACTGAATTGTACCGCGCATGACCGTCCATTATCATGCCGGCATTACCCGTGTGGTGCCTGCCATGTTCCCTGCCATGATCAATTTCGGGCAATACATCCTCGGCGAAACCGCTACGCCGCTGGATCTTGAAACGCGCGAAGAAAATCAGCTCGCCACCGTGCATCTGCTGCGCCAGTGCCGTCACAGCCTGGATATTGTCAGCCGTGAACTGGACCCCATGATTTACGATCGGCCTGAAGTTATCGAGGCCATCCGCCAGATGATTCTGACCCGGCAGCGCTGCAGGGTTCGCATCGTCGTTTTCAACGCCCGCACCATCGCCCAGCGCGGCCATCAGTTACTGCAACTCGCCGGTGACCTCAGCAGTTTTATCGAACTCCGCCAGGCCGCACCGGAGCATGATGACTATCCTGCGGCACTGCTGATCGCCGATGTCTGCGGTTATCTGCGCCGGCCGCAATCGTCGCGCTACGAAGCCAGTGTCTGTTTCAATGACCGCCGTCAAGCCCAGGTGTTACTGAATGAATTCGAAATGCTATGGACCGCAGCCAGATCCGACGTGAATCTGCGCCGGCTGGCCCTGTGAAAGCGTTGCGTTTTACTGACTGGCTGGTCGCCCTGCTGCTGCTGCCGACTCTGGTCACAGGCGCGGAACGCGTCATGGAGATCATTCCACTCAAACACCGGCTGGTGGATGAAGTGATTCCGGTGCTGAAGCCTCTGGTCGAACCGGGCGGCACGCTGACCGGCATGAACAATCAGCTCATCATCAAATCCTCGCCGGCCAACATCGAAGCCATCCGCGAAATACTCGCCGATATCGACCACGCGCCGCGACAGCTGCAGATCAGCGTCAGACAGGCTAACGTGCACAGCTCGCGCCTGAACGAACAGTCTGTCAGCGGCCGTTATGACGGGGATGGTGTCGACATCGAGAGCGGAGCCAGCCAGCGGCGCCGGGACGTTACAGCCGGTGTCGGCGATCGGGATGGCAATCGGTTAGAATATTCACTCCGCGACCGGAATCACAGCAGCGACAAACGCAGCATTTATCAGGTGAGGGCAACGGAAGGTTATCCGGCCTTCATTCAATCCGGCCAGTCCATCCCTTTGCCCAACCGGAATGTAACAGTGACGCCGGGCGGTGTCGTGGTACAGGAGGGTCATGAATACCGCGACGTGACTTCCGGCTTTTATGTTCTGCCACGCGTCAGCAATGACCGGGTCACGCTGGAAGTTGCTCCGCGTGTCAGTCGCATGGAGCAGGATTACGGTCCGCCGGTCGTGCAATTACAGGATGTGCAGACAGTGATCGAAGGTCGCCTGGGGGAATGGATCCCGCTGGGTGGTATCGAACAGTCCGGTAGCCGGGACGACAGCCGGCTGCTCGAACAGCGTTCGGTCAGCCGCGACGAACGCAGTAACGTGCTCATCAAGGTTGAAGAATTGCATTAATGCAAGGTACGCATCATTGATATGTCATCGCCCATCAAGCCAACGCTAACCCCGATCGACGAAACGCTGGCCGCGGCAACAGTCCGCATTCATGAGGGCGGCCGGGCGCGTTCCGATTTCCGACTGCGCAAGCTGCTGACCGAACTCCAGGCTCACGCCCCAGTGATCAGCAACCTCAGTGCCCGTTACCTGCATTGCATCGATCTCGATGCGCCTCTGGATAATGAAGAGGGTCTGCGGCTCCATACTTTGCTTGATTATGGCGAACCGTATACAGACAAGACCGATGGCTTCGAGTTATTGACGGTACCACGCTTCGGTACGCAGTCACCGTGGTCAAGCAAGGCCACCGATATCATGCACAACTGCGGCCTGAATAAAATCCGCCGCATCGAGCGTGGCATCGCCTGGCGTCTGCACACCGATACGGAACCGGACGCCGCCACACTCGATCGGCTGCAGCCGCTGCTGCACGATCGCATGACCGAAACCGTTCTGCGTCATCGCAACAACGTTGCACAGTTGTTCACCGCCGCCGTACCGGCACCGGTTGCGGTCATCCCGCTGCAACCGGATCCCGGCGCTGCATTGCGTGCGGCCAACGAGCAGCTCGGCCTGGCGCTCAGCGACAGTGAACTCGACTATCTGGCCGAAGGTTACGAAAAACTGGGGCGCGATCCGACCGATGTCGAATTGATGATGTTCGCCCAGGTAAATTCCGAACACTGCCGGCACAAGATCTTTAAAGCCCTGTGGACGATCGACGGTCGCACGGATGATGCCTCCCTGTTCGACTACATTCGCCAGACTCACAATGACAATCCCGGCCGTGTATTATCGGCTTACAAGGATAATGCTGCGGTGAGTCGCGGTTACGAAGCCAGGCGCTTCTTTCCGGATCGCGAACAGCGTTACGGCTATCACGCCGAGAACGTGAATCTGCTGATGAAGGTCGAGACACACAATCATCCGACCGCCATCTCACCGCACGCCGGTGCCGCGACCGGTGCCGGTGGCGAAATCCGCGACGAAGCCGCCACCGGTCGCGGCGCCAAGCCGAAAGCCGGCATGAGCGGTTTCACCGTGTCCAATCTGCGCATTCCTGATCATACGCAGCCGTGGGAAATCACCGATTACGGCCGGCCGGACCATATCGTCTCGGCACTCGGGATCATGCTCGACGGACCGATCGGTGCCGCGGCCTTCAACAATGAATTCGGCCGGCCGGCACTGGCGGGCTATTTCCGCAGTTTCGAACAGAACGACGACAACCAGCGCCATCGCGGCTACCACAAACCGATCATGATTGCGGGCGGTATCGGATCGATCCGCGAACCGCATATCCACAAGCAGCTCATCCCCGCCGGTTCAAGCCTCGTCGTCCTGGGCGGGCCGGCCATGCTGATCGGCCTCGGCGGCGGTGCAGCCTCATCGATGGCGAGTGGCAGCAGCGACGCGGAGCTGGATTTCGCCTCGGTGCAGCGCGACAACCCGGAAATGCAGCGTCGATGCCAGGAAGTGATCGATCGCTGCTGGGCGCTGGGCGATGACAATCCGATCCTCAGTATCCACGATGTCGGCGCCGGCGGCCTGTCGAACGCCCTGCCGGAACTGGTCGATGACAGTAGCCGTGGCGCGACCGTCGATCTGCGCCAGGTACCGAATGCTGAGCCCGGCATGTCACCTCTGCAAATCTGGTGCAATGAGGCGCAGGAACGTTATGTGCTCGCGCTCAAGCCCGACGGTGAAAATTTGTTCGCAAGTCTCTGCCAGCGGGAACGCGCGCCGTTTGCCATCCTCGGCCACGCAACCGAACAGGGGCAGCTGCAGATTCATGATCGGCATTTCGACAATCATCCGGTTGACCTGCCCATGGGATTCCTGCTCGGCGACCTGCCGCGTATGCAACGCAGTGCCAAACATGTCAGCCGCAAGGCCAATGCGGTTGCAACGGCTGCTATCAGTATTGCAGATGCTGCCGACCGGGTTCTGCAGTTACCCGCCGTAGCCGACAAGCGGTTTCTCATCACCATCGGCGATCGGACCGTATCCGGTCTCGTGGTACGAGACCAGATGGTCGGGCCCTGGCAGGTGCCGGTTGCTGATTGTGCCGTGACCGCTGCCGGTTTTGAATCGCTGACCGGCGAGGCCATGGCGATGGGCGAACGCACGCCGCTGGCGCTTCTGGACCCACCGGCCTCGGGCCGCATGGCGGTCGGAGAGGCCATCACCAATCTCTGCGCGGCCCGCATTCTGCGTCAGGACGATATCGTACTGTCTGCCAACTGGATGGCTGCCTGCGGCGCGCCCGGCGAAGACGCCGCCCTGTACGATACGGTTACCGCGGTGTCGGCGTTGTGTCGTGAACTCGGTATCGCCATTCCCGTCGGCAAGGACTCCCTGTCCATGCAGACCGTCTGGCACCAGGACGGCACGGAACGGCGCGTCACCGCACCGCTGTCTCTGATCGTATCCGCGTTTGCGCCAGTAGCCGATATTCATCAGTCACTGATACCGCAGTTGCAGACCGGCGCTGGCGAGACGCGGCTGCTGTTGATTGATCTCGGCCGTGGCCGTAACCGGCTGGGCGGTTCTGCACTGGCCCAGGTTTATGAGCTGAAAGGTGGTGAAGCGCCGGATATCGAGGCCAGCGATCTCGGCGATCTGTTCCGGATCATCCAGATGTTGAATGACAGCGGCCGGCTGCTTGCCTATCACGATCGCAGCGATGGCGGTCTGTTCGTGACGCTGTGCGAAATGGCCTTCGCCGGTCATACCGGCCTGGCGATCGATATCACGGCACTGGGTGACGATCCACTGGCGGCCCTTTTCAGCGAGGAACTGGGTGTTGTCGTTCAGGTGCGTGCGGATGATCGGGACGAGATACGCACACTGTTGGCGGATACCGGCCTTGTCGATCATGTTCATGATCTTGGCCACGTCACAGACAACCGGCAGTTCATCATCCAAAACGGCCAAACCACGATCTACGATGCCGCACTGCCGATGCTGCAGACGCTATGGTCGCAGACCAGTTACGCCATGCAAAGTCTGCGGGATAATCCGGAATGCGCGCGTGAAGAATACCAGCAGACAATCGACTGGGATGATCCGGGTCTGAGCCTGAGTGTACCGTTCACGGCTGCAGAACTGAACCAGCCGCCGCCAGCTCCGTCCCTGGGTCAGCGACCGCGGGTGGCGATACTACGTGAACAGGGTGTCAACGGTCAGGTGGAGATGGCCGCGGCATTTGAACGTGCCGGTTTCGACAGCATCGACGTGCACATGAATGATCTCATCAGCGGTGCGGTCGATCTGGCCGAATTTGCAGGTCTTGCCGCCTGCGGTGGTTTCTCCTACGGCGACGTACTCGGCGCTGGCGGCGGCTGGGCAAAATCGATACGGTTCAACGCGCGCCTGCGCGATCAGTTCGCCGCCTTTTTCGAACGCCAGGACACCTTCACTCTGGGAGTCTGTAACGGCTGCCAGATGCTGGCGCAGTTACGTGAGTTCATCCCCGGCGCCCAACACTGGCCGCGCTTCCTGCGTAATCGCTCCGAACAGTTCGAGGCGCGCCTGAGCCTCGCCGAGGTCATGGACTCGCCGTCGATTCTCTTGGCAGATATGGCCGGTGCCCGGCTGCCAATCGCGGTCGCTCACGGTGAAGGCCGTACCAGCTTCACCGATCCGGAGGCCGCTGTTCAGGCAATCCCGGTGCTGCGTTATATCGATCATCACGGCAACCCCGCCGATACCTATCCCGCCAATCCCAACGGCTCACTCGGCGGACTGACCGGGTTCACTACCACAGACGGCCGTGTGACCATTCTTATGCCGCATCCCGAGCGGGTGTTTCTCAAACAGCAGTATTCCTGGCTGCCCGCCGACTGGGCCGGACCGAGTGGTCCATGGATGCAGCTGTTCCACAACGCCCGGCGCTGGCT